>NZ_CP074133.1:5826295-6168393 GCF_018316655.1 Nocardiopsis changdeensis | reverse complement strand
TGCCCAGGAACACGTCCGGGTCGCCCAGGCCGCGCATGCGCACGTAGGCGGCGGTCCACGGCCCGATGCCCCGCAGCTCCTGGAGGCGGCGCTCGGTGTCGTCGCGGTCGCAGCCCGGGCCCAGGTCGACCCCGCCCGAGGCGAGGGCGGCGGCCAGCCCGGTGAGGGTGGCGGCGCGGGTGCGCGGCAGCGGCAGGTCCTCCGGGTCGACCGCGGCCAGCGCCGCGGGGGCGGGGAACAGGTGGGTGAGGCCGCCGGTGCGCAGCTCCGGGGCCAGGGGGTCGCCGTGCGCCAGGACCAGGCGGCCCGCGAGCGTGCGGGCGGCGGCCACGGACACCTGCTGGCCCAGGACCGCGCGCACGGCCAGTTCGGCCGGGTCCGGGTGGCCCGGGGAGCGCAGCCCCGGGAAGCGGGCGGACAGCGGGCCGAGCAGGGGGTCGCCGGCGAACGTCTCGGCGACGGCCTGCGGGTCGGCGTCCAGGTCCAGCAGGCGACGGCAGCGGCGCACCGCCCCCATCAGGTCGCGGGTGTCGGCCAGGCGCAGGCGGCACAGCACGTGCCCGGTGCCCGCGGACAGCTCCGCGGTGGCGGGGCCGTGCGGCAGGCGCAGCGTGCGCCGGTAGACGCCGCCGTGGAACTCCTCGACGCCCGGGACGGCTCGGGCGCCGAGGAAGGCGAGGGTGCGGTCGAGGTCGAACGGCGCCCGGTAGGCCAGGCGCAGCGTGATCGTGTCCGAGCCCGGGCGCACGGTGCGCCCGCGCATCTCGGTGGGAGCCCGGTCGAACATCGCGCGCATGGTCTCGTTGAACTGCCGCACGCTGGAGAACCCGGCGGCGAACGCGATGTCGGTCATCGGCATGTCCGTGGTCTCCACCAGCGTGCGCGCCGTGCGCGCCCGCTCGGTGCGGGCCAGCGCCAGCGGCCCGGCGCCGAGTTCGGCGGTGAGCAGCCGGTTGAGCTGGCGTTCGCTGTAGCCGACCGAGGACGCGACCTCGCTCACGCCGCCGCGGTCGACGGCGCCGTCCTGGATGAGCCGCATGGCGCGGCCCACCACGTCGGCGCGGATGTTCCACTCGGGCGAGCCGGGGGTGAGCTCGGGGCGGCACCGCTTGCAGGCGCGGAAGCCCGCCTCCTGGGCGGCGGCGGCCGTCGGGTAGAAGTCGACGTTCTGCCTCTTGGGGGTGCGCGCCGGGCAACTGGGACGGCAGTAGACACCGGTGGTGCGCACCGCTGTGTAGAACATCCCGTCGAACCGGGAGTCCCTGCCGTGTACGGCGCGGTAGCGCTGCTCATCGTCCATCACGGGATCCATACTCGCCGATCCCGGGGACCCGGACCGGCGGTTTTCGGACATCATGGTCAGGCCCTCCCGGCGTCCCCGGCCCGCCCGGCCTTTCCGGTGTTCCCGGCCCGCCGTGCCGACGCCTCCCGAACCGCGCCCGCGCCCTCGCACCCCCTGTGCTCAGGCCTCTGCTCAGGCCTCCTCCGAATGCTCCCTGAGGTACTCGATGTACACGGGGCGCAGGGCCTCCTGGACCTTGGGGTCGTTCTCGGCGGACAGGGCCTCGTACACGAACCCGGAGAGCTGGGCGACACTCGCCTCGCTGGCCTCCCGGTTGCCGGCGATCGCCTCGGCGGCGGGGATCAGCCCCAGGAGTTTCCAGAAGAAGCGCAGGTCCCACTTCTTGCGCGCCAGTTCGACGGCGCGCTCGCGCAGTTCGTCGGTGCCGAGCGAGTCGAGTTCCTGTTGCTGTGCCATGTTCCGGACGATACCCGTCCCCGCGCCCCGTCACCTCAAGTGACCTGGGTTACTCTTCAGGGCATCGGATTGTTTCGCAGCGTTCTCGCACAAGGGCCCTCACGAGGGGCCGTGAGGGGTTGGACCATGGCAGGTGCAGCACGGGTCGTCGTCGCCAAACCGGGGCTCGACGGACACGACCGTGGAGTGAAGATCGTCGCCCGCGTGCTGCGCGACGCCGGTGTCGAGGTCATCTACACGGGGCTGCGCCAGACGCCCGAGATGATCGTGGCGACCGCCCTGCAGGAGGACGCGGACGCGATCGGGCTGTCGGTGCTCTCGGGCGCCCACATGACGATGTTCTCCCGCGTGCTGGAGCTGCTCAAGGAGAACGACGCGGAGGACATCCGGGTGTTCGGCGGCGGGATCATCCCCGACGAGGACATCGCCGAGCTGGAGCGCCTGGGGGTCGCGAAGATCTTCACACCGGGCGCGCCCACGGCGGAGATCGCGGAGTGGGTCAAGGAGAACGTGCGGCCCGCGCACGCCGCCTGAACCGTGACGTGTCATGTCGTGTCGCCGCGGCGTGACATCGCGACGTGACGTTGGTCGCATGCCCATAACGTGGGGATCCAGGACTTTCGTCTCGTTCACAGTGTTATAGGCCGTGGCGCTCGTCACAGATTTTCCCATCGGGGGGCTTTCGAGAGCCGCCTGCGCCGCGATCACCGGTGCGGGCGGCGCAGCCAACGCGCCCCCGGTGTCCGGCGGCCGGATTTCAGGCGACTAAGCTTTGCGCATGTCGCGGGTGGCTAAAGACGCCGCGGCGATCTCGATCCCTGTAGTCGGCTCGTCCCCCGTTCGGGGCATCCGCGTCGTGTGACACGCGGTGGTGAGCCGGATCCGGACCAGGCCACCCCGGTAGACATCCTGAGCCAGCGAGTTACAAGGACGGACCCTCGTGGACCTGTTCGAATACCAGGCGAAGCAACTCTTCGCAGAGTACGGAATTCCCGTACCCCAGGGGAAGGTGGCGAGCACGGCCGCCGAGGCGCGTGCCATCGCCGACGAGTTCGCCGCCGCGGGCAAGCCCCGCGTCGTCGTCAAGGCCCAGGTCAAGACCGGTGGCCGCGGTAAGGCCGGCGGCGTCAAGGTCGCCGAGGGCCCCGAGGACGCCCAGGCCAAGGCCGAGCAGATCCTCGGCATGGACATCAAGGGCCACACGGTCCACCGTGTCCTGGTCGAAGAGGCCTCCGACATCGCGGAGGAGTACTACTTCTCCTTCCTGCTGGACCGGGCCAACCGCAACTTCCTCTCGATCTGCTCCGCCGAGGGCGGCATGGAGATCGAGGAGGTCGCCGAGACCAACCCCGACGCCGTCGCCAAGATCGCGATCGACCCGCTGACCGGTGCCCCCGAGGCCGTCGCCGCGGAGATCGCCAAGGCCGGCCGCCTCCCCGAGGCCGCCGCCGCGGGCGCCGCCGAGATCATCGCCAAGCTGTGGAAGGCCTTCGTCGGCAAGGACGCCACGCTCGTCGAGGTCAACCCGCTCATCCTCACCAAGGACGGCCGCGTCGTCGCCCTGGACGGCAAGGTCACCCTGGACGAGAACGCCGAGTTCCGCCAGGACCTGGAGAGCCTCGCCGTTCCCGAGGAGGGTGACCCGCTGGAGGTCGCCGCCAAGGAGAAGAACCTCAACTACGTCAAGCTGGACGGTGAGGTCGGCATCATCGGCAACGGCGCGGGCCTGGTCATGTCCACCCTGGACGTGGTCGCCTACGCCGGCGAGGCGTTCGGCGGGGTCAAGCCCGCGAACTTCCTCGACATCGGCGGCGGCGCGTCGGCCGAGGTGATGGCCAACGGCCTGGAGATCATCCTGGGCGACCCCTCGGTCAAGAGCGTGTTCGTGAACGTCTTCGGCGGCATCACCGCGTGCGACGCGGTCGCGAACGGCATCGTGCAGGCCCTGGAGCTGCTGGAGGGCCGGGGCGAGGACGTGTCCAAGCCGCTGGTCGTGCGGCTGGACGGCAACAACGCCGAGCTGGGCCGGCAGATCCTCACCGACCGCGCCCACCCGGCCGTGCGCCAGGTCGACACCATGGACGGCGCCGCCGCGCAGGCCGCCGAACTCGCGGCGAAGTAGCAGGGAGCAACACACCATGGCCATCTTCCTCACCAAGGACAGCAAGGTCCTCGTCCAGGGCATGACCGGGTCGGAGGGCACCAAGCACACCCGCCGGATGCTCGCCTCGGGCACCAACATCGTGGGCGGGGTCAACCCGCGCAAGGCCGGGCAGTCGGTGGACTTCGACGGCACCGAGGTGCCGGTGTTCGGCACCGTCGCCGACGCGATGGAGAAGACGGGTGCGGACGTCACCGTGATCTTCGTGCCGCCCAAGTTCACCAAGGACGCCGTGATCGAGGCGATCGACGCCGGGATCGGCCTGGCGGTGGTGATCACCGAGGGCGTGCCGGTGCACGACACCGCCGAGTTCTGGTCCTACGCCCAGAGCAAGGGCAACAAGACCCGCATCATCGGCCCCAACTGCCCGGGTCTGATCACCCCGGGCCAGTCGAACGCGGGCATCATCCCGGCGACCATCACCAAGCCGGGCCGGATCGGGCTGGTGTCCAAGTCCGGGACGCTGACCTACCAGATGATGTACGAGCTGGCCGACATCGGTTTCTCCTCAGCGGTGGGTATCGGCGGGGACCCGATCATCGGGACCACGCACATCGACGCGCTGGCGGCGTTCGAGGCCGACCCGGACACCGACGTGATCGTGATGATCGGTGAGATCGGCGGGGACGCCGAGGAGCGGGCGGCGGCGTTCATCCGGGAGAACGTGTCCAAGCCGGTGGTCGGGTACGTGGCGGGGTTCACCGCGCCCGAGGGCAAGACCATGGGGCACGCGGGCGCGATCGTGTCGGGTTCCTCGGGGACCGCGGCCGCGAAGAAGGAGGCGCTGGAGGCCGCCGGCGTCAAGGTCGGCAAAACCCCCAGCGAAACCGCCAAGCTGGTGCGCGAGCTGTTCTAGCCGCTCAGGTCGTCACGGCCCCGCACCGCGCCTCCGGGCGCGGGCGGGGCCGTCGCCGTTCCCGGACCCGGCCACGCCGGGGCCGCCGTTCCGGGCCCGGCCCGCCGTTTCGCCGAGCCGCCCCCGGCCCCCGGCTCAGCCGCGGGTGATCTCGCCCGGGCCGCCCCCGCGGCGCCGGCGGCGGGCCAGGGAGGTGATGAGGCCGGGCACCACCAGCAGGCAGAAGAAGCCCAGGAAGACGGAGATGGCCGTGACGTTGCCGGAGATGAACGTCGGCAGGCCCCACACGAAGAGCAGGAACCCGCCCCAGCCCATGATGGACGACAGGTTGTCGTCGTCCTTCTTTTTCTTCTTCGCCACGGACCGGCCGGTCTCGGCCAGGTCCACCGGCCCCTCGCCGTCCGCAGCGGGGACGACCGCCGCGGAGGCGGACAGGAAGCCCGGGTGCAGGTTCGGGGGCAGGTCCTCGAACAGCGGGACCAGGTCCTTGCCGGTGACGGCGCGCAGGGCCGCGGCCGAGCGCTCCTCGTGCTCGTCGACGGTCAGCCGGCCCTCCTGGAACGCGGTGCGCAGGGACTCCAGCGCCTCGTCGCGTTCGCCGTCGGAGAGGCGGTAGGGGGCGGGATCCGGGCCTGTCATCTTCGTCCGTTCGAGCGGGGGAACCGGCTTCTCCATCGTATGACGGACGTACCGGCCAGGGGGTTCCGGAACGGTCCCGCGGGGACGGGGAAGCACGACACGCGCGGCGGGGATGGCGCGGAGCAATCCGGTCCCTGGCAGCATAAGTCGGGTGAGCACGCCAGGATCACCCCCCGACCCAGCCCGCCGCACGGGAACCGCGGAAGCGCCGCGCCCGGTCTACTCGACCGGGGGCGTGGCGGCCGCGACCGCCGCGGGCATCGGCCTGGCGGTCATCGTCACCCTGACCATGGTCGGGTGGGTGGCCGCGCCCCACGACACGTTCGGCGAGGAGATCGTCGACCTGCTCCAGGGGGCCGTGCTGGCCTGGCTGGTGGGCCACCACGTGTCGTTCTCGGTGCCGGAGGGGGACATCAGCCTCCTCCCGATCGGCCTGGTGCTGCTGCCGGGGCTGCTGCTGTACCGGTCGGGGCGGTGGGTGGCGCGCAACTGCGAGATCGCCCGGCTGCGGCACGTACACCGGGCGGCGATCGCGATCGCCGGGCCGTACGCGGCGATCGCGGGGACGCTGGCGCTGCTGGCCCGCACCGACACGGTGGAGCCGAGCATGCCGCGGGCGCTGCTCATGGGGTTCGTCATCGCGTTCCTGGCCGGGGGGCTGGGGGTGCTGCGCCAGCTGATGCGCGACAAGGGCGTGGTGGCCAGGGACCTGCTGGGGCTGATGCCCGCCCGGTCGCGGTCGCTGCTGGTGGGGATGCTCGCCTCCACCGGGACGCTGCTGGCGGGCGGGTTCCTGCTGTTCCTGGTGGCGCTGGCGGTGAGCCTGCCCGAGGCGGTCGAGACCACGCGGCTGCTGGCCCCGGGGTGGGTGGGCGGCCTGCTGCTGCTGCTCATCCAGCTCGCCTACCTGCCCAACGCGGTGGTGTTCGCGGTCTGCTACGCCCTGGGCCCGGGGTTCGCGGTGGGGGAGATGACGGTGGTGGCCCCGACGGGGGTGTCGGTGGGGCCGCTGCCGCTGCTGCCCATGCTGGCGGCGCTGCCGGAGAACGGGGCGGCGCCGGTGTTGTCCCTGGCGGCGCTGGCGGTGCCGTTCGTCGCGGGGGCGGTGGGCGGGGTGCTGACCCAGCGCAGCGCGCCGGACGTGGTGAGCGAGGCCGCGCCGCTGTGGGGGTTCGTGTGCGGGGTGACCACCGGGCTGCTGTGCGCCGCCCTGGGGGAGCTGGCGGGCGGGTCCCTGGGCGGCCACCGGCTGTCGGACGTGGGCCCGTCCGCCTGGCAGGTGGGGCTCGTGGCCGCGCTGGAGGTGGGGGTGGCCGCGGCCATCGCGGCGTGGGTCGCCAACTGGTGGTACACCCGCCGCTCCCCGGCGGCCGCGACCACTGCGACCGCTGCGACCGCCGCGACGGCCGGGGCCCCGGCCGGGGACGCCCCGGAGCCGGAGGCCGAGCGCGCCGGGCGGGTGGAGCTGCCCGCCGACGTCCCTGTGGGCGAGGGGCTGGCCACGGTCACCCCCCTGCGCCCGCGGGAGGACAAGGGCGGCGGGGTCGCCGTCGAGGAGGCGCCCGAGGCCCCGGCGGAGGACGCCGCGACGGCCGGGCCCACCGCGGAGGAGGAGCGCGAGCGCAAGGAACGGGAGCGGGCCGAGCGCGCCGAGGCCAGGGCCGCCGCCCGGGCGGCCAGGGCCGCGGACAGGGAGCGCAAGCGCGAGGAGCGCCGCGCCCGCCGGGCCGAGCGCCCCCGCCTGTGGCGCCGCAGGGCCGCCGAGGACGACTCCGAGGACCTGTACGGCATCACCTACGAGGCCGGCCCCGACGAGGCCGACGGCCCCCGCCCCTGACGGAGGAGCGGGACCGCGCGGCCGGTTGCGATCCGGTGACAGGTGCTGCGTCCTCGAACACGTTGTGGCTACGCTGAGGGCGCTTCGCCGAACTCGGCGGGGGAGGGTCGCTCTCAGGTGCGGGCTTCGAGCGCCGTGGAAGGGGACTACAGGTGCGGCCTCTGGAGCCTTCCGACCCCAGGCGCATCGGCGGCTACCGACTGGTCGCTCGGCTGGGCGAAGGCGGGATGGGCCAGGTCTACCTCGCCCGTACCGCGTCCGGCCGCCAGGTCGCCGTCAAGGTCATCCGGCCCGGCCTGGTCCAGGACCGGGACTTCCGCACCCGCTTCGCGCGTGAGGTCGACGCCGCGCGCCGGGTAGGCGGGTTCCACACCGCCCAGGTTGTGGACGCCGACCTCGAGTCCGAACCCCCGTGGATCGCCACCGCCTACATCCCCGGCCCCACGCTGCACCAGAGGGTCCGCGACCAGGGACCCGTTACGCCGCCCGACCTGCACACGCTGATCGTCGGGCTGGCCGAGGGGCTCAGGGCGGTGCACGACTGCGGACTGGTCCACCGCGACCTCAAGCCCGGGAACGTGGTCCTCAGCGGCGACGGGCCCCGCATCATCGACTTCGGCATCGCCCGGCCGTTGGACGCCGAGAGCCTGACCACCCGCGAGGCCGTGTTCGGAACCCTGCCCTACATGTCGCCCGAACAGACCGAGAACTCCCACGTCGGTCCGGCCTCGGACGTGTTCTCCCTCGGCAGCGTCCTCGCCTACGCCGCCACCGGGATCAACCCCTTCAACGCGGATTCCATGGCCGCGACGATCCGCCGCCTCATCGGCCCTCCCCCCGACCCGGGCGACATCGATCCGAGCACCCGCGCCCTGATCGCCGACTGCTGGAACCACGACCCGGACCGGCGGCCTACCCCCGAGGCGATCCTCGCCCGCTTCGGCGCCCTCGCTCCCCGCGCCACAGATTCCCCGTCCGGCACCGCCCGAGCGGTCGACGACCCCGAGGCGCCCACACGTCCCCCGGCCCCGACCCTGGTCGCGGCCACCGAGGCCACCGCGGTCATGCCGGACGACCTCTCCCCGCGCGCGGCGCCCCCCGCGGGGCCGCGGTGGAGGAGAGCGTTGACCGTCGCCGCCGCCCTGGTTGCGGTCACCGTCGCCGTGACCGCCGGTGTCGTCGTCCTCCGGGGCGAACGCGGCTCCGAAGAACCGGAAACCGTCTCCGAAGCCCCCGAACCCGTCACCACCCTCGTCGGGCACGAGGACGAGGTGAACTCGCTGGTGTTCAGCCCGGACGGCACCACGCTCGTCACGAGCGATACCAAGTTCTCCGTGCGGCTGTGGGACACCGGTACCTGGGAGGAGACCGCCCTCCTGGTCGACGAGGACTTTTCGATGGGCATGGGCACCCCGGGGGTGGCGTTCGACTCCGCCGGTGACACGCTCGCCACCGGCCAGAGTTCGGTCCGGCTGTGGGACACCGGTACCTGGGAGGAGACCGCCGGCTTCCTCGACGACGAGTGGGTCACCTCGGTGGCGCTCAGCCGGGACGGCACGGCACTCGCCGTTTCCGACGCCGTCGGCCATGTCTGGCTGTGGGACACCGGCACCGGGGAGGAGACGGCTCTGATAGACGGACCCACCGACTACATGACCTCGGTGGCGTTCAGTCCCGACGGCGACCTGCTCGCCACCGCCACCGCGGAGCACACGGCCGGGGTGTTCGAGGACAGCGACGGGGGTGCCGTGCGGTTGTGGGACACCGGCACCGGCGGCGAGGTCGCCGTCCTCGCCGCGAACGAGGCTTCGTTCCAATCGGTGGTGTTCAGCCCGGACGGTGCCACGCTCGCCGCGTGCAGCGGCTCCATCCACCTGTGGGACACGGGCTCCTGGGAGGAGACCGCTGCGCTATCGGGGCAGGAGTGCGCGATGACCGTGGCGTTCAGCGCGGACGGCGCCATGCTCGCCGCCGGGGACCACGAGGGCACCGTGCGGTTCTGGGACACCGGCACGTGGGAGGAGGCCGCCGCGCCCCCGCTGCGGCCGCAGGGCGAACCGTCGAGGATGACGACGGTGGCGTTCAGCCCCGACGGCGCGACGTTCGCCACCGGCCACGCGGACGGCACCGTGCACCTGTGGGAGATCGGATGACACACGGGGCCGCCCCCGGCAGCCCTTCCTCGGGCCGCCGGGGGCGGTTCGTCTCTCCCTCGCCGAGGGTCAGTCCTTGGCGACCGGGGGCTTGCGCTTGTCCGGCTCGAAGATGGCGTTGACCAGCTCCGTGCACCAGGCCAGCAGCTCCAGGTCGCGCAGCGGCTTGCCACCCATGCCGCCCGCCTTGGGGACCGGCACCAGCAGGGTGCGGGTGGCCTCCTTGAGCAGCGACTTGGGGTACATCCGCCGCAGCCGCAGCTCCTGCGACTCCCGCAGCTCCACCGGGGTGAACCGGATCTGGTTGCCTTGGAGCACCACGTCCTGGAGCCCCGCCGCGCGGGCCAGGACCCGGAACCGGGCCACCGCCATGAGGTTGTCCACCGGCCGGGGCGGGGCGCCGTACCGGTCGGTGAGCTCCTCGTAGGCGGCGAGCACGTCGTCCTCGCAGGTGATGCCCGCGATCCGCTTGTACGCCTGGAGCCGCAGCCGCTCGCCCGGCACGTAGTCGTGCGGGATGTGCGCGTTGACCGGCAGCTCGACGCGGGTCTCGGTCTCCTCGGCGGCGCTCTGGTCGCCCTTGAGCTCGGCGACGGCCTCGCCGACCATGCGCACGTACAGGTCGAAGCCGACCCCGGCGATGGTGCCCGACTGCTCCGCGCCCAGGATGTTGCCCGCGCCGCGGATCTCCAGGTCCTTCATCGCCACGTACATGCCCGCACCGGTCTCGGTGTGCTGGGCGACGGTGGCCAGCCGCTCGTAGGCGGTCTCGGTGAGCGGCTTCTCCGGCGGGTACAGGAAGTACGCGTACGCCCGCTCGCGGCCGCGGCCGACCCGGCCGCGCAGCTGGTGCAGCTGGGACAGGCCGTAGGTGTCGGCGCGGTCCACGATCAGCGTGTTGGCGTTGGGGACGTCCAGGCCGGACTCGACGATGGTCGTGGAGACCAGCACGTCGAAGTTCTTCTCCCAGAAGTCCACCATGACCTTCTCGAGCTGCTGCTCGTTCATCTGGCCGTGGGCGTAGGCGACCCGCGCCTCGGGCACCAGCCGCTTGATCTCGGCGGCGACCCTGTCGATGGACGCGACCCGGTTGTGCACGAAGAACACCTGGCCCTCGCGCATCAGCTCCCGGCGGATCGCCGCGGTGATCTGCTTGTCCTCGTACGGTCCGACGAAGGTCAGCACCGGGTGGCGCTCCTCCGGCGGGGTGAGGATGGTGGTCATCTCCCGGATGCCGGTCAGGCCCATCTCCAGGGTGCGCGGGATCGGCGTCGCCGACATGGCGAGCACGTCCACCTGGGTGCGCAGCCGCTTGAGGGCCTCCTTGTGCTCGACGCCGAACCGCTGCTCCTCGTCGATGATGACCAGGCCCAGGTCCTTGAACCTGGTCTCGGAGGACAGCAGCCGGTGGGTGCCGATGACCACGTCGACCTCGCCGGAGCGCAGGCCCTCCCGGGTCAGCTCCACCTCGGCGTCGGTCTGGAACCGCGACATCGGCTTGACGGTGACGGGGAAGGACGCGTACCGCTCGGTGAACGTGGACAGGTGCTGCTGCACCAGCAGGGTGGTGGGCACCAGCAGTGCCACCTGCTTGCCGTCCTGCACCGCCTTGAACGCGGCCCGCACCGCCACCTCGGTCTTGCCGTAGCCGACGTCGCCGCAGATCAGCCGGTCCATGGGGACGGATCGCCCCATGTCCTTCTTGACCTCCTCGATGGCGGCGAGCTGGTCGGGCGTCTCCACGTAGGGGAACGCGTCCTCCAGCTCCCGCTGCCAGGGCGTGTCGGGGCCGAACGCGTGCCCGGGCGAGGCCTGGCGGGCCGAGTACAGCCGGATGAGGTCGCCCGCGATCTCCCGGACCACCTTGCGGGCGCGGCTCTTGGCCTTGCTCCACTCGGCGCCGCCCATCTTGGACAGCGCGGGCGCGTCGCCGCCGACGTACCGGGTGACCTCGCCGAGCTGGTCGGTGGGGACGAACAACCGGTCGCCGGGCTGGCCGCGCTTGGACGGCGCGTACTCGATGAGCAGGTACTCGCGGGTGGCGCCCTGGATCTGGCGGCTGACCATCTCCAGGTACCGGCCCACGCCGTGCTGCTCGTGGACGACGTAGTCGCCGGGCTTGAGCTGGAGCGGGTCGACGGTGCCCTTGCGGCGGCTGGGCATGCGCCGCATGTCGCGGGTGGAGGACTTCTGCCCGGCCAGGTCGGTCTCGGTGAGCACGACGGTGCGCACCGTGCGCAGCAGGAACCCGTGGTCGACCAGCCCGGTCGTCACGGTGGCCACGGCCGGGGCGGGCGGCCCGGCGAGGTCCTGGACCAGGTCGGCGCCGAGCCCGGCGTCGCGCAGCATCGCCACGAGCCGCTCGGCGGGGCCGTGCCCCTGGGTGACCAGCACGACGCTCCAGTTGTCGTGCAGCCAGCCCTTGATGTCGGCCAGGGCGCGCTCGGTGTCGCCGCGGTAGGAGTCGGCGGGCACCGCGCCCACCACCACGGCGTCGTCCTCCTCGCGGGTGCCGGCCTCGCCGGAGCTGAACGGGGTCAGCCCCCACCAGGGCGTTCCCAGCCGGGAGGCCAGGGAGCGCAGGTCGGCGATGGACATGTACGCGGAGGCGCCCAGGTCGATGGGCGACTCGCCGCCGGAGGCGGCGTTGATCCAGGACGCCTCGAGGAACTCGGCGCTGGTGGCCTCCAGTTCGATGGCGCGGGTGCGGATGCGCTCGGGGTCGCAGCCCACCACCATGGCGCCCTCGGGGAGCAGCTCCAGGAGCGGTTCCATGCGCTCGGCGAGCACGGGGGCGAAGGCCTCCATGCCCTCGACGGCGACGCCGTCGGCGAGCTTGGTGAGGACCTCGGCCAGCGCCGGGTGCTCGGCGGCCAGGGCGCGGGCGCGCTCCCGGACGGTGTCGGTGAGCAGCAGCTCCCGGCAGGGCGGGGCGAACAGCCCGGAGGCGGCGTCGCCGTGGTCGCCGCCCTCGCCGGCCGCGATGGACCGCTGGTCGGCGACCTGGAAGTAGCGGATGTCCTCGACGCTGTCGCCCCAGAACTCCAGGCGCAGCGGGTGCTCCTCGGTGGGCGGGAACACGTCGAGGATGCCGCCGCGCACGGCCATGTCGCCGCGCTTCTCCACCAGGTCGACCCGGGAGTACCCGGTGTCGGCCAGGGAGCGCACGACGTCCTCCAGGGACACCTCGTCGCCCTGGCGGACCCGGACGGGTTCGAGGTCGCCCAGTCCGGCGACCAGGGGCTGGAGCACACTGCGCACGGGCGCGACGACGACCCGCAGCGGTGTGGTCAGCGGGTCGGAGGGGTCGGGGTGGGCGAGTCTGCGCAGCACGGCCAGGCGCCGGCCGACGGTGTCCGAGCGCGGGGACAGCCGCTCGTGCGGCAGTGTCTCCCACGCGGGGAACAGCGCGACGGAGTTCTCGGGCAGCAGCGAACCCAGCGCGTCGGCCAGGTCGGCGGCCTCCCGCTCGGTGGCGGTGACGGCCAGGACGGGGCGGCCGGCGCCCAGGGGCGCGTCGGCCGCCAGCGCGCCGACCATGAAGGGGCGCAGTGCCGCGGGTGCGACGAGGTCGAGGTGGGGATCGCGGCCGCCGCGGGCGGTCTCGATCGCGCTGTGCAGTGCCGGGTCCCGTGAGACGTCGGCGAGAAGTCCAGTGAGGCTCATAGCACCAAAGAAAGAAGAAGAGTTCCGGTTCAGGCGGAAGGTCGCGGCCTGCACGGTGAGGGGCGGCGGCACGGCTGCGGGCGCCGCCCGGGTCTGTTCAGACTATCGAGTCCGCGGCCCGCACGCGGGCCGGGTCCGGACGGGAGCCGTCGCGGTGTCCCGGTCGGGGACGGGCCGCACGGCGGGCGGTGCCTTCATGGGAACCTTTCGTGACCTGCGCGTATTCCGCCCCTCGTGGGGCCTGGGGGCCGCCGGTGCGGTGCGGCGCGGCGGCGCGCGCCCCGTCCGGCATACGCTAGTGGCGATTTCGGTGAACCCCGGTCGGACCGTCGGAGAGGAAGTCGCGTGGTGAGTGTCGACAGGCACGGGAGCACGTCGGAGGGGGCCTCCGGGCGGCCGGACGCCCCGGTCCTCGCCCCCGGCCCGGACGCGCTCGCGCATCTGGAACTGATACTGAGCGGGGCGTACCCGCTGCCGGGATTCATGACACGTGAGCAGGCGGAGTCGGTGGAGCGCGCGGGCAGGCTGCCCGATGGGCGCGCGTGGCCGGTTCCGGTCATCCTTCCCGTCCCGGCGGATTTCACCGTCGAGGGCGGCACGGTGGTCCTCACCGACCCGGAGGGCGCCCCGCTGGCGGAGCTGGCGGTCGCCGAGCGCTGGAAGGACGGGGCGGGGGAGTACCGCCTGGCGGGGGAGGTGTCGCTGCTGCGGCCGCCCACGTACGGGGTGCTGCGCGAGCTGCGGGCCACCCCGGCGGAGGTGCGCGCCCGCCGCGACCTGGAGGGCCGGGTGGAGCGGCCGCTGCTGGCGGTGGTCACCGACCGGCCGCTGCACCACCGGGCCCTGCACCAGATCCGCGCCCAGGCGGAGGCCCTGGCCCAGGCCCCGGGGGTGGAGGCGGACCGCGCCGAGGTGCTGGTCCTGGTCGACACCGGTCTGGAGGACGAGGGCATGACGGCCGCGGTGCTGGCCGCCCGGCCGCTGCTGCCGCCGCACACCTCGTTCGCGGTGTGCACGCTGCCGCGCGCGGAGGCCCGGGCGAGCGGGCCGTTCGGCGGCCCGTGGGGGGACCGGGACGCGCTGCTGGCGGCGCACGTGGCCGCCGCGTACGGCGCTACCCACCTGGTGGTCGAGGCGGGGCGGGACGGTCCGGACGTGGACCGCGTCATGGCCCGACGCCCGCCGGTGACGCTGCTGGACCCCGAGCCGTGGCTCTACGACGCCGACGAGGGCCTGTGGGAGCCGCTGACCCGGGTGGACCCGGCCCGGGCCCGCCGGGAGCCGTCCGACGCCGAGGTGGAGGCGGAGCTGGCGCACGGCCGCGAGCTGCCGGTGTGGTTCACCCCGGCGCGGGTGGCCGCGGAGCTGGCGCGGCTGCGCCCGGCGCGCACCCGGCGCGGGCTGACGGTGTTCTTCACGGGGCTGTCGGGGTCGGGCAAGTCGACCATCGCACGGGGCGTGTGCGACGGCATCCGCCGGGCGGGCCGCACGGTGACGCTGCTCGACGGCGACGTGGTGCGGCGCATGCTCTCGCACGGGCTGACCTTCTCGACACAGGACCGGGAGCTGAACATCCGCCGGATCGGCTACGTGGCGGCGGAGATCGGCCGCCACGGCGGGGTGGCGGTGTGCGCGCCGATCGCCCCCTACGCCCGGGGCCGCGCCGAGGTGCGGGCCATGGCGCAGGAGGCGGGCGGCGACTTCTTCCTGGTGCACGTGGCGACGCCGCTGGAGGTGTGCGAGGCCCGCGACCGCAAGGGCCTGTACGCCAAGGCGCGGGCGGGGGAGATCCCCGCGTTCACCGGGATCTCCGACCCCTACGAGGAGCCCGTGGACGCGGACCTGGTGGTGGACACCGTGGACGCGGACCCGGCCGACTCGGTGGCGGCGGTGCTGGCCGCGCTGCGCGCGGGCGGCTGGCTGCCCGAGCAGGACCACTGACCCCTTCGCCCGCGGCCGGCCCCCGCGCCCGGGGCCGGCCCCCCTTCGACGATGGACGAGGACCCGATATGACCGAGCCCCAGCCCGCCGGGCACCGCCTGCTGCGCCTGGTGGAGGTGATGCGGACCCTGCGCGCCGAGTGCCCGTGGGACCGGGACCAGACCCACGGGTCGCTGGCCAAGTACCTCATCCAGGAGGCGTACGAGACCCTGGAGACGATCGAGGAGGGCGACTTCGCGCTGCTGCGCGAGGAGCTGGGCGACGTGCTGCTCCAGGTGGTGTTCCACGCGGCGATCGCGGCCGAGCGGCCCGAGGGCGACCCGGCGCGGTTCACGGTGGACGACGTCGCCGACGCGATCATCGACAAGATGACCCGCCGCCACCCGCACGTGTTCGGCGGGGCGGAGGTGTCGGGCACCGACGAGGTGTGGTCGAACTGGGAGGCCATCAAGGCCGCCGAGCGGGCCGCCAAGGCCGAGGCCGCGGGCGGTGCGGACGTCTCCATCCTGGACGGGGTGCCCTTCGCCCAGCCCGCGGTGATGCTGGCGGCCGAGGTGCAGGGGCGCGCGGTGCGCAACGGGTTCCCCGCGGACCTGGTGGGCGACGACGGCGGCGAGGGCGGCGGGCTGTTCGCCGCGGTGGCCGACGAACGCGGCCGCGGCCGCGACGCCGAGACCGACCTGCGCTCGGCGGCCCGCCGCTTCGACGCGCGGGTGCGGGCGGCCGAGGCGGCCGCCCGCGCGGACGGCCGCGACCCGCGGGAGCTGTCCGGGGAGGAGTGGCGCGCCTACTGGGCCGCCACCGCCTGACCGGTCCGCCCCGCCCGTCCCCGGGCGCTCAGCCTCGGGCCGCTCCGGCCCCGCCCCCCGACCCCTGTGGGCCCATCAGTCCCGGCCCGATCGTCCCGCGCCCCGGGCCCGTGCGGCCCATCCGCCCCAAGCGTCCTGAGCCGTGTGGGCCCGTCCGTCCCGGCAGCTCCGGTCCGGGGCCCATCCACCCCGAGCCCCCGATCCGTGAGGCCCCTGCGGTCTGCCCGGGTCAGGGCCGGGCCGGGTCCGGGGCGGGGGCGTCCAGGTCCAGGGCCTCGGCGGCGTTGGACAGCCGCCTGTCGAACCGGCCCAGCAGGGAGAGCAGCGGCCCCCCGGCCCGCAGCACCGTGTCGCGCAGCAGGATCCCCCGCCGGGTGCGCGGGGCGAGGATGCCCAGGCCCGCGTCGGCGATGGCCTGGTTGGCGTCCACGTAGGGCCGCATCCGCGCCTCGTAGGCGGCCAGGGCGCCGGCCGCGCCGCCGTGCCGGGCCAGCTCCGCGGCGAGCACGTACGCCCCGACCAGGGCCAGGCTGGTGCCCTGCCCGGACATGGGGGAGGGGCAGTACCCGGCGTCGCCCAGCAGGGCCACCCGGCCGGCCGACCAGGTGTCCATGTGGATCCGGGTCACCGAGTCGAAGTAGAAGTCCCCGGTTTCCTCCATGGCGTCCAGGATCCGGTCGTTCTCCCAGCCCAGGCCCGCGAACTCCGCCCGCAGGTACGCCTTCTGCTCGGCGGGCGGCCGGCGGTCGATGCCGGAGGACTCGGGGGAGCGGAGGAGGAAGATGGCCTTGGCGCCCTCGGCGCGGGGCGTGTGGTACATCCCGGCGGCCTTGCCGGGGACGTTGAAGAGCCGCGCCTCCCGGTCCAGGCCCAGGTGGTCGGGGATCGTGAAGATGCTGATGTAGGCGCCCAGGAACCGGGCGTACCGCTCCTCGGGGCCGAACGCGAGCCGCCGGGTGGCGGAGTGCAGCCCGTCGGCGCCCACGACCAGGTCGAAGGTGCGCGGTGCGGCGTTGAGGAAGGTCGCCCGCACCCGGTCGCCGTCCTGCTCCAGGGCGGTGAGGGTGTCGTCGTACAGGTACTCGGTGTGCGCGGTGGTGGGCGCGTGCAGGATGCGCACCAGGTCGCCTCGGAGGATCTCCAGGGACCGGCCGTCGTCCACCGCGTCGGCCGAGGAGAACCGGGCGGACCGGCGGCCCCGCGCGTCCACGAACGCCGCCCCGTCCATCTCGGTGACGTTGCGGCGGATCTCGGCGAGCGCGCCCATGCGCTCCGCCACGTCGACGGCGACGCCGCGCAGGTCGATGGCGTAGCCGCCGGACCGGAGGCCCGGGGCGCGTTCGACCACGGTCGCGCGGATGCCGTGGTGGTGCAGCCAGTGGGCGAGGGCGGGTCCGGCGACGCCGGCTCCGGAGATCAGGACGTCGTTCACGGCGGGCATGGGGGTCCTCCTCGGGGTCCCTCGGCGGGAGTGCCGTCCCCGTTCACGGTAGAGAGCTACTTACCGGTCGTCAAGTAACTTACCGGTCGGAAGGTCAGGGTTAGACTCGTGGGGACGGTCGGCGGCAGGAACAGGAGTGAGGTCTGTGCCCAGAACGCACGGTGACACCAGGGCGGAGATCCAGGGGGTCGCCCTCGACCTCTTCGGCAGGCAGGGCTACGAGAAGACGAGCCTGCGCGAGATCGCCGAACGCCTGGACATCACCAAGGCCGCGCTCTACTACCACTTCCGGTCCAAGGAGGACCTGCTCCGGGCCCTCGTCGAGCCCCTGCGGCGGGACATGGAGGGGTTCCTGGAGGGTGTGGACGGGCTCGCCCGCGACGCCCCCGAGGAGGTCCTCGGCGTCTACTTCGACATCTGTGTGCGCCACGGCACCCTGCTGACCGCGCTGCTCAACGACCTGGCCTCCCTCAGCCGGATCGGGCTGGTCGAGGACGTCATGGGCTGGCGGCGCCGCCTGGACGCCGCGCTCGTGGGGGAGGACGCCGGGATGCCCGCCAGGATGGGCGCCGTCATCGCCCTGGGCGGCCTCCAGGACCTCGCCGTGTACCTGGACCCCGAGGAGGCGGCCCGGTGCCGCGACCGGGCCGTGGCCATCGCGGCGGCCGCGCTGATGGAGGGTACGGGACCGCGAACGGACGGCATGGACTAGACCAATTTCACAGGGTGCGCGCGCTCACACCCGGGGCGGGTCGCTAGTCTCGTGTGCGGGTCCTGGAACAGTGGTCCACAGAAACACCGAAGAGACGGAGAGACCGTGGCGTCCATCGAGGCAGTTCAGGCGCGAGAGATCCTTGACTCCCGCGGCAACCCCACCGTCGAGGTCGAGGTCGGGCTCGACAACGGCATCATCGGGCGCGCCGGCGTGCCCAGCGGTGCCTCCACCGGCAAGTTCGAGGCGGTCGAGCTGCGCGACGGCGGCGACCGCTACGGCGGCAAGGGCGTGAGCAAGGCCGTCGCGGCCGTCAACGACGAGATCGCCAACGAGCTGCACGGGTTCGAGCCCGACGACCAGCGGCTGATCGACCGCGCGCTCATCGAGCTCGACGGCACCCCCGACAAGTCCCGGCTGGGCGCCAACGCCATCCTCGGCGCCTCCCTGGCCACGGCGCATGCCGCCGCCCTGGAGGCGGAGCTGCCGCTGTTCCGCTACCTCGGCGGCCCCAACGCGCACGTGCTGCCCGTGCCGATGATGAACATCCTCAACGGCGGCGCCCACGCCGACAGCAACGTCGACATCCAGGAGTTCATGGTCGCCCCCATCGGCGCGTCCACCTTCTCCGAGGCGGTCCGCTGGGGTGCCGAGGTCTACCAGGCCCTGAAGTCCGTGCTCAAGGGCCACGGCCTGGGCACCGGCGTCGGCGACGAGGGCGGCTTCGCCCCCAACCTGGACAGCAACCGCGCCGCCCTGGACCTCATCGTCGAGGCCATCGAGAAGGCCGGGTACACCCCGGGCACCGACATCGCGCTGGCCCTGGACGTGGCCGCCTCGGAGCTGTTCTCCGACGGCGTCTACACCTTCGAGGGCAAGCCGCGCACCTCCGCGGAGATGTCCGCCTACTACGCCGAGCTGGTCGAGGCCTACCCCCTGGTCTCCATCGAGGACCCGCTCGACGAGGAGGACTGGGAGGGCTGGAAGGCCCTCACCGACTCCCTCGGCGACAAGGTCCAGCTGGTCGGCGACGACCTCTTCGTCACCAACCCCGAGCGGCTGTCCCGCGGCATCGAGAGCGGCACCGCCAACTCGCTGCTGGTCAAGGTCAACCAGATCGGCACCCTCACCGAGGCGCTGGACGCGGTCGCCCTCGCCCAGCGCAGCGGCTACACGGCGATGATCAGCCACCGCTCCGGCGAGACCGAGGACACCACCATCGCCGACATCGCGGTGGCCACCAACGCCGGGCAGATCAAGACCGGCGCCCCGGCGCGCAGCGAGCGGGTCGCCAAGTACAACCAGCTGCTGCGCATCGAGGAACTGCTGGAGGACGCCGCCGTCTACGCGGGCGTGTCGGCCTTCCCGCGCTTCGCCCGGCGCGGCTAGTCTGCCCCAGTGTCCCGCGAATCGCAGCAGCCGCCCGCAAAGGCCCGTAAGGCGACCAAAGCCGACAGGCCGCGCGGCCGTGCCGCCCGGCGGGACACGAGGGCACCGGACCGGAAGAAGCAGAAGAAGCAGCAGGGGAGGGCGTCGCGACCGGCGCCCTCCCCGGCCCGGACCGTGCGGCCCATGCTCACCAGCCGGGCCGCGATCCTGGCCCTGGTCGTGTGCGTGATCGCGCTCAGCCTGGCCTACCCGCTGCGCGAGTACGTGGCCCAGCGCGCCCAGATCGCCCAGCTCCAGGAGGAGCGGGCGCGCATGGAGGCGAGCGTGCGCGAGCTGCGCACCCGCGAGGAGGCCCTGAGCACCGACGAGTACGTCGAGCGCGAGGCCCGGCTGCGCCTGCACTACCAGTACCCGGGCGAGACCGCCTACATCGTGGTGCGCCCCGAGGACGAGGACGAGCCCGGCGCCGAGGCGGGTCCCGGCGAGCCGTGGTTCACCGCGCTGTGGCGCTCGGTGCGCGAGGCCGACGACCCCGCCGCGGGCGGCGCGCCCTGACCGGCGGCCCTCCGGCCCGGCCCCTGGCGGGGCGCGGACGCCCCGGGGGCCCTATCCTGGACCGGTCATGACTTCCGCAGATCAGCCCGCATCCGGGCGTACCGGGGACCCCGTCGACGCGCGTGACGTCGCCGCCATCGAACTCCAGCTGGGCCGCGCCCCGCGCGGCGTGCGCGGGGTCGCGCACCGCTGCCCGTGCGGCCTGCCGGACGTGGTGCGCACCGCGCCGCGGCTGGAGGACGGGACCCCCTTCCCGACCTTGTACTACCTGACGTGCCCGCGCGCCGCGTCCGCGATCGGCCGGCTGGAGAACTCCGGCCGGATGCGCGAGATGCAGGACCGCCTGGCAGAGGACCCGGACCTGCGCGCGGCCTACACCGAGGCGCACGAGTCCTACATCGCCGAGCGCGCCGAGCAGGCGCGCCGCGACGGCGTGGAGCCGCTGCCGGAGGGGATGCAGAGCACCGGCGGCATGCCCACCCGGGTCAAGTGCCTGCACGCGCTGGTCGCCCACGAGCTGGCCGAGCCGGGGGTCAACCCGTTCGGGGCCCAGGCTCTGGAGGAGCTCCCGCACTGGTGGGACCGGGGCCCCTGTGTGTGCGTCGACGAGAACGCCCCCGAGGGCGCGGAAGGGAACGGGTCATGAGCGGTGTCGCGGCGATCGACTGCGGGACGAACTCGGTCAGGCTGCTGATCGCGGACGTCGTCCACATCGACGGCGACGAGGTCCAGGTCGTTGACGTCGACCGGCGCATGGAGATCGTGCGGCTGGGCGAGGGCGTCGACGAGACGGGGGAGTTCGCCCCCCAGGCCCTGGAGCGCACCTTCGAGGCGCTGCGCGGCTACGCCGAGGCCATCGCCGCGCACGGCATCGAGCTGGGCCCGGAGGCGGTCCGGATGGTCGCCACCAGCGCCACCCGGGACGCGCGCAACCGCCAGGTGTTCATCGACGGCGTGCGCGAGATCCTGGGCGTGGAGCCGGAGGTGGTCACCGGCCTGGACGAGGCGGAGCTGTCCTTCGTGGGCGCCACCGCCGAGTTCGCCGCGGAGGCCGCGGAGGACGGCCACCCCGACCTCAAGCCGCCGTTCCTGGTGGTGGACATCGGCGGCGGCTCCACCGAGTTCGTCCTGGGCGGCGGGGCCGGGGACGAGGACGAGCTGGTGCGGGCCGCGCTGTCGGTCAACATCGGCTGCGTGCGGATGACCGAGCGGCACCTGCGCAGCGACCCGCCCACCGCGGAGGAGATCGCGGCGGCGACCGCCGACATCGACGCCGCGCTGGACGAGGTCGAGCGGGTCGTCCCGCTGCGCGAGGCGGGCACGGTGGTGTGCGTCGCGGGCACCGCGACGACGGTCGCCGGGATCGCGCTGGACCTGCCCGAGTACGACTCCGAGCGGATCCACCACACGCGCGTGTCCGCGGAGGAGCTGGACCGGATCACCGGGAGCCTGCTGGCGTCCACGTCGGTGCAGCGGTCGGAGATCGGCGTCATGCACCCGGGCCGGGTCGACGTGATCGGCGCGGGCGCGCTGGTGCTGTCCCGGGTCCTGGCCCGCACGGGGGCGGACGCGTTCACGGCCAGCGAGCACGACATCCTGGACGGCGTGGCCTGGAGCCTGGTCGTCTAGGCCGTGCTCCTCTGAACCTCCGCCCCCTCCGGCCGTGCTGGGCGCCTTCGGCGCCCCGCGCGCGCCGGCGGGGCGGGAGGACGGGTCCGCCGGTGTCCGGCGGACCCGAGTGCGCGGGGCCGGAACCTCGTGTTCTAGGGTTCACCAGGGTCTTTCGGGGTCCGGGCAAGGGACCTCCGGGTGAGACGTGTCACCCCGCAGGACCCTTGTGAACGCTTTCACAACCGCTCTGAGCTGCGGAAACGCAATCCGGGTCGGGTGGAAAGTGGTGGGAAGGTGGTCAGGTGTGAACCTTCTCTGTGGGTAGGTGCTTGTGAAAGAATGCACAAGCAGCGACAAAAAGGTCGGGCTCCCGTAACAGCCACGACTCGCAACACGAGTGGGAGCCTCCACCCCCGGGGCAACGGGGGAGGCCGAAGAAACCGTTAGGGCGGATATGCGATGACCGAGAGCAGGAACTACCGGCTGGTGCACGGCGGAGGGGACGAGGCGGAGATCCCGCACATCCTCATCGTCGGTGGCGGTTACCTCGGGATGTACACCGCGAAGCGGCTGGAGAAGAAGCTCGGTGCCGGTGAAGCGCGGATCACCGTCATCGACCCCAACTCGTACATGACGTACCAGCCGTTCCTGCCCGAGGCCGCGGCCGGGAGCATCGCCCCCCGCAACGTGGTCGTTCCGCTGCGCAAGGTCTTCAAGCGGGTCCGCGTCCTGGGCGGCCGGGTCGTGCGCATCGACAACGCCGACCGCACCGTCCGCTACGAGCCCAACGTAGGCGAGCCCGAGACCATCTCCTACGACTACCTGGTGATGGCCGCCGGCGCCGTCTCGCGCACCCTGCCCATCCCCGGCCTGGCCGAGTGGGGCATCGGCATCAAGACGGTCGAAGAGGCCGCCTACCTGCGCAACCACGTGCTCGACCAGCTGGCCATCGCCGACTCCACCGACGACGAGGACGTCCGCCGCAAGGCGCTGACCTTCGTCTTCGTCGGCGGCGGGTTCGCCGGCGCCGAGGCCATCGCCGAGCTGGAGGACATGGTCCGCGACGCGGTCCGCATCCACCCCTCGATCGAGCAGTCGGACGTGCGGTTCTACCTCATCGAGGCCGCCGACAAGATCCTGCCCGAGGTCGGCCCCGAGGTCGGGACCAAGGCCCTCAACCAGCTGCGCCGCCGCGGCATCGACGTCCGGCTCAAGACGTTCCTGGAGTCGGCCGTCGACCAGCGCATCAAGCTCAGCGACGGCGCCGAGTTCGACGCAGGCACCCTGGTGTGGACCGCGGGCGTCAAGCCCAGCCCGGTGGTCTCGGCCAGCGACCTGCCGCTGGGCCCCAAGGGCCACGTCGACACCAGCGAGTACCTCATCGTCAACGGCGCCGAGAACGTGTTCGCCGGCGGTGACAACGCCCAGGTGCCCGACGGCAACGGCGGCTACTACCCGCCCAACGCCCAGAACGCGGTGCGCCAGGCCCCGGTGCTGGCCGACAACGTCATCGCCACCCTGCGCGGCGAGAAGCCCAAGGCCTACCGCCACAAGAACCTCGGCGCGGTGGCCGGGCTGGGCATGCACAAGGGCGCCGCCCAGCTGTTCGGGAGGATCGGGCTCAACGGCCGCCTGGCCTGGTACGCGCACCGCGCCTACCACCTGTTCGCGGTCCCGACCTTCAACCGCAAGTTCCGGGTGCTGTCGGACTGGACCCTCGGGTTCTTCCTGCGCCGCGACTTCGCCGCGCTGCCCGACATGATCGAGCCCCGCCAGGCCTTCGAGGAGGCCAGCAACCCGCAGGTGATCGAGGGCGGCCACCTGCGCCGGGTGAGCTAGCGCGGACGAGGACCGGACCGAGGCCGTTCCCCCCGGGGGGCGGCCTCTTCGCGTGTCCCGTTCCGGCCAGTCCGCGGCAAATCGCGCGATCGGCCCGGCCGGTATGATGGGCTCGCCCTCGTAGCCCAATGGTAGAGGCAGGCCCCCTAAAAGGGTCACAAGTGTCGGTTCGAGTCCGACCGGGGGTACTCGCGGGCCCGGCGCCTCACGGCGCGGGCCGTTCCTGCTCCATCAGCAGTTGCAGCTGCGTGAACAGCCGCTCCCCGGGGTCGGACAGGTCGATCCCGCTGACCTCCGCCGCCCGGCGCACCCGGTACCGCAGGGTGTTCGGGTGGATGTGCAGCCGCTCCGCCGCCGCCCTGGCGTCCCCGAACGCCTCCAGGTAGGCCGACAGCGAGCGCACCAGCTCCGCGCCGCCGCCCCGGTCGTACTCCACCAGCCGCGACACCCGCGGGTCCCGCAGCGAGGGCTCCTCGCGCAGCAGCGCCAGCGTCTCCCGGACGAGCACCCGCGAGCGCACGTCCTCGATGGACGCGACCTCCCGGTCGGCGTCGCCGCGCATCGCCTCCAGCACCCGGTCGGCCTCCGCCCGCGAACCGGGGGCGTCGGCCAGCCGCCGCACCGGCGAGCCCACCGCCGCCCGCACCCGCAGGCCCAGGGCCGACCGCGCCGCCTCCACGATCCGGCCGCACAGCGTCACCACCGTGCGCTCCACCCCGTCGCCGTCCCGGGTCAGGTCGGGCAGCAGCGCGTAGACCCGCCCGTTCAGCTCGGTCACCAGGGCGCTGCGCCGGTAGGCGGCGGTGTGCACCGACACCAGGTCGAGGAACCGGCGGCGGCGCAGCTCCCGCTCGGGGCGGTCGGCCCGCTCCTGGCCCTCCTCGCCCACCGGGGCGAACGCCGCCACCAGAGCGGCCCGGCGGCTGTGCACCTCCACCGTGTCCGCCAGGGCCGCCGCGTCGATCCGCCCCTCCAGGAGGCTGGACAGCAGGTCCTCGCGCAGCCGCAGCCCGGCGCTGGCCCGGGTGCGCTGGCGGATCATCTGCAGCGCGGCGGTGCGGGCGGCGCCCAGCAGCGCCTCCTCGGCGTGCTCGGACAGGGGGCGAGAGCCCTCCTGCACCCAGATCGCGCCCAGCGGCCGGTCGCCGGCGTGGATGCCCACCGCCAGCCGCCGTCGGATGCCCAGATCCGGGTGCTCGTCGATGCGCACCACCTCCTCGCCCGCGCGCAGCCGGGCGAACACCCCCCACTCGCGCAGCAGCGCCAGGTACGACTCCGGGCCGCGCCGCCCCAGCACCGACAGCCGCCGCAGCTCGTCCACCTCGGCGCCGCTGGAGTAGGCCAGCACCCGGCTCGCCGAGTCCTCGATGCTCACCAGTCCGCCGGTCAGCCGGGCGATGGTCTGGGCCATCGAGAACAGGTCGCCGTCGGCCTCGCCGGTGTCGCCGTCCTCCAGCAGCCGGGCGTCGTCGACAATGCTCTGGCACACGGCCTGGAACCGGTCCCAGCGCACCTCCGGCCGCACCGCCAGCAGCGCGATGCCCGCCTCCTGGGCCTCCGCGCGCAGCGGGGCCAGGTCGTCGCCGCCCACCCGGGGGCGGCGGACCGGGCTCCCCTCGGGCGGGGCCCCGGTCTTGACCGCGACCGCGCTCGCCCCCTGTTCGGCGATCCGCCGCACCAGCCGCCGGGCCGAGCCGCCGCGGGCCCCGATGAGCAGGACCAGGTCGCCGCCGCGCACCTCGGTCCGGTCCTCGGGGTCCAGGATGAGGACGTTGTCCACTTGGACATCCAGCCCCTCCGGGGCCGCGGCCACGTCCAGGACCGGGTCGCCCAGGGCGAGCAGCAGGCGGCGCAACGGGACGCCCGGGCGCGGATCCGTCGCCTCTCGGTCGTGACCAGCGGGAACGTCAGAAGTCACGGGAGCCTCCGATGGCATGCGGCGAACGGTGGGAAGAACGCCGCGAAACGGGACGGTGGTGGACCTTCGGGTTTCATTTTGTCCTAGAGGACAAACAGGTCGGGCAAAGAGTGGCCCGCTCCACAAGGTTCGCACGGTCCTGTTCTGGGAGCGTTGGATGAGACAGCCCCTGCTCTGTTCAGGGATAAGACTTCCAGGGAGGTGCCCCATGGACGCCGTGACCAACGTCCCGCTGCCGGTGAACGAGCCCGTTCTCTCGTACGCGCCCGGCAGCGCCGAGCGCACGGAGCTCGTCGCCGAGCTCGAGAGGCTCGGCAAGGAGCGCATCGACCTGCCGATGCGCATCGGCGGCGAGAGCCGCATGGGCGGCGGCGAGCCGATCGATGTCGTGCAGCCGCACAACCACGCCGCCGTGCTGGGCACCATGCGCAACGCCACCCACCAGGACGCCCGCGACGCCATCGCCGCCGCCAAGGCCGCCGCCCCGGCCTGGCGCGCGATGTCCTTCGACGACCGCGCCGCCATCCTGCTGCGCGCCGCCGAGCTGCTCTCCGGCCCCTGGCGCGCCACCATCAACGCCGCCACCATGCTCGGCCAGTCCAAGACGGCCCAGCAGGCGGAGATCGACGCGGCCTGCGAGCTCATCGACTTCTGGCGCTTCAACGTCGCCTACGCCCGCGAGCTGATCGCCCAGCAGCCGCTGAGCGTCAAGGGCGTGTGGAACCGCATGGAGCAGCGGCCGCTGGAGGGGTTCGTCTACGCGATCACCCCGTTCAACTTCACCGCCATCGCGGGCAACCTGCCCACCGCCCCCGCCCTGATGGGCAACGTGGTCGTGTGGAAGCCCTCCCCGACGCAGCAGTTCGCCGCCGAGCTGACCATGCGCCTGCTGGAGGAGGCCGGGATGCCCCCGGGCGTCATCAACATGGTCACCGGTGACGGCCTGGCCGTCTCCGACGTCGCCCTCAACGACCCGGAGCTGGCCGGTGTGCACTTCACCGGCTCCACCCGCACCTTCCAGCACCTGTGGAAGACCGTCGGCGAGAACATCTCCTCCTACCGCTCCTACCCGCGCATCGTGGGCGAGACCGGCGGCAAGGACTTCATCGTCGCCCACCACACCGCGGACCCGGAGATCCTGCGCACCGCCATCGTGCGCGGCGCCTTCGAGTACCAGGGCCAGAAGTGCTCGGCCGCCTCGCGCGTGTTCGTGGCCCGCTCGGTCTGGGAGAAGATGGGCGACGCCCTCATCGCCGAGACCGAGGCCCTGACCATGGGCGACGTCACCGACCTGTCGAACTTCATGGGCGCCGTCATCGACCGCCGCTCCTTCGACAAGCTGGCCAAGGTCCTGGAGGACGCCGAGTCCGACCCGACCCTGGAGATCGTCGCGGGCGGCACCGCCGACGACTCGGTGGGCTACTTCGTGCGCCCGACCATCATCGTGGGCACGGACCCGTCCAACGACGTGTTCCGCACCGAGTACTTCGGCCCGGTCGTCGCCGTCCACGTCTACGAGGACGACCGCTACAGCGAGATCCTCAAGGTCGTCGACGAGGGCTCGGCCTACGCGCTGACCGGCGCGGTCATCGCCAACGACCGCACCGCGGTCGCCGAGGCCGAGGAGGCCCTGCGCTTCACCGCGGGCAACTTCTACATCAACGACCGGCCGACCGGCTCCATCGTGGGCCAGCAGCCCTTCGGCGGCGGCCGCGCCTCGGGCACCAACGACAAGGCCGGGTCCGCGCAGAACCTGTCGCGCTGGTCCAGCCCGCGCTCCATCAAGGAGACGTTCGTCGCCCCGACGACCTCCTCCTACCCCCACCAGGGGTAGCACCCGGGTTCCGCACCCCTCCCGTCCTGAGGGGTGCGGACTCCCCGCCCCCCGAAGCACCAGCTGGCGCGGCCGGGCCGACCCCCGGCCGCGCCCCACCCGCGCGCGACACGACCGTCCGCGCTCGTCTCCTTCGAGGTCACCATGCTCCGCAAGCCTCTGCTGCTCGCCGCCAGGTCCACCGCCTGCCGCCGGATCGTCGAGCGCACTCCCGTCACCCGTGCCATGGTCCACCGGTTCGTCGCCGGCGAGGACCTGGGCACCGCACTGCCCGCGGTCGAGCGCCTGGCCGGCGACCGCCTCGTCACGCTGGACTTCCTCGGCGAGGACACCAAGGACCGCACCCAGGCCGAGGGCACCGTCCTGGCCTACGAGGACCTGCTGGCGGCCCTGGGCGAGGCCGGGCTGGGCGACCGCGCCGAGGTGTCGGTCAAGCTGTCCGCCGTCGGCCAGTTCCTGGACCGCGACGGCGAGAAGATCGCCCTGGAGAACGCCCGGCGCATCGCCGAGGCGGCCAAGGCCATCGGCACCACGGTCACCCTGGACATGGAGGACCACACCACCACCGACTCCACCCTGGGCATCCTGCGCGAGCTGCGCGAGGACTTCCCGTTCGTGGGCGCGGTGCTCCAGGCCTACCTGCGCCGCACCGAGGCCGACTGCCGCGACCTGAGCGGTGCGGGCTCCCGGGTGCGCCTGTGCAAGGGCGCCTACGACGAGCCCGAGTCGGTGGCCTTCCGCGACAAGCACGAGGTCGACAAGGCCTACGTGCGGGCCCTGCGCATCCTGATGGAGGGCGAGGGCTACCCGATGGTCGCCTCGCACGACCCGCGGATGATCGCCATCGCCGGGGAGCTGGCCGCCGCCAACGGCCGCGGCGCGGACGACTACGAGTACCAGATGCTGTACGGCATCCGCGAGGAGGAGCAGGTCCGCCTCGCCGCCGAGGGCAAGCGCATGCGCGTCTACGTCCCCTACGGCACCGAGTGGTACGGCTACTACATGCGCCGCCTGGCCGAGCGCCCCGCGAACGTGCTGTTCCTGGCGCGTGCGCTGGTCACGCGCAACTAGTTCCACACTGGTCCCACCTGGGACGACGGGGGCACGGGCCGGGGTCGAGACCCCGGCCCGTCATCGTGTTCGCCCGGGGTTCACGCGCCCCGCCCGGAGCCGTTTCCCAACGGTGACCTGCGCGCCGGAACCCCGCCGGAGTCCGGTGCGTTACCTTGTGGGCAGCAATCCACGGTTTCGAAAGGTCTTCCTGGACATGCGGATGCGCAGTTCCAACCCCGTTCTCAAGCGGGCGCTCCAGCAGGCCGGCCCGGCAGGGTACGGCCAGCAGCAGGGTCACCCCCAGCAGGGGTACGGACAGCCGTACCCGCAGCAGGGCTACCCCCAGCAGGGTTACCCCCAGCAGGGTTACCCCCAGCAGGGTTACGGCCAGCCCTACCCCCAGCAGGGCTACCCGCAGCAGGGCTACCCGGGCGGCCCCGCCCAGGGCCACGGCGAAGCCCGGATGACCATCGACGACGTCGTGGTGCGCACGGGCATGACGCTCGGCGTCGTGGCGCTCACGGCCGTCGTCAACTACTTCGTCTTCCAGGCCAACCCGGGCCTGGGCCTGGGCCTGTGGATCGCCGGCATCATCGGCGCCCTCGTCCTCGGCCTGGTCATCGCGTTCACGAACAGCACCAACCCGGTGGCCGTCCTGGCCTACGCGGCCTTCGAGGGCCTGCTCGTCGGCGGTCTGACGGCCTACCTGGCCGCCCTGCTGGTGGGCACCACCGGTGACGCGGGTGCCGGAGGCACCCTCATCACCCAGGCGGTACTGGGCACGGTCCTGGTCTTCGGCGTGATGCTGGCGCTGTACAAGTTCCGCGTCATCAAGGTCACCGACGGCTTCGCCAAGGTGGTCATGTACGCCACCCTGGGCGCCGCGGCCCTGATGCTGGTCAACTTCGTCGCGAGCTTCTTCATCAGCGGCGGCATCGGCATCCGCGAGCCCAGCCCGCTGGGCCTGGTCATCGGTCTGGTCTTCATCGTCATCGCGGCCTGCACCCTGGCCCTGGAGTTCCGGGGCATCGAGGAGGGCATCAACGCCGGTATCCCGGCCAAGTTCGCCTGGCAGTTCGCCTTCGGCCTGACCGTCTCCCTGGTCTGGCTCTACATCGAGATCCTGCGCCTGCTCTGGATCATCAAGTCGATCTTCGCCGAGTAGCCGACGGCGACCGGTCGTCCGCGGTACAGAGAAGGGCCGTTCCGGCAGTGCCGGAACGGCCCTTCGCCCGTTCGCGGAGCGGGTGCGGTCCGGGGCCGGCCTCAGGCCGACTCCGTGCTCCGCTCGCCCGCGCGGCGCGGTGCGGGGATGGAGCGGTTGCGTCGTCGTCGGTCGTACTCGGTGACGAGGGCCTGGGCGTACCACGGGGGCAGCGTGTACTCGTCGGCGAGCCAGTTGGCCCGGTCGGAGCAGCGGAGCAGGCCCGGTCCCTGGTCGAGGGCGTCGAACCACTCGTGGAGTCCGCGGCCGGTGACGGCCGGGATGCGTTCGATGAGCTTGGCGTGGACTTCCGGCGAGTGGGTTACCGGCATGGGCACCTCCGGCAGTGCGTTGGCGTTTGACGCTTACCTGCGACACTGCATCAGGATCACGGTATGGACAAGCCCCGGACACCGGCTTTTACCTTGCGCGTGCGGGAACGTTTGCCAAGGTGCCCTGGACGACCGTTACCGCCGGTGCTAAGCGGCCCCCGCACGTGTTCCGGAGTCACCTCGGGCGGCGGGGCGAAAGTCCGGAAAACGCGGAGAGGTGCGGAAAAAGCAGGAGGGGCCGGGGCGTGCGCGCCCCGGCCCCCCGCACGGGAGCGGGTCAGCTCAGGCGCTCGAAGACGGCCGCCATGCCCTGGCCGCCGCCGACGCACATGGTCTCCAGGCCGAAGGTCTTGTCGTGGAACTGGAGGCCGTTGATCAGCGTGCCGGTGATGCGGGCGCCGGTGCTGCCGAACGGGTGGCCCACCGCGATGCCGCCGCCGTTGACGTTCAGCTGCGCGTCGATGTCCACGCCCAGCTGGTCGGCGGAGGGCAGGACCTGGGCGGCGAACGCCTCGTTGATCTCGACCAGGTCGATGTCGCCGATCGCCATGTTGGCGCGGGCCAGGGCCTGCTTGGAGGCCTCGACCGGGCCCAGGCCCATGATCTCCGGGCTCAGGCCGGTGACGCCGGTGGACACGATGCGGGCCAGCGGGGTCAGGCCCAGCTGCGCGGCCTTGGTGTCGCTCATGATGACCAGCGCCGAGGCGCCGTCGTTGAGCGGGCAGGCGTTGCCCGCGGTGACGGTGCCGTCGGGGCGGAACACCGGCTGGAGCTGGGAGACCTTCTCGTAGGTGGTGCCGCGGCGGATGCCGTCGTCGGTGGTGACCACGGTGCCGTCGGGCAGGGTGATCGGGACGATCTCGCGCTCCCAGAAGCCGTTGTCCAGGGACTTCTCGGCGAGGTTCTGCGAGCGGACGGCGAACTCGTCCTGGCGCTGCCGGGAGACGCCGGTGATCTGGGCGACGTTCTCGGCGGTCTGGCCCATCGCGATGTAGACGTCGGGCAGGGCGCCGTCCTCGCGCGGGTCGGTCCAGGCGGCGGTGCCGGCCTGGGTGCGCTTCTCGGTGCGGGCCTTGGCGTCGGCGAACAGCGGGTTCTCGTTCTGCGGGTTGTCGCTGCTGCCGTTGGCGAAGCGGCTCACGGCCTCCACGCCGGCGGAGATGAACACGTCGCCCTCGCCAGCCCGGATCGCGTGCAGGGCCATCCGGGTGGTCTGCAGCGAGGAGGAGCAGTAGCGGGTGATGGTGGTGCCGGGCACCGTGTCCAGGCCGAGCTGGACGGCGACCACGCGGGCCATGTTGAAGCCCTGCTCGCCGCCGGGCAGCCCGCAGCCGAGCATGAGGTCGTCGATCGAGGACGGGTCCAGCTGCGGGACCTTGGCCAGGGCGGCGCCGATGACCTGGGCGGCGAGGTCGTCGGGACGGATGTCCTTGAGCGAACCCTTGAAGGCGCGCCCGATCGGGGAACGGGCGGTGGCGACGATGACTGCTTCGGGCATGGCGGCGTCCCTATCGGAGTGGAGCTACAGGTGTGCGACCGGCGTGGTGCCGGACGCGGCAGATCTTGTTACCAGCCAGTAAACCCGGAGGTCGCCCTCCCGCGCCACCCGGGGTCGTCCTTGTCCGTGATCTCACCGATCCCCGGGTTCGGGCCGCGGGGCCTCGGCGGGGACCCCCGCGTCCGCGGGGACCCGCGCCCGGTCGGCGGAGGGGCCCCACAGGCCGGCCAGCGGCCGGCGGACCAGGGCCGACCAGCGGCCCCGCCGCCCCTGCGCGGGGTCGCCGGCGGCGGACACCTCGGTGCCGGGGTTCTCCGCGGCGACCACGGCGGCCCGGTCCACCGGCAGGATGCCCGCGGCCGGCAGCGCGGCCGGTTCCGGGAGCAGCCCCAGCGCCGTGCACACCGACGGCAGCACCGCGAACGCCGCCTGGGCGTAGCCGCGCGCCGACGGGTGGAACCGGTCGGGGCCGAACATGAGCGAGGGGTCGGTCCGGAACTCGTCGGCCAGCAGGTCGCTCAAGGAGACCGTGCGGCCGCCCGCCTCGGTGACGGCGATGGTCTGGGCGGCCGCCAGCTGGCGCGAGGCCCGCCGCGCCACCGAGCGCAGCGGCCACCCGATGGGGCGCACCGTGCCCAGGTCCGGGCAGGTCGCCACCACCACCGCCGTCCCCCGGTCCGTCAGGCTCCGCACGACGTCGCGCAGGTCGGACACCGCGTCGCTGGGCCGCACCCGGCGGATGACGTCGTTGGCGCCGATGAACACCACCGCCACGTCGTAGCGGGTGCCCTCGGCCAGCGCCCCGGACCGCTCCGCCTGCCCGGCCAGGGTGGCCGAGGTGGCGCCCGGGAACGCGGTGCAGCGCAGCCGCACCGGCCGGTCGGCGGCGTTGGACAGGCCGGTCGCCAGCATCACCGAGGGGGTCTGGGCCGCGGTCTGGACGGCGAACCCCGCCGCGGTGGAGTCGCCCATCATGAGCATGCGGATCGGCGGCCCCTCGCCCTGGCCGTGCAGCCCGTTGACGACGGGCCTCTCCCACTCGGTGACCCCCACCGCCCGGCGGGCCAGCCGGGCCTGGAGGTAGAGGAGGGCCAGCGTTCCCGCGCCCACCAGGGTGAGCCCGCCGCCACCGAACGCGGTGGCCGCGGCTATCCGCCGTGCGCGTGCGGCTCGCAGCATCGGGACGACCTCCGCGGCGTCGGGCCTCCGACCCGCGCCCCTGCGCGGCGGGCCGGTCGGACCATCGAGGCTACCGGCGGGGGGAGGCCTGGTCACGTACCCCCGCGGAACAGCGTCCGAACCCCGGGGTGAGCACGGCCGAACCCGGGGGCCACGGCCCCGTCCGGACCGGGACCGGCCGAGCGCGCGGAACCCGCTGATGGGGGCGTTAGAGTCGGGTGGGAACGGGCCGGACCGGCCCTGTGGCCCCCGGGCCTGCGCCATCGGGGGCGCGAGTCGAACGGCGGGCCGGAACCCGGTCGCCACGATGCAAGGGAGCATGAAGTGCGGGTATACGACTCACTGATCGACCTGGTGGGGAACACCCCGCTCGTCCGGCTGCGGAAGGTGACCGAGGGCCTGGGGCCGAACGCCCCCACGGTGGTGGCCAAGGTCGAGTACTTCAACCCGGGCGGCTCGGTGAAGGACCGCATCGCCCTGCGCATGGTCGAGGCCGCCGAGAAGAGCGGCGAGCTCAGGCCGGGCGGCACCATCGTGGAGCCGACCTCCGGCAACACCGGCATCGGCCTGGCGATGGTCGCCCAGGAGAAGGGCTACCGCTGCGTCTTCGTCTGCCCGGACAAGGTGGGCCCGGACAAGCTCTCGGTGCTGCGCGCCTACGGGGCCGAGGTCGTGGTGTGCCCGACCACGGTCGCCCCCGAGCACCCGGAGTCGTACTACTCGGTCTCGGACCGGCTGGCCCGGGAGATCCCCGGCGCGTGGAAGCCGAACCAGTACGAGAACACGAACAACCCGGAGTCGCACTACCACTCCACCGGTCCGGAGATCTGGGAGCAGACCGAGGGCCAGATCACGCACTTCGTGGCGGGCATCGGCACCGGCGGCACCATCAGCGGCACCGGCCGCTACCTCAAGGAGGTCTCCAAGGGGGCGGTGAAGATCGTGGGCGCCGACCCGGAGGGCTCGGTGTACTCGGGCGGCTCGGGCCGCCCGTACCTGGTGGAGGGCGTCGGCGAGGACATCTGGCCGGGCACCTACGACACCGGGATCTGCGACGAGATCGTGGCGGTCAGCGACAAGGACTCGTTCCTGATGACGCGCCGCCTGGCCCGCGAGGAGGCCCTGCTGGTGGGCGGCTCCTGCGGCCTGGCCGTGGAGGCGGCGCTGCGGGTGGCCCGCGACGCCGGGCCCGACGACGTGATCGTGGTGCTGCTGCCCGACGGCGGGCGCGGCTACCTGGGCAAGATCTTCAACGACGAGTGGATGTCCGACTACGGCTTCCTGTCCGCCGACACGGAGGGGGCCACCGCGGGCGAGGTGCTGGCCGCCAAGGGCGGGGAGCTGCCCGACTTCGTGCACACGCACCCGGAGGAGACCGTCGGCACGGCGGTCGCGATCATGCGCGAGTACGGGGTCTCCCAGCTGCCGGTCATGAAGGAGGAGCCGCCGGTGATGGCGGCCGAGGTGGTGGGCTCCCTCGCCGAGCGCGACGTCCTGGACGCCCTGTTCGACGGCCGGGCGCAGCTGGACGACCGGGTGGAGGCGCACATGGGCCGCCCGCTGGCCACGGTGGGCACCGGCACGCCGGTGGCCGACTGCGTGCGGCTGCTGCGCACGTCGGGCGCCCTGGTGGTGCTGCGCGACGGCAAGCCCGTGGGCATTCTCACCCGGCAGGACCTGCTGGCCCACCTGTCGAACTGACGGGCCGGACACGGCACCGCGGGCCCGGACCGCGCTCGGAACCGAGCGTTGTTCGGGCCCCGGTGCGAACGGAACGGACATCGGGGCGCATACTCGAACACTGCTAATGTTCGCGGCGAGGCTACTGGCAGGTAACACATGGGAGCTCGCGTGTCGCGGCTGTTGTCCTGGATCATCCGTTCGCTCTGGTCGTACGCGCGCGGTCACGCGGAGATCCGCTCCGGTTCCCGTGCCGCGCGCAGGTTCGCGCGCTTCGGCGACGGCTCCGCCATCGCCTTCCCCACGGCCACGCTCTACGGCGAGCCCTGGATCGAGATCGGCGCCTTCACGGTGCTGGGCGGGGACATGACCCTGGCCGCCGGGATGGGCCCCGACTACGACCTGGGCCCGGGCACGGTCGTGCGGATCGGCTCGGGGTGCGCCATCGGGCGCGGCTCCCACATCGTCGCCCACAAGTCGATCGACATCGGCGACCACGTGTACACCGGCCCCTACGTGTACATCACCGACCAGAACCACTCCTACGCCAACACCGAGATCCCGGTCGGCCTCCAGTGGCCGGTCGACGACCCGGTGAGCATCGGTGCGGGCACCTGGATCGGCGCGAACGCGGTGATCCTGCCCGGCGTCCACCTGGGCCGCAACTGCGTGGTGGCGGCCGGGACGGTCGTGCGGCCGGGCACCTACCCCGACCACGCGGTCGTCGCGGGCGTCCCGGGCAGGGTCGTGCGCACCTACGAGCCCGAGCTGGGCTGGCGTCCGCCGCTGCGCGACACGGGCACGCCCACCCGCGTGCCCACCCCCGCCGCCGGGCCGCTGCCCGGCGCCCCGGAGGAGCCCCCGCAGCCGGGCACCCCCACCCGCTTCCCGCCGGTCTGACCCCCGGTTCCGGGCCGTGTCCCGGTCCGTCCCGCGGGCGATCGGTCGCCCCCGGTTCCGGGCCGCGGTCCGTCCCCGGTCAGGGGCCCGGTCTGACTCGGGGGCGACCGGTCGGTCGGGGTGCCGTTCGCGCAGGAGGAGGGGTCGGGGAGATCGGTCCGGTCCCGGTTCCGGGTCGTGGTCCGATCCCGGTCAGGGTTCCGGTCCGAGCCGGGGGCGATCGGCCGGCCGGGACGCCGTTCGCGCAGGAAGAGGGACTGGGGAAAACGGGTCCGGGCGGGTCCTCGGGCACTATCGTGGTGCCCATGAAGTTCGACGGATTCGAGACGCTGGCCATCCACGCGGGCCAGGAGCCCGACGCGGGCACCGGGGCCGTGGTGGTGCCGATCTACCAGACCAGCACCTACGCCCAGGACGGCGTGGGCGGGCTGCGCCGGGGCTACGAGTACTCCCGCACCGGCAACCCCACCCGGGCCGCCCTGGAGGAGTGCCTGGCCGCGCTGGAGGACGGCGTGCGCGGCCTGGCGTTCGCCTCCGGCATGGCGGCCGAGGACACCCTGCTGCGCACGGTGCTGTCCCCGGGCGACCACATCATCATCCCGGGCGACGCCTACGGCGGCACCTTCCGCCTGGTCTCCAAGGTGGTCGAGCGCTGGGGGGTCTCCTGGGACGCGGTCGACCAGACCGACACCGAGGCGGTGCGGGCGGCGGTGCGCCCGGAGACCAAGGTGATCTGGACCGAGACGCCCACCAACCCGCTGCTCAACATCACCGACATCGAGACGGTCGCGCAGATCGCCCACGACGCCGGGGCGATCCACGTCGTGGACAACACGTTCGCCTCGTCCTACCTGCAGCGGCCGCTGACCCTGGGCGCGGACGTCGTCGTCCACTCGACCACCAAGTACCTGGGCGGGCACTCCGACGTCGTCGGCGGCGCGCTCGTGGTGGCCGACGCCGAACTGGGCGAGCGGCTGGCGTTCCACCAGAACACCATGGGAGCTATTCCGGGGCCCTTCGATTCCTGGCTGACCCTGCGCGGGGTCAAGACCCTGGGCGTGCGGATGGACCGGCACAGCGCCAACGCCGAGAAGGTCGTGGCCGCGCTGGAGGGCCACCCGGCGGTGCGCAAGGTCTTCTACCCGGGTCTGGAGGGGCACCCGGGGCACAAGATCGCGGAGCGGCAGATGCGGTCCTTCGGTGGGATGGTCTCCTTCGCTCTGCGCGACGGGGAGAAGGCTGCTCTGAGGGTGTGCGAGCGTACGCAGGTCTTCACCCTGGGCGAGTCCCTGGGCGGGGTGGAGTCCCTGATCGAGCACCCGGGGCGGATGACGCACGCCTCCACCGCGGGTTCCCCGCTGGAGGTCCCGGCGGATCTGGTCCGGATCTCCGTGGGCATCGAGTCGGCTGACGACCTGGTGGCAGACCTGCTGCAGGCTCTGGAGGGCTGAGGCGCCGGCGGGCCCCTTCGGGGGGTCCGCCCGCCGGATCCGCGGCGCCCGCGGTCCTGCCGCGCGGGCTCCTCGACGACTCTGCCGGGCCCGGCGCGGCGCTCCTGCTCTGTCGACGGGGGTGGGCTGCAACGGGGTGGGCACTCCGTTGTGCCGTGCGGGGCGCTCCTGCCGTCCCGGGCTAGACCGTGGTGGGCGTACGGTCTCGCTCGGGGGCGGGTCGGGGAGCGGGGACCCGGGGGGTGTTCCCGCGCTGGGCGGGGTTGGCGAAGTGCAGGCCGACGATGAGGCTTCCGGTGCGGGAGAGGGCGCTGTTGTCGTCCTCCTCTCGGAGGGAGCGGTAGCCCCCCTTGCCGTCCTGGCGGCGGATGCCGATCGAGACGGCGAGGAAGAACCCGGCCGCCAGGGCCAGGAGGAGGCCGCCTACGGCGATGATGACGCTTGCGAACATGGGCTGTTCTCCGTTTGGGTCCGAGCTGTTCCTTATCGGTCGAGAGTGCCGCCACCCGGGGGGTGGGGCCCGGCACCGCGGGTGCGGTGTCCGTCTGCGGGCGGTTGGTGACCGGTCCTGGGGCCTCGATCGTCGCTTTTCCGTATGACCAACTGGCAGCGCCACCGTGTACTAAGGGTGGCCTTCATCTATGATGGGTTCAACAGAACCGGGCGGACTCGTTTGCTTGGTGTACCGATCACCTTGTTGGTACAAGTGAAGTTGTTCTAGTGCTACCCCCTTGAGGGCTGACTTATGCGGGCAGAAAGCAGATATCGACAGATCGCCCGGGCGCTGCGGCGGGAGATCAGGGAGGGGAGCCTGCCCCTCGGCGGGCAGCTGCCCTCGGAGAAGCAGCTCGAAGAGCGTTTCAGCGCCTCCCGCAACACCGTCAGGCTGGCGCTGGGCATGCTCCGCAACCAGGGGCTGATCGTCAGCCGCCCCGGCCGCGGCCACTTCGTGCAGGACGTCGTCCCCGAGACCTTCCACGCCAACCGCTCCAAGGGCGCCGACGGGTTCAACGAGTCCAACATGGCCGGGCAGACCCTGGAGGAGCTCCAGCTCCTCAGCGCCAACGCCGACCTCGCCAGCCGGCTGCGCGTCCCCGAGGGCGACATGACGGTGGTCCGGCGCATGTACCGCTTCTCCGGCGAGATCTCCGGGTCCATCAGCTCGGCGTTCTACCCGATGGACCTGGTCCAGGGGACGCCCCTCATGCTGCCCGAGGACGTGGAGAGCGGCCTGTCGGTCATGGCCGAACACGGCCACCGGCAGGTCGGGTTCGTGGACGAGCTGGAGACCCGGATGCCCAGCCCCAGCGAGGCCGCCCAGCTGGAGCTGCCCCCCGGGGTGCCGGTGCTGTGGGTCCACCGCACCGACCTCTCCGAGGAGCGGCCGATCCGGGTGGTCGAGACCGTCTACGCCGGTCACAGCATCCGCTACCAGTACGAGCACGGTGACATCAGTGCCTACCACCGCGACTGACCCGCGCGCCCGGCGCGCGCCCGCCGCCCCGGGGCGGGCGTTCCGGTGGTACGCCGGCCCCTCCGCGGGGGAGAACCCGGGACGGGGTCCGTCCGTTGACGGGGAAAGGCCGCCCGCTTCGCGCAGGCGGCCCCCCGCGGCCGACGGCGGCCGGGCGGACGGGACGTAAGGACACGCATGAGCACGTCGAAGAAGACGGTGGTCGCCGATCACCTGCGCGAGGCCCTCTCCCGCGGCGACTTCAAACCGGGCGAGCGGCTACCGGGCGAGGAGGAGCTCGCCGAGCAGTTCGGCGTCTCCCGGGCCACCGCCCGGCTGGGCATGCGCATCCTCCAGGACGAGGGGGTCATCGACATCCAGGCGGGGCGCGGCGCGTTCGTCGCCGACCACCGGCCCATCGTCCACCTGGCCACCCCGGTCTCCGGCGGCACCGACTCCGAGCGCTTCGAGGACGGCTACCAGCCGCACCTGCGCGAGGCCGGGTACGACCTGATCGAGCAGCAGATCAAGGTCAGCCTCGACACCATGCGGCCGCGGGTGGCCAAGCGCCTGCGCTGGGCCGGCGAGGAGCAGGGGCCCAACGGCGGCCTGGTGGTCATCCGCTCCTGCGACCGGTTCGTGGAGGGCGGCCTCTGGCAGTCCCAGGTCACCTTCTTCCCCTTCACCATCGCCAGCAACACCCCCCTCATGTCCCCCCAGCACCTGGAGCAGGGCGTCACCTCCGTGCTGCGCGACCTGGGGTACCGGGAGGAGTGGAACTGGGACATCGTGGGCGCCCGCATGCCGTCCCAGGACGAGGCGGACTCCTTCAACCTGGGCCCGGGCATCCCGCTGCTCGTCCACGAGCGGGTCGTCTACGACGGCGACCGCCCGTTGCGGTTCACCGAGACGATCATGCCCGCCAACCGCCACCAGCTGCTGTACTCCGGCGGCGACGCTCCGGAGGAGCTGCTGCTCATGGCCTCGGACGTCAACATCTTCGAGCGCTGAAACGCACGTGCAGAAGCATGTGAGCCCGGCTCATGCACGCGGCCACGGCCGCCCGCCGAGGTAGGAGTCCAGCAGCAGGGGCGCCAGGGCCTCCGCGTCGGCGGCGACCGCGTCCACGCCGCGCCGCCGCACCACCAGGTCGCGGAAGGCGCGCAGCCGCGGGTCGTCGGAGAGCAGGAAGAACGTCACCCGCGCCCCCTCCCGCACCGCGGCGTCCAGCTCGGCGACCGTCACCTCCGCGGTGCGCGGGCTCGCCGGCCAGGAGAACCGGGCGTCGCCGTCCTCTCCCAGGTGGGCGGTGGGCTCCCCGTCGGTGACCACCAGGACGCGGTGGGCCAGGCCGGGGTGGCGCCTGCGGTACGCGCGCGCCAGCCGCAGCGCGTGGTGCAGGTTGGTGCCGGGCACCCGGCCCCACGGGTGGGCGACCAGCTCGGCGGGATCCGTCTCGCGGGCGGTCTCGCCGAACCCCACCCACTGCACCCGGTCGCCGGGGTGGCGGCGCACCAGGGCGTCCAGCGCCAGCGCGGTGCGCACCGCGGCCTCGTGCAGGGATCGCGCCGCCATGGAGTGGGACAGGTCCACCAGCAGCGACACCGCCCACCCGGAGGACGGCTCGGTCTGCGCCGACCGCAGGTCCCGTGCCCGCAGCGCGGCGGTGTCGGCGGGGTCGGCGGCCCGGCGCAGCATCGCCCGGCGCATGCTGGCCACCGCGTCCAGCGGCCGGTCCGCCCGGTAGGGGACGTCGCGGCCGGTCGGGTCGGTGCCCGGATCGCCCCGCAGCCCGCCCCGGTGCGGGCCCGGGCGGGGGGCGGCGCGCGCCTCGCCCAGCGCCACCTCGGCCAGCCGCCGCAGCTCGCGCGGGCTCAGCCCGTGGTCGGCGCGGTCCAGCCGGTCCCACAGCTCACGCGCCCCGGGCCCCAGGGCGCGGCCCAGCAGGGCTCCGGGGGAGTCCAGGGCGTTCAGGGCCGACCGGTCGCCCTCCGCGTAGCGGGCCACCGCCTTCTCCACGGCCCCCACGCCGTCGTCGGCGCTGGGGGCCTGCGCGATCAGGTCGAGCAGGGCGCGGGCGGCCCCGACGGCCTCCTCGGGCGGCGGGTCGGGTTCGGCCAGGGGGTCGGGGCCTCCCATGTACTCCCGGTACCGGAACCTCACAACCACTACCTCCAGGGGTGCGCGACGACCCGTTATGTTCCCGGCTTTCAGAACCGGTAGACCCCTCCGTCGGCAACGATGTCCTTGGACAGGCGTCGTTCCAGGTAGAGGCCCTCCAGCGCGAACTCCACCACCGCCGCGGCCAGCCCGGGGGAGGCCGGGCCGTCCTCGTCCTCGGGCGCGGCGGCCGCGATCATCGCCGCCAGCCCGGGCACCGCCCCGATCCGGCGCAGCAGCTCGGCCGCCCCCACCAGGTCGCCGCTCTCCACCGTGCCGCCCGCGGTGAACCGGTCAGCCAGCGGGGCCAGGTCCACGTCCCCCAGCCGGGCGCGGAAGGTGTCGGAGACGGCCCGGCGCAGCAGCCCGAGCAGGATCGCCTCCCCGTCCTCCTCGTGGCCCATCGCGAACTCCACCTTGCCCAGCAGCGAGGGCACGGCGGAGGCCAGGTCGCACACCCGGGCCACCGGGACCTCCTCCCCGGCCAGCGCGGACCTGCGCAGGGCGGAGGCCGCCACCGTCTCCACCGCGGCGACCGCGAACCGGACCGACACGCCGGAGCGGGGGTCGACCTTGCGGGAGCCGCGGGCCAGCCTCGTGAACCGGGCGACGGCCTCCCACAGGTGCCCGGGGACCACGGTGCCGCCGGGCACCGCGGCCTCCTGGCGCAGCACCGCCAGCTCGTCGTCCAGGGTCGGCGGGTAGTGGGTGCGCACCTGGGCGCCGAACCGGTCCTTGAGCGGGGTGACGATCCGCCCCCGGTCGGTGTAGTCGTCGGGGTTGGCGCTGGCCAGCAGCAGCAGGTCGAGCGGCAGGCGCAGCGCGTACCCGCGGATCTGGAGGTCGCGCTCCTCCAGCACGTTGAACAGCGCGACCTGGGCGCGGGCGGGCAGGTCGGGCAGCTCGTTGACGCAGAACACGCCGCGGTTGGCCCGCGGCACCAGGCCGTAGTGGACGGTCTCGGGGTCCCCCAGGGAGCGGCCCTCGGCCAGGCGGGCCGGGTCGATGTCGCCGATCAGCTCGGCGGTGCCGGTGTCGGGGGTGGCGAGCTTCTCCCCGTAGCGCTCGGAGCGGTGGCGCCACACCACCGGCAGGCCGTCGCCCTCCGCGGCGGCCCGCCGCAGGCAGGAGGGGCACACCGGGGCGTAGGGGTGATCGTTCACGGAACACCCGGCGACCGCCGGGGACCACTCGTCCAACAGGCCGGCGACGGCGCGGATGAGCCGGGTCTTGCCCTGGCCCCGCTCGCCGAGCAGGACGACGTCGTGCCCGGCCAGCAGGGCCTTCTCCAGGGCGGGCAGCACGGTGGCGTCGAACCCGTGCGTCCCCGGGAAGCGCGGGAGGCCGGAGGCCATGCGGGACAGCAGGTTCGCGCGGATCTCGGCGGCCACCGTGCGGTGCTCGTGGCCGGACGCGCGCAGTCCGGCCAGGGTCCCGGGCAGTGCGGGGGGAGGCGGAGGTGTCACCCTTCAGAACCTACTCCGTCGGACGGCGGCCGATGGCGGCCGAGGCCGGTCCCGGCCGGGCTCCGCAGCGGGCTCAGGGTGGGACAATGACGGAGTGTGGCACCCGCGTCCGGCGGGTCCGGTGACGAGTGAGGGGTCCAGCCGGTGGCTCGGTTCGGTGATGCACTGACGACCGGGGCGGACCTGGTGAACGCGGCCGAACGCGCGGCGCTCACCGCCCTGGCCCGTCTCGACGGCCCGGCCGACCTGGTGTGCTTCTTCGTCTGCGGCGCCGACACCGAGGAGGTCTCGCTGGCCGGGATCCGCGTGATGGAGCTGGCGGGCGCCGCGCTCACCCTGGGGTGCAGCGCCGTCGGGGTCATCGGCGGCGGCCGCGCGGTGGAGGGCCAGGGGTCGGTCAGCGTGTGGTGCGCCCGGCTGCCGGGGGTGGAGCTCACCCCGTTCCGGCTGGACACGGTGGTGGAGGGCGAGCGGCTCACCGTCGTGGGCATGCGCGAGCCGGGTCCGCGCGACCGGGCCGCCCTGCTGCTGGTCAACCCCTACGAGTTCCCGGCGCGCGAGTTCGTGCGCGAGTCCACCCGGGCGCTGGGCGGGCTGCCGCTGGTGGGCGGCATGGCCGAGGGCATGCTCGGTGAGGGGTCGGTCCGGCTGTTCTGCGACGGCTCGGTGGCCGAGAACGGCGCGGTGGGCCTGCTCATCGGCGGCGAGGGCGTGCTGGGCACCGTGGTGAGCCAGGGCTGCCGCCCGATCGGGCCGGCGATGACGGTCACCGCGGCGCACGACAACGTGGTCGAGGAGCTGGCCGGGGAGTCCGCCTACACCCGCCTGGAGGCGGTGCTGGAGACGCTCTCGGACGAGGACCGGGACCTGGCGGAGCACGGGCTGCAGCTGGGCATCGCCATGGACGAGTACGCCGACCACCACGAGCAGGGCGACTTCCTCATCCGCTCGCTGACCGGCGCCGACGCCGGGGCGGGGACGCTGGTCGTCGACGAGTCGGTCGAGGTCGGGCAGACGGTCCGCTTCCAGATACGCGACGCCGGGACCGCGGACGAGGACCTGGCCCTGCGGCTGGCCGACTTCGGCGAGCGCCACCGGGTGGGGGCGGGGCTGCTGTTCTCCTGCAACGGGCGCGGTGCCGCCCTGTTCCCGCACGCCGACCACGACGTGCTGGCGGTGCGCCGGGTGCTGGGCGCGGAGGCGGTGGCGGGGTTCTTCGCGGCGGGGGAGATCGGCCCGGTCGGCGGGGTCAACCACCTGCACGCGTTCACGGCCTGCCTGCTGGCCTTCGCCTGAGCGGGCGCCGCCCCCGCGGCGAACCGGACCTTTACCGCCGTATCACCGACACCCGACACGAGTTCCTTGAGTGTGCGCATACCGGGGCGCTTACTAAGAGTGCACTATTTCTTCACTCTGTGTGATCAAGGCGAAAGGTTCGTCATGCCCGGGTGCGCACCCACTTCGATCCGCATGCGCGGCAGGCGCTGGGCGGTGGCGGGGGCCCTGGTCCTGCTGCTCCCGGTCGGCCCCCGACCCGCCTTCGCGGAGACCGGCTGGCTCCCCCAGGACCTGGGGTCCGCCGACCGCATCGGCCTGGTCCTGGCCTCCGGAACGCTGCGCCTGGACGGGGCGGCCGAGCCCCCGGCCTCCCTGCGCCGCGAGCGCGGGGCCCCGGCCACCGGCCTGGCGACCTTCCCCGAGCAGGCCCTGGAACGGCCCACCGACACCGTCGACGTGCGGGTGGGCTCCTCCGGCGACCCCGAGGACGTGCTGGCCGAGGTGCGCGGGGTCCGCGCCGACGGCATGTGGACCGAGTGGTACCCCGCCCCCGACCGCGGCGGCCGCATCACGCTGGACGCCGACGTCTCCCGGGTGCAGCTGCGGGTGGGCATCGACGGCGCCGACACCGCCGTCACCGGACTGGGCGTGCGCCCGCTGGAGGGCACCGGGGACATCCCGGCCGGCCTGCCCGACGACCCCTCGCCCGAGGCCGCGCCCCGGCCCGAGGGCGACGGGGGCCCCGACGGCGGCGGGGAGCCCGACGGGGACGGCGACGACCCGACCGGGGACGGGGCCGGGGTCGGTGACGACATCCCCGAGCGCCCGTTCTCCGCGCGGCTCTTCGCCACCCGCATCGGCCTGGTCGGGGAGACCACCGCCAACGGGCACACCGTCCGCGCGAACGACCACTTCGTGGCCCTGCCCTCCCGGCGCGGGCTGGCCACCCGGGGCGGCGGCGAGTACACCGTCCGGGTGTGCACCACCGGCGCCCTGGGGCCGGAGGGCAAGGGCGACACCGAGGGCCACGAGGCCCGCTGCGCCTACCTGCCCGTCTGGGACGTGGGCCCGTGGAACATCACCGACGACCACTGGAACGCCGACCGCCAGTCCTGGCGCGACCTCGACCGGGGCCGCCCGCAGGCCCAGGCGGCCTACTCCGAGGGGCACAACGGCGGCCTGGACGGGTTCGGCCGCCGGGTGCGCAACCCGGCCGGGATCGACCTGGCCGACGGCGCGTTCAACGACGGGCTCCGGCTGCCGACCAACGGCTGGGTGCAGGTCGACTACCTGTGGACCGGCGAGTACCGCCACCGCGTCGAGGTCACCGCGCCCGCCGGGGAGGGGCCGGTCGAGGTGCGCGGCGGAGCGGGCCCGGAGCACCCCGCCGTCGGCACGGCCGCCCACAGCGCGAACATCGACGTCGTCTGCCAGGAGGCCGGGGCCCGGGTCACCGGCCCGCAGGGCACCGGCGACGCCTGGTACCGGATCGGCGAGGGCCACTACATCCCGGCGGTGTACGCCGAAGGCGCCGCCGACGCACCCGCCTGCGCCTCTTTTTGAACCTCCGCTGCGCTTCGGCCCGCCCGTCGAGCGGCGGAAGGTCCTCAACGGATGGCCTACGGCCACAGGCTTCCCTCGAGGACGTCTCCTCCGGGCCTCCAGAACCCCGCCGGGCGCCTCACGAACCCCCGGTGGTAGAGGAGAGCACCCAGGAACAGGTCCTAGGTCGGTGCCGGGGGGCGGACGACGGCGGTCCGGGACAGCCGGTCGTGCAGGGCGAGCCCGTCGGGGGAGGCGGCGCCCAGGCTCTCGACCAGCGTGAAGCACAGGCCGACGCAGGGCACCGCCTGGGGCAGGCAGAGCACGGCGGCGCGCGCCGCGGCCTGGCCGCGGGTGGGGCGGCCGCCGCCGGGGCCGACCACGGAGATGCCCGTCATCATCTTGCCCGGGGTGGCGCCGCGCGCGACCAGGAAGCCCCACTCGTACAGGAACAGCAGCGCCACCCCGCCGAACAGCAGCAGCCCCGCCCAGCCCATGGCCGCGAGGTACCCGTCCACGGGGAGCGCCGCGGCCGGCAGCGCCGCGAGGGCGAACAGCGCCGAGACCGCGGTCGCCGCCAGCACGATGTCGATGAACCGGGCCGTCGCGCGCAGCGAGAACGGCGCCGGCTCCGCGTCGGGGCCGGCGCCCTCCGGTAGGGGCCGGGGCATCGGGACCTCCTCAGGGATGGGAGTGCACGACGACGGTCTTGGACACGCGGTCGTGCAGTGCGAGCCGGTCCTCGCCCAGCGCCGCCATGCTCTCCATGAGGCTCAGCACGTGGCCGAGGCAGGGCAGGGACTGGGGCAGGCAGAAGAAGGCCGAGCGCCCGACGGCCTGGCCCTGGGTGAGGCGGCCGCCGTCGGCGCGGGTCACCTTGATGCCGAGCATCAGCTTGCCCAGCGTGGCGCCCCACGTGACCAGGAACAGCCAGTCGTAGAAGAACAGCAGCACGCCCCAGCCGAAGAAGAACAGCAGGGCCCACACCGTGCCCTCGGCGTCGCTCGACTCCGTGACCCCGGTCAGGGCCACCATCACGACCGCCATGAGGATGAAGAACGCCGTGGCCGCGATCGCCGCCAGGATGTAGTCGATGAACCGGGCGGCCAGGCGGCGGCCGAAGGAGGCGCGCTCGGGGCCGGCGGGCACCGGTTCCGGCTCGTGCGGCATCCATCCGCCCTGCGGGCCGTGGGGGGTCGGGACGCCCGGACCCGGGCCGCCCTGCGGAGGGGGGCCGCCGTGGCCGGGACCCTGCGGGTTCCAGTAAGGCGAGGACATCGTGCCCTTTCGGTGGTCGGGGAGGCGGCACCCGTCGGCCGCCCTCAGAGGGTACGACGCACCGGGGAGCCCCGGGGACTCCCGGGACCGCGCCCGCTTCCGCCCCACATGCGGTGAGGGGCGGCATCCGCCGCCCCTCACCGCTTCGATCCCCGCCGGGGACCCGCCCTACATGCCGCTGTAGGGGACCGCCTCGATGATCTCGACCCCGAGGCTCTTGCCGTTGGGCAGCTGGTAGCTGACCTTCTCGCCGACGGCCTTGCCGTTGATGGCGGAGCCGAGCGGGGAGCGCGGGGAGTACACGTCGATCGGGGAGCCGCTCTCCTCGCGGGAGGCGAGCAGGAACGTCACCTCCTCGTCGTCGCCGTCGAACATGACGGTGACGGTCATACCGGGGCCGACCACGCCCTCGGTCCGAGGGGCCTCGCCGACCCGCGCGGTGCGCAGGATCTCGGTGAGCTGGAGGATGCGGGCCTCCATCTTGCCCTGCTCCTCCTTGGCGGCGTGGTAGCCGCCGTTCTCCTTGAGGTCGCCCTCCTCGCGGGCGGCCTCGATCTTCTCCGCGATCTCGATGCGCCCGCTCCCCGTCAGGTGGTCCAGCTCTGCCTTGAGCCGGTCGTACGCCTCCTGGGTGAGCCAGGTGACGTTGTCATCGCGGGTCTGGGTCACGGGAACTCCTTGTGTACTAGTAGCAAAGGCCACCAGGCGGCCAGAGCTGAACTTACGAGAATATCACCGTGCGTCATGGCACACGGTTCCCGAAAGGCCGGCTCCACCGCCCGAACCGGTGGGGAAAGGGGTTCGGCGGTGTCAGTCCTGCGAACCTTGTTCCCTGCACGAGGCCACTTCTACCGTTGCGGCCTGACGAACCGTTTCAACGGTCGTGGTGACCATGCGGTTCCCGGCCTCCGTCGCCACGGTCCTCTGGCCCACCTCCACCAGGCGCTCGTCCAGCGCGCGGATCAGGCACACGGCCCCGTCGCGGCTGTTCACCTCGTAGGTGATGGTCGCCTCGGCCGCCGTCGGCGCCGAGGAGGAGACCACCTGGTGGTACACGCCCCCGCCCAGCCCGGTGTAGCTCATGACCGCGTAGCCCCACCCGACGGCGCACAGCACGGCGAACGCCGCCGCGATCACGAAGAAGACCGGCCCGTTGCCGTGGCGTTTGCGCAGGGCGGGCGCGGTCTCCGCGGCGGGGGCGGCCGCGTCGGCGGCCGGTTCGTCGGCGCTCTTCACGGCGTCTTCCTCCGGGGTGGTGGGCATCGGGAATCTCCGTACACGGGGACGGTGTTGTCTAAGATATCCCCGACCTGACAGCCCCCCCGCGCGGCCCGCACCAAGTCGCCGGATGTGCCGTGATCAGGGGAGCAGGACGGTACGCCCCTGCGACCGTCGACCGAGTCAAGGAGAACCCTTCGTTGTCCGAGCGCCTGCGGCTCATGGCCGTGCATGCCCACCCCGATGACGAGTCCAGCAAGGGCGCGGCCACCATGGCGCGCTACGTCGCCGAAGGAGCCGACGTGCTGGTCGTCACCATGACCGGTGGTGAACGCGGTGACATCCTCAACCCGGCCATGGAGCGGCCCGACGTCCGCGAGAACATCGCGGAAGTGCGCCGCCGCGAGATGGACCGGGCCCGCGAGATCCTCGGGATCCGGCAGGAGTTCGCCGGTTTCGTCGACTCCGGCCTGCCCGAGGGCGACCCGCTGCCCCCGCTGCCCGAGGGCTGTTTCGCCCTCACCCCGGTGGAGGAGGCCGCCGCGCCCCTGGTGGAGTCGATCCGCCGCTTCCGTCCGCACGTGATCCTCACCTACGACGAGAACGGCGGGTACCCCCACCCCGACCACATCATGACCCACAAGGTGTCGATGCACGCCTTCGACACGGCGGGGGACCCGGACGCCTACCCGGGCACCGGCGACCCCTGGCAGCCCCTCAAGCTGTACTACTTCGTCTCCTTCCCGCCCGAGCGGTTCGAGGCGATCGCCGCGCTGCTGGAGGAGAAGGGGCTGGAGAACCCCTACCAGGAGTGGATCGACCGCATCAAGGACCGCGGCGACCGGCCCACCTGGGAGATCACCACGCGCGTGGAGTGCGGCGAGTACTTCGACCTCGCCGAGAAGGCGCTGAAGGCGCACGAGACCCAGGTCGACCCCAACGGGTTCTGGTTCGCGGTGCCCAACGACCTCCTCGCCCAGGCCTGGCCGACCGAGGACTACCACCTGGTGCGGTCCCTGGTGGACACCGAGGTCCCCGAGACGGACCTCTTCGCGGGTGTCCGAGACGCAGTGAGAGTATGAGCCCATGAACACCCTTCTCGTGTCCGCCGCCGCGAACACCGACACGTTCACCCTGGACAAGTACACGGTCACCCCGGGCGTCCTGGGGTTCCTCGTGATCTTCGCCGTCGGTGTGGCCCTGTACCTGCTCATGCGCAGCATGACCGGCAAGCTCAAGACGGTGCGCGGCGAGCGCACCATCGAGGAGCCGGTGGACGTCGCGGCCGCCCCGACCCTGATCGAGGACGACGCCGCGAAGCGGAAGGACTCCTAGGGAGTGTTCGGCGGATCGTCCCGGGTCGCGGCCGCGGGGCCGCCTCTCGCGGCGCCGCCCGCGCTCGGACGGCCGCTCCCGGCGTTCGGCGCGAGCGCCGGAACGCTCTAAGGCGTCCGCCGAACACGCCCCGGCCGGGCACCCGGCCCGCGGCGCACCCGGACCCCTCCGGTCGCGCGGCGGGCCGCGGACGGCGGGCCCGGAACGGCCCGCCGGACACGGCCTACGATGGGGTCCATGCCGCCCGCGCCCTCACCGTCCCCGTCGCTGCGCGACCGGGCCTACGCCGAGCTCAAGTCGCGGATCATGGACCTGCACCTGCCGCCGGGCCACCGCATCACCGAACGCGAGACGGCCGCCGAGCTGGGCGTCTCCCGGGTGCCCCTGCGGGAGGCCCTGCGGATGCTGGAGGCCGAGGGGCTGATCGTCCTGGTCCCGCGCCAGGGCGCCATGGTGGCCGGCTGGTCGCGGGAGGACATCGTGCACCTCTTCGAGGTGCGCGAGGAGCTGGAGCCGCTGGCCGCGCGCCTGGCCGCCGCCAAGCGGAGCGAGGACGACCTGCGCCTGATGCGGCGGTGCCTCGACGAGGCGGCCCGGGCGCTGGACGCCGGTGACGACTCCGCCACCGCCGCCGCCAACGCCGGGTTCCACCGCGCGGTGCTGGGCGCCTGCGGCAACCCCCTGCTCCAGGAGATGATGGCGCCGCTGGACGCCCGCGTGCAGTGGCTGTTCCACCTCACCCGGCACCGCGACACCCGCGAGCAGCGGGAGGAGCACGTCCGGCTGCTCGGGCTGATCGAGCGCGGCGACGGCGAGGGGGCGGCGGCGCTGTACCGCGAGCACGTCGCCGCGGGGCTGGAGCCCACGCTGGCCATCGCCGAGACCTGGGAGCGCTTCGACCCGGTCGACGTCACCCGCACCCGCACCCGCACCCGCAGGTAGCGCCGCCCGTCCGGCGGGCCGGCCCGGTGCGGGGAAACGCGGTGTTTCCCGGCGGGCAACACGGAGGTCACGGGCCGCTCCCATGCTGAATTTAGTGGTATACCGCTAACTCGGCAGAGGAGCACGTCATGTCACCCCGAACCACCCGAGGCGCCGCCTGGGCCGCCGCCGCACTGACCGGATCCCTGACCCTGGCGGCCTGCGGCTCCGGGGGCGGCGAGGGCACGGACGACCGGCTCCGCGTCTCCGTCCTGCTGCCCGGGTCCATCAGCGACACCGGGTTCATGCAGTCCGGGCACGCGGGTGTGGAGCGCATCCGGGCGGAGCGCTCCGACGAGGTGGACATCACCTTCGTCGAAGAGGTCGCCGCCGCCGACTTCGAGCAGGTCCTGGGCCGGATGGCCGGGGAGTCGGACCTGGTCGTCTCCGTCGGCGGCCAGACCGACGCCGACGTGCGCGCCGTCGCCGCCACCGCGCCGGACGTCACCTTCGTGGAGATCGGCGGACCCGCCGACGCCGAGCCCCTGGAGAACCTGGCCTACTACGACCCCCGCCAGCCGGAGGGCGCCTACCTCGCCGGTGTCGTCGCGGCCCTGACCTCCCGGAGCGGGAAGATCGGCTTCATCGGCGGCGCCGAACTGCCCGAGATCGTCAACTCCTCCCACGCCTTCGAGAACGGCGCCCGCAGCGCAGACCCCGGCATCGAGGTCGTCGAGCCCCAGTTCCTCGGCGACTTCAACGACCCGGCCCGCGCCCTCCAGGCCGCCTCGGCCGACCACGGGGTCGGCGTCGACGTGATCGGCCAGATCCTCAACCTCGGCAAGTCCGGCCTGGAGCAGGCCGCGCTGGAGGCCGGGGCGCACGTGGTCGGCGGCCCCATCGCCGGCGACTGCGCGGACGGCTCGCCCTACGTCGGATACGTCGTCACCGACACCGGCGTCCAGATCGAGTACGCGGTCGACGCCGTCCTGGACGGCACCTGGGAGGCCGCCCAGGTCCCCTTCGGCCTGGCGGGCGACCGCGTCGGCACCGACTTCGTCCTGTGCGCCGACGACCCGGAGGTCGAACAGGCCCTGGACGAGGCGGCGGAGGCCATCGCCTCCGGCGCGGTCGAGCCCTACTAGACCGGTGCGAACGGAAAGGCCCCCCATGACCGGCTCCGACGGCCGCCCCGCGGTCCTGCGCCTGGACGGCGTCACCCGAAGCTTCGGCGACCTGGTCGCCCTGGACGGCGTCGACCTCTCCGTCACCGCGGGCGAGATCCACTGTGTCCTGGGCGAGAACGGCGCGGGCAAGTCCACCCTGTGCAACATCGTGTTCGGCGGCACCCCGCCCCTGCGGGGCCGGATGCTCCTGGACGGCGAGCCCTACGCCCCCGCCTCGCCCGCCGACGCCGCCCGCCGCGGCATCGCCATGGTCCACCAGCACTTCAGCCTCGTCCCCACGCTGACCGTGGAGCAGAACCTCCTGCTCGGGCGGTCCCGGTTCCGCCCTGACCGGCGCGCCCTGCGGCGCCGCCTCGAACGCATCGGGGAGGAGTACGGGCTGGCCGTGGACCCCGGCGCCCGGGTCGACCGGATGTCGGTGGGGCACCGCCAGACCGCCGAGATCGTCAAGGCCCTGGTGGACGGGCCGCGGCTGGTCCTCTTCGACGAGCCGACCGGGGTCCTGGGCCCGCGGGAGATCGACGCGTTCCTGGCCACCGCGAGGCGCATCGCCGACTCCGGCACGGCGGTCGTGCTCATCACCCACAAGCTCCAGGAGGTCCGCGCCGTCGGCGACCGGGCCACGGTGCTGCGCCACGGCCGTGTCACCGGCGGCGGGCGCCTGGCCGACCTCGCCGACGACGACCTCGTCTCCCTCATGGTCGGCCGCGCGCCGCGGGACCCCGCCTCGGCCGCCGCCCTGGGCCTGCGGGGCGGCGCCGGCGCGCGCGGCGCGGGGAGGCCGGACCGCCCGCCCTGGAGGTGGCCGGGCTGCGCGCCCGCGACGCCCACGGGGCGAGCGCCGTCGACGGCGTCGACCTCACCGTCCGGGCCGGGCGTATCACCGGGATCGCCGGCGTGGAGGGCAACGGCCAGTCCGCCCTGGCCGACGCGCTCTCGGGGGCGGTCCCGGTCGGGTCCGGGACGATCCGGCTGGCCGACCGCGACATCACCGCGGCCTCCCCGGGCGAGCGCACCGCCGCCGGGCTGGCGGTCATCCCCGAGGACCGCCACCACGAGGGCGTCGTGGAGGACCTGAGCCTGGCCCAGAACCTCATGCTGGGCCGCCTGCGGGAGTTCACCGGCCGCTTCGGGGTCCTGGACCGCCGCGCCCTCCGGGACCGGGCCGCGGACCTGGCCGCCCGCTTCGACGTCCGCGCCCCCGGGCCGGACGCCCCGATGTCCGCCCTGTCCGGAGGCAACCAGCAGAAGGCCGTCCTGGCCCGCGAGCTGTCGCTGGACCCGCTGGCCTGCGTGGTCGCCGCCCACCCCACCCGCGGCCTGGACGTCGGCGCGGTCGCGGCCGTGCTCGGCCACCTGCGCGCCGCCGCGGACCGGGGCGCGGCCGTCCTCGTGATCTCCGGGGAGCTCGAAGAACTGCTGGCGGTCTGCGACGAGGTCCGCGTCGCCTACCGCGGGACGCTGGCCGGACCGGTGGACCCCGCCGACCCCGCCGCCCGCGACCGGATCGCCCACCTGATGGCGGGGGCCGCCGCATGAGCCCGCTCCGTCCCGACCCCCGCCACCCCCTCTCCCTCGGACTGCTCTGCGGAGCCGGGGCCCTGCTGTTCACCGTGCTCGCGGCGGCCGCCGCCGGGTCGCCGCCGGGCACCACCCTGAACGCGCTGTGGACCTCGACCGCGGGCAACCCCTTCGCGCTGGGGGCGGCCGTCAACACCGCGGCCGCGATCCTGCTGGTCGCCTGCGGGTTCGTCATCGCGTTCCGGGCGAACCTGGTGAACGTCGGCGGGGAGGGGCAGTTCGCCCTCGGGGCCGTCGGCGCCACCGCCGTGGGGGTCCACCTGCCCGAGTCCGCGCCGGCCCTCCTCGCCCTGCCGCTGGTGCTGGGGGCGGCCGCCCTGGGCGGTGCCGCCTGGGCGGCGGTCGCCGCCGGGCTGCTGGTCCGGCGCGGGGTCAACGAGATCATCACGACCCTGCTGCTCAACTTCATCGGGCTGGCCCTGCTCATGCTCGCCGTCCACGACGAGCGGCTGCTGCGCCAGCCGGTGACCAGCGCGGAGACCCTGCCCCAGTCCGAGCCGCTGGTCGAGGCGGCCCGTGTCCCGCTGCTCGGGCTGCCCGGCTCCCCGATGACGGCCGCCGCCGTCCTCGCCCTGCTCGGCGCCGCCGGAACGGCGTTCCTGCTGCACCGGACCGCGACGGGGCTCCGGCTCACCGCGGTCGGGCGGGGTGCCGCGGCGAGCCGCCGCCTGGGCGTCTCCGTGGGCCGGGTGCGCTTCGGCTCGCTGACGGCGGCCGGGGCCTTCGCGGGCCTGGCCGGGGGGACGGTCGTCGCCTCGGCGCCGTACGTCCTGGCCGACGGGATCGCCGCGGGGTACGGCTTCACCGGCCTGGTGGCCGGGCTGCTCGCCCGCGGGTCGATGACGGCCCTGGTCCTCATCACCCTGGCCCTGGGCCTGCTGGCGGCCGGGGGCATCGGCGTCCAGCTGGCCGCCGGGGTGCCCGCCGCGATCAGCCAGATGACCGAGGCCGTGCTCGTGCTGCTCGTGGCCGGCACGGCGCTGCTGGTCCGCACCCGGCCGAGGGCGCGCCGGGCCGCGGGGCCGCCGCCCGCCGGCCCCGTTCCCTCGGCCGCGCCGCCGGAGAAGGAGACCGCGCGATGATCCACACCCTCACGGAACTGCTCGCCATGAGCGTCGCCCTGGGCCTGCCGATCATGGTCGCCGCGGCGGCCGAGGCCGTCTCCGAACGCGCCGGGGTCCTGAACATGAGCGTCGAGGGCATGATGGTCACCGGCTGCCTGGCCGGGGTCCTGGCCGCGGTGGCCACCGGCTCCCCCTGGGCCGGACTGGCCGCCGGGGCCGCGGCGGGTGTCCTGGTCGGCGTCCTCCAGGGCCTGCTGAGCGTGGCCTGGCGGGCGGACCAGATCGTCACCGGCCTGGCGCTGAACACGCTGGCGCTCTCCGGCACGGTGTTCGCGGCCCGGCTGCTCCTGGACCGGGACACGGTCACCCCCGGCTTCGACCGGGCGGCCCTGCCGCTGCTCTCCGACCTGCCGGTGCTGGGCCGGGCGCTGTTCTCCCTGCCGGCCCCGGGCTACCTGCTGATCGGCGCGGTGGTCGCGCTGACCCTGCTCACCTCGCGGCGCACCGCCTGGGGCCTGGCCGTCGACGCCACCGGGGAGGACGCGGTCAAGGCCGACCGGGCCGGGCTGCCGGTGGCCCGCATCCGCCACCTGGCGGTCCTGCTGGTCGGCGGGGCGGGCGGGCTCGCCGGAGCCTACATCGCCCTCGCCCAGGTCAAGACGTTCACCGATCACATGACCGCGGGCGTGGGCTACCTCGCCGTGGTCGCCGTCATCGCCGCGCGGTGGCGGACCGGGCGCGTGGCCGCCGTCGCCCTGGTGTTCGGCGCGGCCCAGGCGCTCCGGTTCACCCTCCCCGCCCTGGGCGTCGCGCTGCCCGCGGCCCTGCTCGTGGCACTGCCGTACCTGCTGGCGCTCGCCGCCGTGGCCGGGCTGGTCTCCGGATCCCGGCGCCCCTCCGACCTGACCGTCCCGTTCGTCCGAGCCGGACGCACCGGCTGAACCACCGGAAAGGCCCCCATGACGCTCATCCTCACCCGTTCGGAACTCACCGGCCTGGTCGCGCCCGCCCGGGTCGCCGCGGCCGTGGAGGCGGCCTTCGCGGAACTGGCCGGCGGCCGGGCGGCGCAGCCGTACGGGGAGCCCGCGCGCGTCGCCGGGCTCGACCCGCAGTTCGTGCCGATGACCGCGCTGCTGCCCGCGAGCGGCCTGGCCGCGGGCAAACTGCTCAGCGACATCCCCGGCAACCGCGCCCGCGGGCTGCCCGCCCAGCAGTCCGTGCTGGTCCTGGCCGACGCCGAGACCGGCGGCCCGCTGGCCGTCATGGACGGCGCGGTGCCCACCCGGCTGCGCACCGCCGCGACCACGCGCGTGGCCACCCGGCACCTGGCCCGCCCGGGCCCGTACGTGCTGGGCGTGGTGGGCGCCGGCCCGCTGGCCGCCGCCCACGTGGTCGCGCTCGCCGACGAGCGGCGCCCCGAGCGGGTCCTGGTGTGGTCGCGCCGGGAGGAGACCGTGCGGGCCCTGCGCGAGGAGGTGGCCGCCCACGTGCCGGGCCTGGAGGTCGCCCCCGCGGACTCGCCGCGCGCGGTGGTGGCCGGGGCGGACGTCGTCTGCACCGTCACCCCGTCCAGGGAACCGCTGGTCGAGGGCGCCTGGCTGCGCCCGGGGCAGCACCTCAACGTCGTCGGGGCGCCGCCGCGCACCGACCACCGCGAGGTGGACGCCGCCGCGCTGGCCGCCGGCCTCCTGGTCGTGGACTCGGCCCCGGTCGCCCTGCACGAGTCCGGGGCCGTGGCCGCCGCGATCGCCGAGGGGGCGATCACCGCCGGGGACTGCGCCCTGGACCTGGCCGCGGTGGTCTCCGGGCGGCACCCCGGCCGGACCTCCGGGGCCGGGATCACCGTGTTCGCCTCCGTCGGCCTGGGCCTGGAGGACGCCGCGGTCGGCCGCCTGCTGCTCGACGCCGCCCGGGAGAGGGGGCTGGGCACCGAGATCGCCCTGGCGGACTGACCCCGCCGCCCCGGTACGGCCGTCCGCTCCCCGCCGCGGGCGGCCCCGGGATGGCAGAGTGGGGACATGTCCAACCGCCTGCGCGACGCGACCAGCCCGTACCTGCTCCAGCACGCCGACAACCCCGTCGAATGGTGGCCCTGGGGGGAGGAGGCCTTCGCCGAGGCGCGCCGCCGCGACGTTCCCGTCCTCATCTCCGTGGGCTACGCGGCCTGCCACTGGTGCCACGTCATGGCACACGAGTCCTTCGAGGACCGGGCGACCGCCGAGCGGATGAACGCCCTGTTCGTCAACGTCAAGGTGGACCGCGAGGAGCGCCCCGACGTCGACGCCGTCTACATGGAGGCCACCCAGGCCATGACCGGCCAGGGCGGCTGGCCGATGACGGTCTTCGCCACCCCCGACGGCGCGCCCTTCTACTGCGGCACTTACTTCCCGCGCGACCACTTCCAGCGCCTCCTGGAGGGCGTCTCCCAGGCCTGGCGGACCAGGCGCGGGGAACTGCTCGACCAGGGCCGCCGGGTCGTCGAGGCCCTGGGCGCCCCCCGGGCCCTGCCCGACGCGCCCCCGCCGGACGCCGCCGTGCTCGACCTGGCGGTGCGGGCGCTGGTACGCGACTACGACACCCGGGAGGGCGGGTTCGGCGGCGCGCCCAAGTTCCCGCCGTCGATGCTGCTGTCGTTCCTGACCGCGCACGACGAGCGCACCCGGCCCCTCCAGAGCGCGGCCGAGCCCACCCCCTCGTGGCTGATGGCGCTGGGCACCGCCGACGCCATGGCCCGCGGCGGCATCTACGACCAGCTCGGCGGCGGGTTCGCCCGCTACTCGGTGGACCGGGAGTGGGTGGTGCCGCACTTCGAGAAGATGCTGTACGACAACGCCCTGCTGCTGCGCGCCTACGCCCGGATGGCCCGCCGCCCCGCCGAGCCCGGCCCGGCCGGGGAGGCGTCCGCGGCCCTGTTGCGCCGGGTCGCCGGGGAGACCTCCGACTGGATGCTGCGCGACCTGCGCACCCCCGAGGGCGGGTTCGCCTCCGCGCTGGACGCCGACAGCGACGGGGAGGAGGGCACCTACTACGTGTGGACCCCCGGGCAGCTGCGCGAGGTGCTGGGGGAGGAGGACGCCGCCTTCGCCGCCGAGGTGTTCGGGGTGACGGAGGAGGGCACCTTCGAGCACGGCTCCTCGGTGCTGCGCCTGCCGTCCACGCCCGCCGACACCTGGCGCTACGAGCGGGTCCGCGCCGCCCTGCTGGCCGCCCGGGAGGAGCGCACGCCGCCGGCGCGCGACGACAAGGTGGTGGCCGCCTGGAACGGGCTGGCGATCGCGGGCCTGGCCGAGGCGGGGGTCCTGCTGGACCGCCCCGACCTGGTGGACGCCGCCCGGGAGGCCGCCGAGCTGCTGCTCTCGGTGCACCTGGGCGGGGGGAGGCTGGTGCGCACCTCCCGCGACGGGGCCGCCGGGAGCAGCCCCGGTGTCCTGGAGGACTACGCCGACGTCGCCGAGGGGCTGCTCGCCCTGCACGGCGTCACGGGGGAGGCCCGCTACGCCCGGGCGGCCGGGGAGCTGCTGGACGTGGTGCTGGAGCGCTTCGTCGACGACGAGGGCGGTTTCTACGACACGGCGGACGACGCCGAGAAGCTGTTCAACCGCCCCCAGGACCCCACCGACAACGCCGTGCCCTCGGGCCGCTCCGCGGCGGCCGGCGCGCTGCTGTCCTACGCGGCGCTCACCGGCTCGCGCAGCCACCGGGAGGCCGCCGAGCGGGCGCTGGTGCCGGTGGGCCTGCTGGCGGAGAAGGCGCCCCGGTTCGCCGGGTGGGGGCTGGCGGTCGGCGAGGCGCTGCTGGCCGGTCCGCTGGAGATCGCGGTCGTCGGCGACCCCGGGGACCCGGCCACCGGCGAGCTGGTGCGCACCGCGCTGGCCCACGCCCCGCTGGGCACGGTGCTCTCGCGCGGCGACGGCCTCGACGACGGGGGAGTGCCGCTGCTGCGCGACCGCGTCCGGGTGGACGGGCGGCCCACGGCGTACGTGTGCGAGGGGTTCGTCTGCCGCCTCCCGGTCACCTCGGCGGAGGACCTCCGCGACCTCCTCGCCCGCAGGGCGTGAGGGCGGGCCCCCGGGCCCGCCGGCGGGTGCGGGGGCGGGGCACGCGCGGGAGGCGGCGGCCGGCCGTCAGCCCAGGACCGTGTTGTCGATGATCTCGTTCACCAGGTCGGGCCGGTAGTCCGGCTGGCGGATCTCCATGTACACCGTGGCGGGCTCCCCGGGCCGGTGCACGGCGGCGCTGGTGAAGGCCCCGTTGCCGTTGCACTCGGGCCAGTCCCACACCGTGCCCTGCCAGTCGCCGGTGTCGACCCGGCGGCTGGCGGGGTCCCCCGGGCAGGGGTCCTGGTCGGCGACCCCCGACAGGTCGCGGGCCCCGGGCATCACGGTGGCGTACACGCCGTAGGACGGGACCTCGGTGGAGTGCCAGTCGTCGGCGTCGGTGGCCACCAGCAGGCCGGGCCCGGCCCCGGCGTCGGCCGCGGCGGGCTGCGCCTCCAGGTCGGTGTGGAACTCCCGGGCCCACACCGCGGGCACCCCCATGCGGATGTTCTGCCCGGCGTGGCGCACCGTGGTCAGCGAAAGCCCCGGGGCCCCGCCGGACATGGTGAGCACGCCGGCCCCCAGCACGGACGCCGCCACCAGGGCGGCGGCCCGACGCCACGGCATCCGGTACCGCTGCCACCACTGGTCGGCCCGGGGCAGGTCGGGGGCCATACGGATGGCGCGGACCCGGTCGGTGAAGGTCTTGGCGTCGGCCGGGCGGCTCTCCCGGTCGACGGAGAGCGCCGACAGGATGAGCTCGTCCAGCTCCCGTGGCAGCCCCGGCCGGATGCGGCCGGGCGGGACGCGCACCGGCGGGCGCGAGGGCGGCTTCCCGGTGATCAGCTCGTAGGCGACGGCGCCCAGCGAGTACACGTCCGAGCGCACGTCCAGGTCGCCGCCGGGGATGCTCTGCTCCGGCGACATGTACCCGGGGGTCCCGGCCGCGGCGGTGAACCCCGACGCCTCGTCGATGGCCTTGGCGAAGCCCAGGTCGGCGACGAGCACCCGCTGGCCCACCGGGGAGGACTGGAGCAGCACGTTGGACGGCTTGATGTCCCTGTGGATGGTGCCGTGGTTGTGCAGCACGGTGATGCCCTGGCCGATCTCGGTCAGCAGCCTCAGCGCCTCGTCCAGCGGCAGCGGCCCGCGGCGGATGAGGTCCGCCACGCTGCCCTGGTCGGCGTAGGTCATGACCATGTACGGGCGGCCGTCGGGGAGGACGTCCACGTCGTGGACCGCGACCAGCCACGTGGAGTCGGTCTGGCGCAGGATGCGCGCCTCCTCCAGGAACCTGTGCTGGATGTCCATCTGGTGCGCCCAGTTCTCGGCGAGTACCTTGATGGCCACCGGGTAGTTCAGCAGGTCGTCCTGGGCCAGCCAGACCGTGGCGAAGGAGCCCGACCCCAGGCGTCTGATGACGCGGTAACGGCCGAAGGCCTCGGGTTGGCTCATTTCCGCCTCGGTCTGTCAGGGGTGAATACGCGGTCGTTGCCCACTAATACACCATCTACACCTTCGCGTTGACTCTTGCGGATATGATCCCCTCTCCGGGTGGCGCGGATCCCGCCGGGGGAGGGAAACTGGTGGAAACCCCCGCGGGTACCCCCGTGCCCGCGGAATGGCAGTGTGAAATGTGAACTTTCGTTGTCCGTGGGACTCCGGGTGACGGAGAACCGGGAGGATGGAACGAGGCGGAGCCGATGGGGGCCCGTAGACGTCCTATTGACGTGTGACCCTCGAATCGTGGACGCACAGCGCCGAACAGCGGACGGCCGGACGTCTGCCGTCAGTCAGGGAGAGACCAGCCATGCGCAGTAGTGACAACAACGAGCACGAGGCGACCCCCGCGCCCCGTCGACGGGTGGCGAGCAACGTCGACGAGGAGCTGGAGGAGCTCGCCCGCAGGTCCAGGGACGGCGACGCCGTCGCCCTGGACGAACTGCTCCGGCGGATCCAGCCCGAGGTGCTGCGCCGGTGCGCGCGCTTCCTGCCCTACCGGCAGGACGCCGAGGAGGCCTGCCAGGACGCCCTGCTCCGGGTGGCCCGCAAGATCGACAGCTTCAAGGGCGACTCCCTGTTCACGACGTGGCTGTACACCGTCGTGTCCAACTCCGCCCGCCAGACCTACCGCTCCATGAAGCGCCGCGCCGCCGAGTTCCCGACCGAGGCCGAGCGCATGCCCCACCAGCGCGACCCGCGCACCACCAGCGTGATCGCCGGTTCCCGGATCGACCTGCTGGAGGCCCTCGACCAGCTGGAGAAGGACCGTCCGAACCTGGTGGCCCCCCTGGTCCTGCGCGACCTGTGCCAGATGGACTACAACGAGATCGCCTCGGAGCTGAACCTCGCCCTGGGCACCGTGAAGTCCCGCATCCACCAGGGGCGCAAGCACGTGCGCAAGTCCCTGGCCGTAACGTGACCTCTCGCGGCGAACTACCCTGGACGGTATCCCCGTCGGCACCTCCTGGCACAGGAGGGTGCTGTCCCTGATCCAGCTCTGAGAGGTTTTCGCCCATGGGGCTTCGCGACCCCTTGTACTGGCTCTACGAGCGGCGTCTGGAACGCCAATTGCAGGGCCGGCAGATTCCCCGCCATGTCGGTGTCGCCATGGACGGCAATCGCCGGTGGGCGAAGAACAGCGGTCTGGCGGAGGCGGCGGAGGGCCACCGGGCCGGAGCGGACAAGATCTTCGAGCTGCTCCGGTGGTGCGACGAGATCGGCGTCCAGGTCGTCACCCTCTGGATGCTGTCCACCGACAACCTCTCGCGCGACGAGGCCGAGCTCGGCGCTCTCGTGCAGATCATCGAGGAGACCATCGCCCGGCTGCGCGAGGAGGGGTGGAACACCCGGCCGGTCGGGGCCCTGGACGTGCTCCCCGCGTCGACCGCCCGCGCACTGAAGGAGGCGGAGGAGGCCACATCCGGCAACCCGGGCCTGGTTGTCAACGTCGCCGTCGGGTATGGAGGTAGACGTGAGATCGCCGACGCGGTTCGGTCGCTCCTCCACGCGGAGGCGGCCAAGGGCACCGGTATCCAGGAGCTCGCCGAGCGCCTGGACATCGCCGACATCGCCCGGCACCTCTACACGCGCGGCCAGCCCGATCCGGACCTGCTCATCCGCACCTCCGGGGAGCAGCGCCTGTCCGGGTTCATGCTGTGGCAGAGCGTGCACTCGGAGTTCTACTTCTGCGAGGTCTTCTGGCCGGCTTTCCGCAGGGTGGACTTCCTGCGCGCTCTGCGCTCCTACGGCGCGCGCAACCGGCGCTACGGCTCCTGACCCCCGGCTCCCGTCACGGCATCGCCCCTTAACACGGTGTTCACCCCGCGGGGCGGAAACGGACTGGAAAACGGGTTCGCGGGCGCGTAGCTTCGGAAGAAGCGGGTGGCGTTCGTCCACCCGTTCGGGAGGCCCCGGCTCATTGATCCCCTCCGCCACCGCGGAACGTCAACGAGGAGGGCCGGACCCGGCCCTGTGGGGCCTGGTCCCGGTCCTCCATGATCCCGTGACAGTGGGGCGCCCCCGCGGCGCCCAAGGGGAGAACGAGTGGCTAGTTCCTCGACCGATCGCCGTGACACCCAGTCCCCCATCGCCCCCTCCGCGGAGACGGGCGTGGAACGGCGCGTCTACGTGCTCGACACCAGCGTCCTGCTCGCCGACCCGCTGGCCCTGACCCGGTTCGCCGAGCACGAGGTGGTCATCCCCGTGGTGGTGATCACCGAGCTGGAGAGCAAGCGGCACCACCCGGAGCTCGGGTACTTCGCCCGCAACGCGCTGCGCTTCCTGGACGACCTGCGGGTCGCCAACGGTCGCCTGGACGTCCCGGTCCCCGTGAACGACGACGGCGGCAGCGTGCGCGTCGAGCTCAACCACAGCGATCCGGAGATCCTCCCGGCCGGTTTCCGGCTGGGCGACAACGACACCCGGATCCTGACCGTCGCCCGCAACCTCCAGGAGGAGGGCGGCGAGGTCGTGCTGGTGAGCAAGGACCTGCCGATGCGCATCAAGGCCTCCTCGATCGGCCTGGCGGCCGACGAGTACCGGGCCGAGCTGGCGATCGAGCACGGGTGGACGGGCATGGCCGAGCTGGACGTGGCCGCCCACCAGGTGTCGGAGCTGTTCGAGCACGGCGCCACCGACATCGAGGCGGCCCGCGAGCTCCCCTGCCACACCGGCCTGGTGCTGGTCTCCGAACGCGGCAAGGCGCTGGGGCGGGTCCGCCCGGACAAGTCGGTGCGCCTGGTGCGCGGCGACCGCGACGTGTTCGGCCTGCACGGCCGCAGCGCCGAGCAGCGCGTCGCCCTGGACCTGCTCACCGACCCCGAGGTGGGCATCGTCTCCCTGGGCGGCCGGGCCGGCACGGGCAAGTCGGCGCTGGCGCTGTGCGCCGGCCTGGAGGCGGTCCTGGAGCGCCGCCAGCACCGCAAGGTGATGGTGTTCCGCCCGCTGTACGCGGTCGGCGGCCAGGAGCTGGGCTACCTGCCGGGCACGGAGAACGACAAGATGACCCCGTGGGGGCAGGCGGTGCACGACACCCTGTCCGCGGTCACCAGCGAGGACGTCATCGAGGAGGTCGTGGACCGGGGGATGCTGGAGGTCCTGCCGCTCACCCACATCCGCGGCCGGTCGCTGCACGACGCGTTCGTCATCGTGGACGAGGCGCAGTCGCTGGAGCGGGGGGTCCTGCTCACCGTGCTGTCGCGGCTGGGGGAGAACTCGCGGGTGGTCCTCACCCACGACATCGCCCAGCGCGACAACCTGCGGGTCGGCCGCCACGACGGTGTCGTCGCGGTGATCGAGAAGCTCAAGGGGCACCCGCTGTTCGCGCACATCACGCTGACCCGGTCGGAGCGGTCACCGATCGCCGCCCTGGTCACGGAGATGCTGGAGAACTGACGCAGGGCACGGCGGCGGCCCGCTCCCGACCGGGAGCGGGCCGCCCGCGTCCGCCGGGGCCCGGTCGGAGCGGCCCGCCGGTCAGCGCATGCCCCCGATGAAGTGCCCGAGCCTGCGCACCCGCTCCAGGCTCGCCTCGTAGCGGGCGCCGATCAGCAGCAGCAGCGCGCCGATCACCGCGAACGGCACCCAGTTGGGCAGCAGCCGGGTCAGGTCCCACAGCGGCGGGCCGAACGCCCGCAGCGCCGTGCCCAGCAGGGTCAGGCCGCCGATGACCAGCGCCGCCTGGCTGCGCCGGCGCAGGCCCCACAGGACCACGGCCAGCGCGGCGGCCAGCAGCGCGGGCACCCGCCACAGCGTGTCCTCGCCGGCCAGCACCATGCCCAGGCCCGGCAGGAGCAGCAGGCACAGGCCGCCGGACAGGGACGCCCAGCTCGACGGGGTCCGCTCCGCCTTGCGGGCCCACTCCCAGCCGACGACCAGGGCGGCCAGGGCCGGGAGCACGGTGTAGGCCTCGGGGACGGTCACGTCCCACGCGGCCAGCGCGGTCCACAGGGCGGCGAGCATGAGCAGCGCGCCGACCGCCGCGGCCCACCGGCGCTCCGGCCGCACCGCCGTGGCCAGGGCGATCACGCCGACGACCGCCAGCGCCAGGGCGGTGATCCCGCCGTGCGCGCCGTGGACCGCGGCGACCGCCACGGACACCGCCGCCCACAGCGCGGCCGGGACCTCGGCGGCCTCCACCAGCGGAGAGCGCATCCGCGGTGCGGCCGCGGCCACCCCCGCCACCAGGGCGATGGGCGCCAGCGCCGCGTACTCCGCCGGGGCGCCCAGGGCCAGGGCGAGCGTGAAGGCGAACCCGCCGGTGGCCGCGGTGGCCGCCGCCGTCGCCGCCACCGCGGGCGGGACGGTGCGGGCCAGCGCCGCCACCGCCGAGCCCAGCGCCGCGACGGCCAGCAGGACGGCGATGGTCGCGTACCGTTCGGCCAGCGCCCAGCCCAGCGCCTGGGCCAGGACCAGCAGGCCGGTGAGCCCCGGCAGCCAGGAGAAGGACCGGTCCCGGGACAGCGCCGACCACAGGGCCAACCCCGCGCCGACCGCGACCGACACCGCCAGCGCCACCGCGAAGGGCGCGCCGACGAGCACCGCCACCGGTACCAGCGCGGGCGGGACGGCCAGCGCGGCCGTGTGCCCGGTCCACCGGCGGGCGGCCAGGGAGGCGGCGCCGACCGCGGCCGCGCCGGCCGCCACGACCCCCAGGGCCACCAGCGGGTCGGGCCGGTCGCCCAGGCCCAGGAAAACGTACGCGGGGTCGAGCAGGGCGGCCGCTCCGGCCGCCGCCACCCCGTGGTTCCAGGAGACCGGGACCAGGGCGGTGGCCGCCGTCGTCCCGGCCACCAGCGGGGCGGCGCCGCCCAGCAGCAGGCCGGCCGCGGTGAGCGGGCGCGCGTCCGTTCCCTCGCCCAGCACCAGCGCCGTCGCCCCGAGCAGGACGGGGACCGCCGCGAGCAGCCACCAGGCCGCCACCCCGGTCTCCGCGCCCGCGGCGCCCGCCAGGCACAGCGCCCAGGCCGCCGCGGCCGGGAACCCGGTGCCCAGGGCCGCCCCGAAGGCCGTGCCGATCCTGATGCCCGGGGCGGGGGAACGGGCGCCGCGCTGCCGGCCGCCGGCCCGGCCACCGGCACGGGCGGCAGGGCCCGGGCCTCCGCCGGGTGCCGGGGCGCGGCGGCCCGGCGGGAGAGCAGCGCGCAGCCCAGGGCGGCGCCCGCCGACAGCAGGACCACGAGCAGCGTCGTGTGCTGTTCGGGCAGCGACCAGTACAGCGCCGCCGCCAGGGTCAGCGGGCCGGTGACCGCCGGCGCCCACGCCAGGCGGTCGCGGACCAGGGCCGCGCCCAGGGCGAGCAGGGCGCCCACCGCGGCGGCCCACAGGACGGCGACGGCGAACGGCGCGCCCAGCATCACCGGCAGCGGGACCAGCGCGGGCGGGGCCGCCAGCGCCGCGGCGGGCAGCAGCCACCGGCGGTCGACGGCCCCGACCAGGGCCACGGCCAGCGCCCCGGCGACCAGCAGCCCGGCCGCGGTGCCCGGGCCGACGGCGACGGCGGTCCCCAGCACCTCGGTCGCGGGTTCGAGCATCACCTCGGGCGGCGCGCTCCAGACCTCCAGGGAGGTGCCCCCGCTCCACAGGGCACCTCCCGGGGGCGCCAGCACCAGGGCCAACGGCAGGAGCAGCAGCCCGAACACCGTGAAGGCGGTGCGGGCGTCGGGGGCGCCCGGTGTGGCCGGGCGCGGGGAGGTGCGGCCCAGCAGCAGCGCGGTCACCCCGCTGAGCAGGATCGCGGCGGCGGTCCACCAGCTGCCCTGGGCGGGCATCACACCGGCGCCCAGCGCGGCCCACGCCGAGGCCCAGGCCGGCAGGCCCACCGCCCACAGGGCCAGGGCGGCGCCGTACAGGACCCGGCCCGGCGGCACGGGGACCGCCGTCCCGGGCGGAACGGGGGCGGCCGGGGCCCCGAAGCCGGGGAACCGGTGGCGCAGGAGCAGCAGCGCGGCCAGGGCGACCAGGCCCACGCACGGCAGCGCGGCCATGAAGGTCCAGAACAGCCCCGCGGACCACAGCAGGGCGGTGACCAGGGTCGCCACCCCGGCCGCGGCGGACGCCCAGGCGTACGGGCGGGCGGGGATCGCCGCGGTGCCCAGCACCAGGAGCCCGCCCAGGCACAGCGCCCAGGCGATCGCGACCGGGTGCGGCAGGCCCAGCAGCAGCGGCGGGGCCAGCAGCACCGGCGGGGCCGCCAGGAACGCCACGGTCGGCAGCAGGTCGCGGCGCAGCAGCGCCGTCACCCCGGCGGCCAGCGCCGCGCCGACCGCGATCGCCGCCAGGTAGGGCAGGCTCTCCGGCCAGGCGGTGCCGGGGCCGTCCACGCCCAGCACCGTGGCCGCCGGGACGTCCGCCGAGCGCAGGCTCCACGGTTCGCCGGCCGGCGGGCGGGGCAGCACCGGCAGGACCGCCGGACCGGCGGCGAGCGGGACCAGGACCAGGGCGGCGACGGCGGGGAGGGCGGCGATCCGGCCGTTGGCGCGGTCGCGTGCCAGGACCAGCCAGGTCGCCCCGGACAGCAGCAGGGCCAGGGCCGGGCCCCACCAGCCCGGCGGGTCCGCTTCCGTGACGGCGAAGACCAGCAGCGCGGAGACGGTGGTGGTGAGCACGGCGAGGACCACCGACAGCACGGTCAGCGTCCTGCGCGGCGAGTGTTCGCCGAGGGGCGCGGTCACGCGGGCCAGGACCAGGTCGGCGAGCCCCGTGGCGGCCAGGACCGGCAGGATCCAGGGGAAGGGGTCGTCCAGCGGCAGGGCGAAGAGCAGCAGCAGCGGCACCGGCTGGGCGGCCAGGGCCGCGATGATCCGGGGCGCGCGCAGCGGCACCAGCAGGGGATAGAGGGCCGTCAGCGCGGCGATGCCGGCCAGCGCCCCGGCCGAGTAGCCGGGGCCCTCGGGCAGGCGTTCGGGCATGAGCAGCCACAGCGCCAGCGCGTCGATGCCCAGCAGCGCGGCGGCCAGCACGCCGAAGGTCTCGGCGGTGGCCTGGAGGCCCCGGCGGTACAGCGGCACGGCGACCAGGGCGAACGCGAGCGTGGTCGCCCCGAGCACCAGGGCCCGGGTGCCGGTGCCCATGTCGCTCCACGTCCAGATCGCGAACACCAGGGCCGAGATGCCGACGAGCAGCCCGCCCAGGCCCAGGATGACGTTCTGGGCGGAGCGGCGGCGCATCTCGCCGTCCGGCCGGGGCGGCACGGCGGCGTGCGGTGCGGCGGCGGGGACGGCCGCCGGATGGGCCGCGGGCGGTACGGGACCGGCGGCCGGGGGGACGGCGGCCGCCCGGCGGGAGGCCGCGCGCAGCGCATGCAGCAGCCCCGAGCGTTCGCTGCGCAGGCGCCTCAGGTGCTCGTCGGCCCGGCCGATCTCGGTGTCGACCTCCCACAGGCGCTGGGCGAGCGGGCCGGTGAGCAGCAGCCCGCACCGGGCGCAGGCCGCGGACCCGGCCGCCAGCGGGGAGCGGCAGTCCGGGCAGCGCAGGGACGGCCCTGCTGCGGGCGGCGGGGATGCGTTGACGTCCATGTCCGCCATCCTGTCCCCGGGACCGGGCCGGGCACATCCGTACGCGTACTCAGTCCGGACCCGGATCCGGGGGCCGCGGCCGGAGTGGGAACGCCCACTCCTTGGAGTCCCCTTGGTCACCCCTTGACTCTCCGTGTCCCAGTGCAGGTCAGAGTCCGGCAATGTGGACACTTTACGTGATGTGAGTCAAGCCACAGTATCTACGGTGTTACGTGGTCGTAATGATGGTGCAGGCTGAATCCGCTGCACAGAGCACCCCCACCGTGCGGACCCGCCGTGCGGGCGGAGCGCGATCGCGCCCGTCCCCCTTCTCTCCCGGCCCCGAGGCCGACGGCGGAGATCCACCGCACGCGCGCGGCCCCGGCCCGGCCGGGCGTCCCGTAGGCGCGTGCGGCCGTCTACGCGAAAGGGCGATCTTGCCACTCCCACGGATTCAGTTGCGTTACGCGGGCGCCGCAGGCGCCGCGGTCCTGGTCGCCGCGGGCACCTTCGGTGTCGCGGCCTTCGCCGACTCCGGGACCCCCGACCCCCGTGACGCGGCCTCGGCGGCCCTGCCGCCGGAGCCCTCCCCGGTCCCGACCGCCCAGGAGAACGACGACTTCTTCCAGACCCCGGCCGCAGCCGACCCGCAGCGCCGGCAGGAGGACCTCGAACAGGCCCGCGAGTCCGCCGAGCAGGCCGGGCGCGACGCGGTCCTGAGCGGCGACGCACAGGCCTCCGACATCCTCGAGGAGCCCGAACCCGAGCCCGACCCCGAGCCGCGGGACAGCGGATCCTCCGGCGGCTCCGGCACCCCGGTCCCCGCCGGGTCGGCCAAGGAGATCGCCCTGGAGATGGTCCTCGCCGAGGGCTGGTCCGAGAGCGAGTTCACCGACTGCCTCGAACCGCTGTGGCAGAAGGAGAGCGGCTGGAACCACCTGGCCGAGAACCCGAGCTCGGGCGCCTACGGGATCCCCCAGTCGCTCCCCGGCGACAAGATGGCGTCCCACGGCTCGGACTGGCGGACCAACCCCGCCACCCAGATCGCCTGGGGCATCGACTACATCAAGGGCCGCTACGGCACCCCGTGCGGTGCGTGGGCCCACTCCCAGGCGAACAACTGGTATTAATAGGGCTTTCCCGCCCCATGACCCCCTCTTGGGAAAGGTAACCGTGTTACTCAACCGCATGTCGCTGCGCAGTACGGCGGCCATCGGTGCGGCCACCCTCGTCGCGGGCGCGACGTTCGCCGTCTCCGCGTTCGCGGACGAGGGCGTCGACCCGGAGGTGGCGGCCAGCGCCGCCGTCCCGGACGAGGAGGCCCCCGCCGAGGAGGCCGTCGAGGACGACTTCTTCTCGTCCTCCGAGCAGCCGACCGAGGAAGAACTCCAGGCCGCCCGCGACGAGGCCCGCGCCGAGCGCGACGCCGCCGTCGGGGCCCGGACCCAGACCACCGCCTCCGAGGCCCAGGACATCGAGGAGGAGCCCGAGGAGCCCGAGACCCCCGCCTTCACGGGCGACGCCCAGGGCCTGGCCCTGGACATGGTCCTCGCCGAGGGCTGGCCCGAGAGCGAGTTCACCGACTGCCTCCAGCCGCTCTGGCAGAAGGAGAGCAACTGGAACCACCTGGCCGAGAACCCCAGCTCGGGTGCCTACGGCATCCCGCAGGCGCTTCCCGGCAGCAAGATGGCGTCCCACGGCTCGGACTGGCAGACCAACCCCGCCACCCAGATCGCCTGGGGCATCGACTACATCAAGGGCCGCTACGGCACCCCCTGCGGTGCCTGGGCCCACTCCCAGTCCGTCGGCTGGTACTGATCCCGACGCGCACGACGGCCCCCGGCGATCGCCGGGGGCCGTCGCGGTGTCCGGCACCGGTCACAGGTGCGGCTCGAACGAGTCCATCACCTCGCCGGGCAGCTCCTCGTAGTAGCCCGAGTCGCCGCGCGGCACGTTGACCGTGACCATGTAGAACACCCGCTCGCCCTGGTGGTCCATGCTGACCGCGTAGGCCCAGAAGCGGCGGGCCGGGCTCGGCCACGTGTCGTTGGTGAGGTTGGACCGGACCAGCGCGACGTCCCAGCCGTCCTCGTACTCGTCCTCCCCGAACTCGTGCAGGTTGAGCTGGAGGTAGTCGGTGGTCACGTCGCCCTCGACGTCGGTGCCGCCCTTGGTCTCCTCCAGGTACTCGGCGCTGGTCCCGGTGAACTCCTCCTCGGTCCACCCGGCGACCCACACCTGGTGGTCGGACCCGGGGGCGACGAACACGACGAGGCTCTCGTCGATCCTGCTGTCGTCCACCGTCCAGGTCTCGGGGTACTCCACGTCGAACCACTGGGACTCGAAGGTCTCCATCTCCTCGTAGGACGGCGGGCCGTCCTGGTCGTCCCCGGCGTCGTCGGGCACGTTCGAGGGGGTGGGCTCCACGGGGGCGCCCTGCTCGCCGGGGAGCGCGCTCTCCGACGGGTCGGCCTGCGGGTCGGGGTCCTCCGCGCCGCTGTTCGACAGCAGCATGCCGCCCACCGCGACCACCGCGATGAGCACCAGCGCGAGGACGCCGCAGCCCAGGCCGATGAGCAGCTTGTTCACACCGCCGGAGGACCGCGCCGGGGGCCGGGGCGGCGCCAGGGTGCCCTGTCCGCCGGTGGGGCCGCCGTGGCCCGGGCCGTGGCCGCCGCTGTGCGAGGCGAAGGACGGCTGCGGCCGCGAGGGGCCGAAGGGGGTGCCCGGGGTCGTCGGACCGTGGGGCGGGAACGGGCGCGGCGGGGTGTGCGGGCCGCTCGGACCGCCCATGCCCGGGTGCGGTCCGCTCAGGGGGCCGCTGGTCGCCCCCGGGCCGGGGCCGGCCGGGTGGCCGCCGGTCGGTCCCGTGAGGGGGCCGCTGGGGTGGCCGCCGACCGGGCCGCCGGGGATCGGACCGCTGGGGTACCCGGTCCCCGGGCCGGTGAGGGGACCGCTCGGGTACCCGCCGCTCGCCGCCGTCACCGGACCGCTGTCGGAGGCCGGGCCGGGACCCGGGAAGTGGCCGCCGGCGTACGCCGCGGCGGCGCCCGCCCCGCCGCGTTCGTCGAGCAGGGCCAGCGCCCCGTCCACGGTCAGCCGCCGGTCGGGGTCGCGCTCCAGCAGGCCGGCGATCACCGGGGTGAGCCGGCCCGCCCGGCGCATGGGGGGCAGGGGGGAGCCCAGCACCGCGGCGATGGCCGCGGTGATGGAGTCGCGGCGGAAGGGCGAGAGCCCCTCCACCGTGGCGAACAGCGTCACGCCGATGCTCCACAGGTCGCCCCGGTGCTCGGCGGGGCCGCCCTCCAGCCGCTCGGGCGGCATGTACTCGGGGGACCCGATCAGCGCCCCGGTGCGGGTGATGCTCGGCCCGCCCTCCATCGTGGCGATGCCGAAGTCGGTGAGGATGACCCGGCCGTCGGCGGACATCATGATGTTGCCGGGCTTGATGTCCCGGTGCAGGACCCCGGCGGCGTCGGCCGCCTGGACCGCCTTGAGCAGGGCCTCGGCGATGGTCGCGGTGGTCTCCACGTCCAGGGCGCCGCGCTGTTCGAGCATGTCCTGGAGGGAGCCGCCCTCGACGAGCTCCATCACGACCCACGGGTCGCCCTCGAAGTCGAACACGTCGTGGATGGTGATCACGGAGGGGTGCGAGATCCGGGCCGCCGACCGGGCCTCCCGGCGCACCCTGGCGTGGGCGTCGGCGCGCTCCTCGTCGGTGAAGTGATCGGGCAGGAGCACCTGTTTGATCGCGACCGTCCGGTCCAGGGAGGGGTCGAACGCCTCCCAGACCACTCCCATGCCACCCCGGCCGAGTTCTCGGCGCAGGATGTAACGGTTCGCGACGATGCGCTCACTGTCGCTGTTACTCGACATGTACTGCCCTCTCGGACGCGGGCTCGTGCTCACGGGTGCTCTGTCAAGAATGTCCGACGCCTACCGAATGGGGAAGGTTCCTGAACAGTGGGCATCGGAACGGAAGTGTCACCTTCCCGCGCCCTCCCCGGGGAGGGCGCGGACACATGACGGGGCACCCCGCCCGGCGGGGTGCCCCGCGGTCACCTCGGGTGACCGGTGCCGTCGTGTCCGGCGTCCCGGAGGGCGGGGACCCCCGGCCCCGGGACCCCGGCGGCGCCTACTGCGAGTTGGTCATCTTCAGGACGTCGAGGGCGGCGTCGAGCTGCTCCTCGGTGAGCTTGCCGTCCGCGATGTAGCCGCGCTCCAGGACCACCTGGCGGATGGTCTTCTTCTCCTTCAGCGACTGCTTGGCGACCTTGGCGGCCTCCTCGTAGCCGATGTAGCGGTTGAGCGGCGTGACGATCGACGGGGAGGACTCCGCGTAGGTGCGGCACTGCTCCTCGTTGGCGGCGATCCCGGCGACACAGCGGTCGGCGAACACCCGCGAGACGTTGGCGAGCAGGCGGATCGACTCCAGCACGTTGCGGGCGATCAGCGGCAGCTGCACGTTGAGCTCGAAGTTGCCGCTGGCGCCGCCGAAGGCCACCGCGGCGTCGTTGCCGACGACCTGCGAGGACACCTGGAGCACGGCCTCGCACAGCACCGGGTTGACCTTGCCCGGCATGATCGAGGAGCCCGGCTGGAGGTCGGGCAGGAACAGCTCGCCCAGGCCGGTGGTCGGGCCCGAGCCCATCCAGCGGACGTCGTTGGCGATCTTGGCGAAGCCGACCGCGATGGTCCGCAGCTGGCCGGACAGCTCGACCAGGCCGTCGCGGGCCCCCTGGGCCTCGAAGTGGTCGCGGGCCTCGGTCAGCGGCAGGCCGGTGTGCGCGGCGATCTCGGCGATCACCCGGGCGGAGAAGCCCTCCGGCGTGTTGATGCCGGTGCCCACGGCGGTGCCGCCCAGCGGCAGCTCGGCCACCCGGGGCAGGGAGGCCTCCAGGCGCTCGACGCCGTAGCGGACCTGGGCGGCGTACCCGGCGAACTCCTGGCCCAGGGTGACCGGGGTGGCGTCCATCAGGTGCGTGCGGCCGCTCTTGACCACCGAGGCGAACTCGACGGACTTGCGGGTCAGCTCGCCCTCCAGGTGGCGCAGCGCCGGGATCAGGTCGTTGATCACCGCGGAGGTGGCGGCGATGTGGATGGAGGAGGGGAAGACGTCGTTGGAGGACTGCGACGCGTTGACGTGGTCGTTGGGGTGGACGTCGAGGCCGGTCCGCTCCTTGGCGATGGTGGCGATGACCTCGTTGGTGTTCATGTTGCTCGACGTGCCCGAACCGGTCTGGAACACGTCGATCGGGAACTCGGAGTCCCACTTGCCGTCGGCGACCTCGAGGGCGGCCTCGCGGATCGCCTTGCCCAGGTCGTCGCCGATGACGCCCAGCTCGGCGTTGACCTTGGCGGCGGCGGCCTTGATCTGGCCCAGGGCGGCGATGTGGGCGCCCTCCAGCCCCTGCCCCGAGATCGGGAAGTTCTCGACGGCGCGCTGGGTCTGGGCACGCCACTTGGCGTCGGCCGGGACCTTGACCTCACCCATCGAGTCGTGCTCGATGCGGAACTCACTCATTGGCTACCACACTCTCCTGGGAAAACCTGTGAATCCCAGCCTGCCAGACGCACGGGGGCACACCGCCACCTCACCCCGCCAAGGCGGTGTTACGCGCATCATGTTGACATCGGGGCAGGTCAGGACCCGATGCCGGGACGCCGTTCGCGCCGCCGCAACCGGGTGAGGAAGGGCCGCCGGGGCGCCCTGATCCGGACGGTGCCCAGCAGGCAGAACCCGTTGATCTCCAGGACCGGGGGATCGGACAGGTCCGACCTCCGCGCCGTGGTGCTCCGCAGCCCCAGCACGGAGCGGCCGTTGACGCGCACCTCCACCCCGTCGGGCACCAGGATCTCCACCCGGCCCAGCACCGCGGTGACGGTCATCCGGTGGTGGCCGCGCAGCAGCAGCGCCTCACGCATGTCCACCTCGACCCGGCCCGCCACCGCCAGGGCCAGGTCGCCGGGGTAGGCGACCCACCGCCCCCTGCGGACGGCCGTGCCGAACACCCCGAAGGCGGGCTGGTGGTCCAGGCGGATGGGCTGCTCCTGCGCGGGCAGCAGGTCGGCGGTGAGCGGCGGCAGCTCGCCGAGGGTCCTGGCCTCCTGGGCCCTGTCCGAGCGCTCCTGGAACTCGTCGAGGTCCAGGCGCCCGTCCGCGGCGGCCTCGCGCAGCACCTTCAGCACCCGTTCGCGGTCGCTGTGGGAGGCCCGCAGCCGTTCAGGGGGGATCCGCTCGCTCACACCGCCAACCCTAGACGACCGGGGCCCCCGGCGCCGGTACGGGTTCGCGCGCTGTTCCCCACACCGTCGCCCGGCCGCACGCGCCCGGTTCACCGGGCACTCCTAGCATCCGGTCCGTTGCTGCGAGTACGGACGCGGAGGACGGAGACCCCCCATGCGCGCGACCGGAACGTGGAAGACCCCGACCCACCGGGCGGTGGCCCTGGGAGCGGCACTGGCGGCACTGGCCGCCACCGCCCCGGCCGCCGCCGAACCCGCCCCCGCGGGACCCCCGGCCGTCACCGCCACCGCCGCCGCGGCCGCCGCCGCGGACCTCCCGGCTTCGGTGGACGGCGGAGCCTGGGACTCCGGGCACGTCCAGGGCATCGGCCTGGACCCCGAACGCGGGCACATGTACTTCTCCTTCACCGACACCCTCGTCAAGACCGACCTGTCCGGCACGGTCGTCGGCACCGTCACCGGGCTCACCGGGCACCTGGGCGACCTCGACGTCGACGAACGCGACGGCCGGGTCTACGGCTCCCTGGAGTACAAGGCGGCGGAGGCGTTCTACATCGCCGTCTTCGACCCCGAGCGCATCACCCGGGTGGGCATGGACGCGGAGGACGACGGCGTGCTCACCACCGTCCACCTGGAGGAGGTCGCCGCCGACTACACCGCCGACATGGACGGCGACGGCGTCTTCGACGGCAACGTCGCCGACACCGCCGACCACCGGTACGGGTGCAGCGGCATCGACGGCGTCTCCTTCGGCCCCGAGTTCGGCCGCCCCGGCGGGCGGACGATGCTGACCGTCGCCTACGGCGTGTACTCCAACGCCGGCCGCGGGGACAACGACCACCAGGTGCTGCTCCAGTACGACGTGTCCCGCTGGCGCGGCCTGGACCGCCCGCTGGACCAGGACGCCCCGCACACCAGCGGCCCCCGCCGCCCCGAGGGCAAGTACTTCGTGTACACCGGCAACACCACCTACGGGGTGCAGAACCTGGAGTACGACGCGGCCACCGGCGACTGGTACATGGCGGTCTACAACGGCGTGAAGCCGGACTTCCCCAACCATTCGCTGTACGTCGTCGACGGGTCCCGCCGCCCCGTGCACGGCCCGATCCGGGGCCAGGCCCGGGACGAGCGGGGGTGGCTGCTGCACCTGAGCCGGGGAGGCGAGGTCCACGAGCCCTCCGGGGTGTCCGGCTGGCCGGTGAGCGGGGGGCCGTACGGACTGGCCTCCCTCGGCGACGGCCGCTTCTACGTGGTCGAACGCGGCCGCCGGGAAGAGGGCGGGACCACCCTGGAGACGGGTGTCGCCCGACTGCACCGGTGGACCGGCGCGGTCCCGGACCCGTTCGAGCCCCTGCGGGGCTGACCGGGTCCGGGACCCGCGCTCACAGCCGGACCAGGGCGTCGCGGGCCACGGAAGCGAACCCGGACGGCGCCCCGGCCAGCGGGCGGACCGCCAGCCGCACCAGGGCGCGGGCGTTGTCGTCGCCCGCGATCCGGTTGACGCTCAGCTCACCGCAGCGGGCGCAGCGGTGGACCAGCATCCATTCGCCGTCGGCGCGGCTGGCCATGCTCACCGCGGACATCGGGCCGCGGCAGTCCGCGGCCCGGTCGCCCGGGACCCGCAGGTCCACGTGCAGGCTGGTCAGGCAGTGCGGGCAGTGGTTGCGGTGGGAGGTGCCCGGAGCGGTCGCGGGCACCTCCAGCCGGCAGCCCGCGCAGCGGAACGACCCGGCCCGGCCCGCCTCGCCGTGGGCGTGCAGGACGGTCTTGGGCCGCTGGGGCCGCCGTTCGCGGCGGTCCCGGTTGCGTCGTGCCACGTCACACCTCCCCGAACAGGTCGAGCGGGAAGGGCGGGTCGGCCAGCGGCCGGACCGCGATGCGCATGAGCACGAGGTGGTTGTCGTCGGCCGCGACGGCCGCCTCGGCCAGCTCGTCGCACCGGGTGCACCGGTGGATGAGGACCCAGGCGCCGCTGCGCGGCACGGCGATGGAGATGGGCACCATCCGCCCGCCGCAGTCGGAGGCCCCGCCGTCGACGCGGTCGACGGTGTGCCGGGAGCTCAGACAGCTGGGGCAGTGGTCGCGCCCGCGCCCGTCGGGATCGAGGGCGGAGACGGTGAGGCCGCAGCGCACGCAGGTGAAGGTGGCGGTGCGCAGGGTGGGGCTCGGTTCGGTGGTGGACACCGGAGGAACTCCTCGCTGGAGGTGGAACGGGTCAGCGGGAGCAGGCCGAGCGCTACTCGGTGGTCGGGTCAGCGGCTCCGGTCGGAGCGGGCGTTCCGGTTCTGGTGAGGCGCGCTCGGCGCGTTCCGGGTCATCAAGACACTCTCCCCTTCACCGGGGAGGGTCCCTCGGTGTCCGTTGTTGCAAGGTCGCCGTCGATGGTAGGCCGCGGCCCGGGGCGGGGCAACGGATTTTCCGGGTGAGGCGGGACACCCGGCGGGGCGGGCCGGGGCCCCGGGCCTCCGGGCCGTCCGGGCGGCGGGAAAGGCCGCGGCGCGTATGTCTCCGTGAAAGGCGGGGATTTCGCCGGGAAAAGCGGACGTCCGTTTTTCTCCGGGTGTTCCGGGCAATGGCCGGATCCCTTTTCGGCTGACCGTTCGACCGCCCGCCGACCGGCCCGCCGAGGCCGGGAAGGGGGAGGTGGAACGGTGTTCCGGCATTTCCGGCATTTTTCGTGAAGGGGCTCGGATCGGTGACCCGGGGCGCCGCGGCGCCGCCCGCGGACAGGGCCCCCCTTTTCGGGCACCGTGCCCCCGTTGGCGCGTAAAATCCGTGGATTTCCGTCACACCCACGACCTACCGTGGGCCCCATGACCTCTTCCGAACCCGGTCTCCACACCCCGGACCGCGCGGCGGCGTCGGCCGCCGCGGACGTCCCCGCCCTGCACCTGCGCGGAGTCGTCAAGCGTTTCGGATCCTTCACCGCGGTCGACGGCCTCGACCTGGAGGTTCCCCAGGGCGTCGTGCTCGGCCTGCTGGGCCCCAACGGCGCCGGCAAGTCGACGACCATGAAGATGCTCACCGCCCAGTCCATGGCCGACGAGGGCGAGATCCGCATCCTCGGCCACGAGATCCCCGCCGAGTCCAAGTGGGCCCGCGCCCGGATGGGCGTCGTGCCCCAGCACGACAACCTCGACGAGGAGCTCACCGTCGAGCAGAACCTGCGGATGTTCTCGTTCCTGTACCGGGTGCCCCGCACCCGCCGGCGCGAGGCCATCGCCCGGGCCATGCGCATCGCCCAGCTCTCCGACCGCGGCGACACCGTGGTGGAGGACCTGTCCGGGGGCATGCGGCGCCGGCTCCTCATCGTCCGCGCCCTGCTGCACCGCCCCGAGCTGGTCCTCATGGACGAGCCCACCGTGGGCCTGGACCCCCAGGTCCGCCAGGACCTGTGGGGCGTCATCGACGCGCTGCGCCAGGAGGGCGCCACGGTGCTCATGTCCACCCACTACATCGAGGAGGCCGAGCGCCTCTCCGACGAGGTGGCCCTGATGGCCGCCGGACGCATCATCGAACGCGGCACGCCCACCGACCTGGTCGCCAAGTACGCGGGCACCACCGTGGAGGAGTACCTCCCCGACGGGGAGGGCATCGACGCCCTGGAGGGACGCATCAGAAACCACGGATTCACCACCCGGCGCACCGGCACCACCGTTTCGGTCCTGCGCGCCGAGGAGCTCCCGCAGTCGCTCCGGGACCTGCTCCCCGTGCCGCTGCGCCGCGCGAGCAACCTGGAGGACGTGTTCGTCACCCTGACCGGGGAGAACGTGGAATGAGCACCGACCACGCCGACGCCCGGCGGCTGCGCGACCGGGAGGACGCCCGCCCCGACGAGCACGCCCGGCCCGGCCGGTTCGAGGCCGACGCCGTCCTGGGCGTCGTCGCCCGCGAGTGGATCCTCTACGGGCGGTCCTGGCGGGCCACCACCTTCGCCGCCGTCGTCGAGCCCACCCTGTACCTGCTCTGCTTCGGGTTCGGCATGGGCGCGCTCATCGGGACCCTGGCGGGCTTCAGCTACATCGACTTCCTGGGTACCGGCATCGTCGCGGTGTCGGTGATGTTCCAGTCGATGATGCCCGCCGTCATCAACACCTTCATCAAGCGCCGGTTCCTGCACACCTACGAGGGCATCCTCGCCGCCCCCGTCGACGTGCGCGAGCTCGTCACCGGCGAGGCCCTGTGGCTGGCGATGCGCTCGGGCGTCTACGGGTGCGTGCCGCTGCTGGTCGCCATGGGGTTCGGGCTGCGGCCCGGCTGGGGCGGCCTGCTGGTGCCGTTCATCGCGTTCTTCGCCGGGTTCGCCTTCGCCCTGTTCGGGATCTGGATCTCGGCGGTGATCAACTCGGTGCGGTCCATGGACTACGTGTTCAGCGGCCTGTTCACACCGCTGTTCTTGGTGGCGGGCACGTTCTTCCCGCTCACCGAGCTGCCGGACTGGGTCCAGGGGCTGGCGGTGGCCAACCCGCTCTACCACGCGGTGGAGCTCATCCGCGGCTCGGTCTTCGGCGGCCTGTCCGCCGGGGCGGCGCTGCTGCACGTCGGGGTGCTGCTGGCGTTCATCGTGCTCATGTGGTTCCTCGCCGGGTCGCAGATGCGCCGCCGCGTGGTCACCTGACCGGGAGAGCGCGAAGGGGGGAGCGGCCCGCGGCCGCTCCCCCCTGTGCGTGGTCCCGGTCAGCCCGCGCTGGGGGCCCAGCGCAGTTCGACGCTGCTGCGCTGCCCCTCGTCGGTGACGCTCAGCGCCAGGCCGAGCGCCCCCCACTCCTCGGGGGTCTGCACGTCCTCCGGGGTCAGGACCTGGCGCATGTCGAAGTACCCGGCCACGATCGCCTCGTCCATCTCCTGCATGGTCTGCTGGAAGACGGGGTCGTCGGACAGGCGGCCGGTGCCGCTGCTGCCCTGGGAGACCACCACGGCGTCGCCGTCGGAGGAGACGCCCGGGGGAGTGGAGTACGGGTCGGCGACCATGGCCTCGACGAAGTCGCCGATGACGGCCTCGTCACCGCCCACCGCCCGGTACTGGAACGAGAACTGCTCGCCGCCGTAGCCGCCGAAGAAGTCGTCCAGGCTGATCCCGGTGACGCCGAACGCGGTCGAGGAGCCCAGCAGGTCGCTGATGCCCTCCGGCATGGAGACGCCCATGCCGTTGAACTCGCGCTCGAACTCCTGCTGCTGGCCGGAGCTGCTGAAGAGCGGGATCTCGTCGTTGTTGTAGGCGTCGATCAGCGCCTGGTCCAGCCCGCTGGCGCCCAGGGCCATCACCGTGTCGTCCGGCAGCGAGCCCAGCGCCGCCACGCTCTCGCCCGGGGTCTCCGCCAGCCATGACAGGTCGGCCTCGTTGACCTCGAACGCGAAGGCGTCCATCCGCGCCTCCAGGTACTCGCCGTCCACGCGCACCGAAGCGGTCGCCCGGCCGGAGAAGTCGGCCGGCTCCGCGGCCAGGTCGGCGGAGAACTCGTTGGCGAACGACTCGATCTCCATCGCCGCGCCCAGGTCGGCCCAGGCCAGGGCCAGGCTGCCGTCGGGGACGCCCGCGATGTCGTCGGAGAAGACGTCGGCGTCGGCCAGCGACCCGTGCTCCTGTACCTGCGCCTCCAGGTCGGACAGGGCGGCCTGGGAGTGGGTGAAGACGACGTAGTCGCCGTCCACCGAGTAGAAGATGTCCTCCTCGGCGGCGGCGATGTCGGCGAAGTCCTCCTCCGCCAAGCGCGGGTCCTCCACGGCCAGGGCGATGGCGAGGGCGACCCCCGCCCCCTCCTCCAGCTCGGCCTCGCCGGAGGTCGGCCACACCGAGAAGCCCGCGCGCTGGCCGATCCACTCCTCGACCCGGTCCTGGCTCGGGGCGCTGTCGGGGAACGCGTCCACGAACATCTCGGCGAAGAACTCGGTCATGTCCCCGTCGGGGCTCCCGGTCTCCTCGACGACCTCGGCGGGGAGGCGGTCGACGAACTCCAGCAGCTCGATCGCCTGCGACCCGTCGATCGCCAGGTCGACCTTGCCGAAGGCGATGGAGCTGCCGGGCAGCACCTCCTCCGGCTGCGGGCCGCCGAAGGAGACCAGGGACACCGTGGCCCACACGGTCCCGGCCATCACCACGACGGCGGTGCCGGCCGCGGCCGGGATGAGCCAGCGGTTGCGCTTGCGCGGGGCCCCGGGCGGCACCGGTCCGCCGGGGAAGCCGGGCCCGCCCGGACCACCGGGGCCTCCGGGGAAGCCGGGGCCGCCCGGGGCGGCGTACTGCTGTCCGGGCACGCCGGGGGGTACGGCGCCGGGCGCCGGAGGCTGCCCGGGGACGGGGCCCCCGGGCTGGTTCGGCGGCTGCCACTGGGGCTGCCGGGGGGGATCGGGATAGGACATCGGACCTCCGACGGATTTCTCACAGGCGCGGTGTCCGCGCTGCCAACGAACTTTCAGATGCCGCCTCCCCCCGCCGCGGTTCTCACAGGGAAGGGGGAACTCCCGCGCGACATGTGACACGGGTGGCCGGCGTGACGGGGTTCCGGGGCCCGTCCTCCGACCACCCGTCGGGGGTGGGGCGGCCGTCAGGCCTGCGGGGCGGAGGTCAGGTCCACGCCGCTGTAGGCCGACAGCTTGCTCAGCCGGTGCTCGCTGAGCACCTGGCGGACGGTGCCGCTGCGGCCGCGCATCACCAGCGAGTCGGTGATGACCCGCGAGGACTCGTAGCGCACGCCGCCGACCAGCTCGCCGTCGGTGATCCCGGTCGCCGCGAAGAACACGTCGTCGGACGAGACCAGGTCGTCGGTGTACAGCACCCGGTCCAGGTCGTGCCCGGCGTCGACGGCCTTGGCCCGCTCGGCGTCGTCCTTGGGCCACAGGCGGCCCTGGATGACGCCCCCCAGGCACTTCATCGCGCAGGCCGTGATGATGCCCTCCGGGGTGCCGCCGATGCCCAGCAGCAGGTCGACGCCGGTGCCGGCGCGGGCCGCCATGATCGCGCCCGCCACGTCGCCGTCGCTGATGAACTTGATCCGGGCGCCCGCGTCGCGGACCTCCTTGACGATCTGCTCGTGGCGCGGGCGGTTGAGGATGACGACCGTCACGTCCTGCGGCGACTTGCCCTTGGCCCGCGCCACCGCGCGGATGTTGTCGGCCACGGGCGCGGCGATGTCCACTACGTCGGCGGCCTCGGGGCCGGTGGCCAGCTTCTCCATGTAGAACACGGCGGACGGGTCGAACATCGAACCGCGCGGGCTCAGCGCGATGACGGCGATCGCGTTGGGCATGCCCATCGCGGTCAGGGTGGTGCCGTCGATCGGGTCGACCGCCACGTCCCAGTCGTGTCCGCCGCCGTCGCCGACGCGCTCGCCGTTGTACAGCATCGGGGCGTTGTCCTTCTCGCCCTCGCCGATCACGACGGTGCCGTTCATCGACACGGTGCTGATCATGTGCCGCATGCCGCGCACGGCCGCGCCGTCGGCTCCGTTCTTGTCGCCCTTGCCGACCCAGCGGGCGGCCGCCAGCGCCGCGGTCTCGGTCACACGGACCAGTTCGAGGGCGAGGTTGCGGTCGGGCGCGGTGGGACCGCCGGCCTGTGACATGGGAAGGTGCCTTCCGTCGGGGACAGGGTGGGATTCACGTCTTAGGGTAGTCACCCGGCATGATCGGCCGCCTCGGCGGGCACGCTCCCGTGTCCGGTCGGAAGCGTAAGGTCTACGCTGGCGTGATCCGGACGGGAGTGAGGCATGACAGTGGAAAAGACGGACCGGCCGACCCGGGTCTCCCCGCGCGGCGCGGCGACGCGTACCGCGCTGCTCAGGGCCGCCGCCCAGGTCTTCCGCACGGTGGGCTTCGCCAAGGCCGGGGTCAGCGAGGTCGTGGCCGTCGCCGGTGCCAGCGTGGGCAGCCTCTACCACCACTTCACCGGCAAGGCCGACCTCTACCTCGCCCTGTACGAGGAGTTCCAGCAGCGGCAGCAGGAGCGCACCCACCAGGCGGTGGTGGACGCGCGGGCCCGCGGCGAGAGCGACCCCACCCGGCTGATGAACATCGCCGCCCGCGCCTACCTGCTCGGCTGCATCGAGGAGAGGGAGACCACACGCCTGTTCTTCAGCGGTGACGGCCCGCCCGGTTTCGAGTACCAGCTGCGGGCCCGGCTCACCCAGTGGACCGACCGCAACGTCGCCCTGTACCGCAAGGCCGACGAGCCGGTGGACGAGGCGCTGCTGATCGTGGTGAGCGGCGCGATGCTGCTGGCCGTCGCCGAGGTGGTCAACCGCGACGACGCCGACTCCCTGCGCCTGGCCGACGACATCACCCGGCTGCTCGACCAGCTCCAGCCGCTGCGCCGCGACGACGACCGGCCGTGAGGCCCCGCCCGGCGCGCCGGACCCGCCCTGCGGGGCCGGGGCGGTAACCGCACCCCGGGTCGGAGCGGGCCGCGACCTGCGGCAAGCTGGAACCGTCATGAGTGAGTACAGCCGGTCCAGCGCGACCTTCAAGAACTACGCCATCTCCCTGGGCGTCATCATCGCCATCGTCCTGGCGCTGGCGTTCGTGGTCTCCACGCGATCGGGGGAGAACATCCCGTCCGTGGACTACCGGCCCGAGGCCGAGGTGCTGCGCGGGAGCGCCGACTACCCGGTGACGATGCCCGCGGACGACCTCGCCGAGCAGGGGTGGACGCCCACCAGCTCGACCCTGGAGACCGCCGGACCGGTCGAGTGGAGTGTGGGGTTCGCCACCGCCGCCGACAGTCACGTGATGTTCACCCAGAGCGACGGCGACCCCGACGCGGTGGTGGCGGACCGCTCCAGGGGGGCGGAGGAGACCGGCACGGTCGCGGTCGGCGGCCGGGAGTGGGAGCACTACGAGTCCGAGGACTGGTCGGCCCTGGTCCTGCGCGAGGACGGGTACACGCTGGTGGTGGCCGGCCCGGCCGACCTGGACGAGCTGGCGCACTTCGCGGGCGGGCTGGAGACGGACGCCGAGGGGGGCGACGGGGCAGGGGCCGCGGAGGAGCCGGCCGGGGACTCCTGAGGGGGACTCCCGACGACGTACGAAAGGGGGCCCGGACCGCATGGTCCGGGCCCCCTTCGCCGTCGGGTCCCGCTACTCGGCGCGCAGGTCGCGGCGCAGCTCCTTGGGCAGCGAGAAGGTCAGGGTCTCGTCCGCGGTGGTCACCAGGGACACGTCGCCGTAGCCGTACCCGGCCAGGCGGTCCAGCAGCTCCCGGACCAGGATGTCGGGGACCGAGGCGCCGCTGGTGACGCCCACGGTGGTGACGCCCTCCAGCCACTCCTCCTTGAGGAGGGAGGCGTTGTCGATGAGGTGGGAGGCGTCGGCCCCGGCGGCCAGGGCGACCTCCACCAGCCGCACCGAGTTCGAGGAGTTGTCCGAGCCGACCACGATCACCAGCTCGCACTCGGGCGCCATCGTCTTGACGGCGACCTGGCGGTTGGTGGTGGCGTAGCAGATGTCGTCGCTGGGCGGGTCGAGCAGGTTCGGGAACTTGCGGCGCAGGGCGTCGACGGTCTCGTTGGTCTCGTCCACCGACAGGGTGGTCTGCGACAGCCAGGACACGTTGTCGGGGTTGCGCACCTGGAGCCGGTCGACCTCGGCCGGGCTCTCCACGATCTGGATGTGCTCGGGGGCCTCGCCGCTGGTGCCCTCGACCTCCTCGTGGCCGATGTGCCCGATGAGGACGATGTCCCGGTCCTCGGCCGCGAAGCGCTTGGCCTCCTTGTGGACCTTGGTGACCAGCGGGCAGGTGGCGTCGATCGTCTTGAGGCCGCGGTCGGCGGCCTCGACGTGGACGGCCGGGGAGACGCCGTGCGCGGAGAACACGACGATCGCGCCCTCGGGCACCTCGTCGGTCTCCTCGACGAAGATCGCGCCGCGCTCCTCCAGGGTCCGCACCACGTGCGTGTTGTGCACGATCTGCTTGCGGACGTAGATCGGGGCGCCGTACTGCTCCAGGGCCTTCTCGACGGTGATGACCGCGCGGTCCACACCGGCGCAGTAACCCCGGGGGTTGGCGAGCAGCACGCGGCGTTGCTTGGTGGCGGTGGTCGTCGCTGTCATGCAATACATCCTAGGTGGGGTACGCGGGTGCGCCGCGCGGGCGTGGGGGAGCGCACGTCCGGACAGGGCGGGGGACCCGGGCGGCCGCGGTGGGCCGTGTCCCGGCGTCAATGGTGACGGTATCGCAACAGGAGGCCTCCGGTTCCGCTTCGAAGTGGCGAAATCGTTCACTTATCCCCTGCTCATGGTGTTCTCCCCTCCTCTATCCTGGTTCACCATCGCATTGTGTTATAGGCGGTTCGCCCTCACCCGGCCCGGCCGGATCACGGGGTGCGATTCGCCCCGCCGAGAGCAATCAGGAGCCCCCGCCCCATGTCGAACCCGACGTTCGCCACGAAAGTCGCGACCCTGTTCAAGGGCCTTTTCGGGCGCAAGGACACGGCCGCCGCGCCCGAGTCCGCCGCTCCCCGCGCCGAGGAGGCCGCCGCCGCGGAACCCGCCGAGGCCGCCGCCGCTCCGGTGAAGGCCGGGGAGAAGGCGGAGGCCGAGGAGAAGGCGCCGGTCGCCGAGGTGGAGGAGACGGCCCCGGCCGCGCCCGCCGCCGCGGAGCCCGCCGAGGAGAAGCCCGCCGCCGAGGCCGCCGCCGCGGAGCCCGTCGCCGCCGAGCCGGTCGAGGCCGCCGAGCCCGTTGCCGCGGAGCCCGTCGAGCCCGCCGCTGAGAAGCCCGCCGCCGCCGAGGCCGCCGAGCCCGTGGCGGAGAAGCCCGCGGCCGAGACCGCGGAGGAGGCCGAGCCGGCCGTCCCCGCCACCGCCGACCTGCCCGACGGCGGCGATTCCGTCGCCGAGGAGCTCGCCGTGGCCGAGGCCAAGACCGAGATCGCCGACTCCGAGGTCCTGGAGAAGGTCCGCCGCGAGAACGCGCCCGCCGCCGAGGACCTGGCCGTCCCCACCTACGACGAGCTCACCCTGCCCTCCGTCCGCGCCCGCCTGCGCAAGCTCACCGTGGAGCAGGTCCGCGACCTGCGCGCCTACGAGGTCGCGCACCAGGGCCGCCCCGAGTTCATCAAGATGTACGACAACCGCATCGCCAAGCTGGAGGACGCCGAGGCCTGATCCCGGCCCCCGCGCCGTGCCCGAACGGGGGAACCGGGCGCGGTCCGGGGACCGGCGGGGCCGCCGGGGACGGCGGCCCCGCCGCCGCACCGGGAACCCGGACGGCGCCCGGAGCGTCACATCCGGTGAGAGACATCTCCGTTCCCGGCTCGAAAGGCCCACCGCCATGACCGCTTCCGCCCTCCGCACCCCGGCCCGCCTGGCCGCCGTGCTCGCCACGGCCGCGGCCTTCGGGCTCACCGGCTGCTCCTTCTCCCTCCCCGGCGGACAGGACGTCTCCGTCGACCCCGACGGTGTGAGCGTCCGCGACGGCGAGAGCGAGGTCTCCGTCGACGGCGAGGGCGGGGTCAGCGTCGACAACGGCGAGGGCGAGGTCTCCGTCGACGGCGAGGGCGGCGTGGGCGTCGGCGGCGACGAGGTCCTCAACGTCACCGGGGGCGACCTCACCGAGGACTGCGAGGGCCGCGCCGTCAACATCGCCTCCGAGGACGCCGTGGTCGTCCTCAACGGCTCCTGCACCACCGTCACCGTCGCGGGCAGCAACCTGACGGTGCACATCGGCTCCGCCGACTCCATCCACGTCATCGGCGCGGACAACACCGTCCACTACGCCTCCGGCGAGCCCGAGGTCACCGACCTGGGCGGCAACAACTCCGTCTCCTCCGGCGGCGACGCCACCCCGTAGGGCCCGCCCGCCCCGGGCCCGGAACCCGCCGGGCGCCCGGCGGCTCGGGGGAACGGTCGCACCCCTGGCCTAGGCTCGGGTGTCATGGGCATGGAGAGTTCCCCCGAGGCGCCGCAGCCGGTCCGCGTGGTCCTCAACGCCGTCGGCGGCTGGATCGGCCGGCTGGGCCGCATCTGGGTCGAGGGCCAGATCGCCGAGCTGAACCGGCGCGGCCGCATGGCCTACATCACCCTGCGCGACCCGGTCGCCAACGTCTCGGTGCGGGTGGTCTGCCAGACGTCCGTCCTGGACGCCCAGCAGCCCCCGCCGGAGGCGGGCGCCCGGGTCGTGGTGCACGCCAAGCCCGACTTCTACGAGGTGCGCGGCACGTTCTCGCTGCGCGCCCTGGAGATCCGCCACGTCGGCCTGGGCGAGCTGCTGGCCCGCCTGGAGCAGCTGCGCCGCACGCTCCAGGCCGAGGGGCTGTTCGCCCCCGAGCGCAAGCGCCCGCTGCCGTTCCTGCCGGGCACCGTCGGCCTGATCTGCGGACGCGACTCCGCGGCCGAGCGCGACGTCCTGGAGAACAGCCGGCGCCGCTGGCCCGCCGTGCGCTTCGAGGTGCGCCAGGTCGCCGTCCAGGGCGACCGCGCGGTCCGCGAGGTGGTCGACGCCCTCAAGGACCTCGACTCCCGCCCCGAGGTGGACGTCATCGTGATCGCCCGGGGCGGCGGCTCCCTGGAGGACCTGCTGCCGTTCTCCGACGAGGCCATGGTCCGCGCCGTCGCCGCCGCCCGGACCCCCGTGGTCAGCGCCATCGGCCACGAGCAGGACGCCCCGCTGTTGGACCATGTCGCCGACCTGCGCGCCTCCACCCCCACCGACGCGGCCAAGAAGACCGTCCCGGACGTGGGGGAGCAGCTGGAGATCATCCGCCAGCTGCGCGACCGCGGCCGCCGGGTGCTGGCCGGGGCCCTGGAGCGGGAGAGCGCCTGGCTGGCCTCGATGCGCTCCCGGCCGGCGCTGGCCGACCCGGTCCGGGAGATCGACCGCCTCACCGAACAGGTCCTGGACCTGCGCGAGCGCTCCCGGCGCAACCTCGCGGTGTCCCTGGACCGCGCCGCCGAGAACCTGGGCCACACCCGGGCCCGCCTGCACGCCCTGTCCCCGGCCACCACCCTGGCCCGCGGGTACGCGATCGTGCAGCGCGCCGACGGCACGGTGGTCCGCTCGGCGGCCGAACCCGACCTGGGCGAGACCCTGCGGGTGCGCTTCGCCGAGGGCGGCCTGGCCGTCACCGTGGACGCCGTCGAGACCGACCCGGAGACGGCCGACGAGACCGCAGACAGCACCGGAGGAGAAGAGTAGACATGGCGAAGAAGGACGCGGGCCGCGAGGCCGGGGCCGAGGAGCCCGAGCTGAGCTACGAGGAGAGCCGCGAGGAGCTCAACACCGTGGTGCGGCGGCTGGAGTCGGGCGGGCTGAGCCTCAAGGAGTCCCTGGCCCTGTGGGAGCGGGGCGAGGAGCTGGCCCGCATCTGCGAGCGCTGGCTGGAGGGCGCCCGCGCCACGATGGCGGCTGCCATGGACGAGCGCGGGAAGGACGACGCGCCCCAGGACGCGGACACGCCCTTCTGAGGGCGCCGTCCGGCGGCGGCCCGCCGGGGCCGCCGGGGCGGGGGCGAGGGGATCCGGGGCCGGTGCGGCCCCGGCTCACTTGCGGCCGTTGAGTTCGTCGCCCAGGTCGCGCAGGTTGCCGGGCAGCCCTCGGAACACCCCGATGACCAGCACCAGCGCCGTGCCCAGGAACAGCCAGGGGGCGACCTGGGCCAGACGCGAGGCCAGGGCGAGGAGGAGCACCCGGGCGAAGCCCTCGTTGCCCAGGGCGAGCACGCTCTCCGTGGCGACCACCGCCACGAAGAACGCGATCGGCGGGCTGACCGACAGCGAGAGCAGGTCGCCCGGCCGCACCAGCGACACCGTCAGCAGGCAGGCGAGGGTGAAGGCGACGCCCGGGGCCGCGGGCAGCGCGGCCACGTGCGCGATCACCGTGCCGGTGACGCTGAACAGGGCGATGACGAGGACGCCGCCGCGGCCGGTGAGCCGTGCGGCGCCCGTGGCGGGGCGGGTGCGTGGAGCGGTCGGCCGCGGCCCGGACGCGCCGCCGGGGGGACCGGCGGGGTGGGCGGGCGCGGGCTTCCTCGTCTTCGGCGCGTTGCGGGAACGGCCCTCGGGCCGCACGAAGTACGGTGCCCGCCCGGGTTCCGGGCCGTCCGTCTTGCGCGGGGGCATGGCCGTGCGCCTCCCAAGTGTGTTACTCACAGTGTTTAGTGTGTCACTTCTCGTGAGCGTTCGGTGTCTTTTCCGGGGAACGTGTCGTCATTTCGTCCACTTGCCCCTTCCGCACCGAACACGCCTTCCTCCCGTTGGACACCGGGATGCGGTGCCGCGGTTCACCATGTTCGCGGATGAAGTGTCCGCATTCGTCCCGCGGGTCGCCGGGGGCGCCCTGACCTGGTTTTCTTTCGGTCGGGGGAGGCCATTCCGGCCCGCCCGGGCGGGGATCTTTCTTTTTAGGTCGCGCTGTTGTGGCCGTTATTTGTCATCCGAATGGCGGCGTCCTCGACCAGTTCCGGGGCCGCGACCGTCCGGGGCGGCTCCTCCACCCCGCGCGGGCGCTCCAGGTCGCCGTCCACCAGGCCCAGCTCCCCGAACCGGCGCGCGGTCACCAGCACCCGGTTCTCCAGCGACCCCACCGTCTGGTTGTAGGCCGACACCGTCCGGGACAGGGCCCGGCCCAGCCCCTCCACATGGCCGCCCAGGGTGGACAGCCGCGCGTGCAGCTGCTTGCCCAGCTCGAACACCTCCCGGGCGTTGCGGCTCAGGGCCTCCTGTTGCCAGGCGTACTGGGCGGTGCGCAGCAGCGAGATCAGCGTCGTGGGCGTCGCGATGTGCACCCGCCTGCCCATGGCGTACTCCAGCAGCGCCGGGTCGTGCTCCAGCGCCGGGGCCAGGAACGCCTCGCCCGGGATGAACAGCACCACGAACTCCGGCGCCGGGCTCAGCGCCGACCAGTACGCCTTGCCCGCCAGCTGGTCCACGTGCGTGCGCAGGTGCCGGGAGTGCGCGCGGAGCCGCTCGCGGACCTGCGCCTCGCCCTCGGCCGCCACCGCGTCCAGGTACGCCGACAGCGGCACCTTGGAGTCCACGACGATGTTCTTGCCCCCGGCCAGGCGCACCACCATGTCCGGGCGGCGCGCACCGTCCTGGACCGCCACCTGCTCCTCGAAGTCGCAGTGCGCGCTCATGCCGGCCAGCTCCGCCACCCGGCGCAGCTGCACCTCGCCCCACCGGCCCCGCGCCTCGGGGCGGCGCAGCGCGGTCACCAGCGCCTGCGTCTGGTCGCGCAGCCGCTCGGAGCCCTCGCGCACGAACTCCACCTGCTTGGCCAGCTCCGCGTGCGCGGCCGCCCGGCCCGCGTCGGCCTCCCGCAGCTGGCGTTCGACCCGGTCCAGCATCTCGGTCAGCGGCTCCACCATGCGCTCGACGGCCCTGCGCCGTTCGTCCATGTCGTGCCCCGCCTGCGCGCCGACCGCGCGCAGCCGCCCCTCGGCCAGCTCCAGGAAGTTCCGGTTGGTCTGGTCCAGGGCCTGGGCGGACAGCGCCCGGAAGCGCTCGGCCAGCCGCTCCTCCATGAACTCGGCCCGGTCCCGGGCCGCCTCGGCCTCCGCCCGGGCCTGCGCGCTCTGCCCCCGGGCCCAGAGCAGGCCCAGCGCGACGCCCACCGCGATGCCGACGAGGAGTACCGCCATCAGTGAGAGGAGATCCATGGCGCCCTATGGTGTCAGTCCGTGTCCGGCCGGGTCCCCCCCGCCACGCAGGACATCGGTGAGCAGAGCCAACAAGTCGGGCATGTCCGCCGCCTCGGGGTCGTAGGACCACTGGAGCTGGAGCCCGTCCATCGCCGCGATGAGCAGGGCCGCCGCCTGTTCGGGGGTGGCGCCCGAGGGCAGGCGGTCGCCGTGGGTGCCGCGCAGGACGGCGGCGATCCGGGCGCGCAGGACGGCGAAGCGCTCCGCGAAGTAGCCGTGCGCGGGGTGGTCCTCGGCCAGGCCCTCGGCGGACAGGAGGGTGTACAGGCGCACGATCCCGGGGCGGGAGGCGTTGCGCTCGGCGACGTCGCGCAGGCGGTCGAGGTCGTCCAGGGAGCCGAAGTCGGCCTCGTCGATCTCGTCGCGGCGGCGCAGGACGGAGACCAGCAGGGCCTCCTTGGTGGGGAAGTGGTGCAGCAGCCCCTGCTGGCTGAGCCCGACGCGCTCGGCGACGGAGGCCAGGGAGCTGTTGTGGAACCCGTGCTCGGCGAACTCCTCCAGGGCCGCGGTGACGATCTGTTCGCGGCGGGCGGTGGCGGGCGGGCGGCCCCGGCCGCGGCGGGCGGGGGCCGGGGCGGGGTCGGCCGCGGGTCCGGGGGCGGGTGTCTGTTCGGTCATCGGGTCCCAGGCTAGTCCGTCGTGACACGGAGGCGTCGGGGCTTCACAAGGTCGAGTTAAGCGTTTAACCTAAAGGTCATAATTTGCCGAGTGCTCGGTAGGTAAATTCTGTGCGCGACCCTCGGAGGTTCACCATGCACGCATCCGACGCCGACCGCGAACGCCGTGTCGAGGAGGCCCTGGCCGCCCTCGACCTGGAGGGCAGGGTCGCCCTCCTGTCCGGCGGCTCCATGTGGGCGGTCCCCGCGAACCCGGCCATCGGCCTGGGCCGCCTCGTCATGTCCGACGGCCCCGTCGGCGTGCGCGGCGAGCACTGGACGCCCAGCGACCCCTCGGTCCAGCTGCCCAGCCCCACCGCTCTCGCGGCCACCTGGGACCCCGGCCTCGTCCGCACCGTCGGCCGGCTGCTCGCCCAGGAGGCCCGGCGCAAGGGCGTCCACGTCCTGCTCGCCCCCGCCGTGAACATGCACCGCTCCCCGCTGGGCGGCCGCCACTTCGAGACCTACTCCGAGGACCCCCTCCTCACCGGCGAGATCGGGGCCGCCTACGTCCAGGGCGTCCAGGAGGGCGGTGTGGCCACCACCGTCAAGCACTTCGTCGCCAACGACTCCGAGACCGACCGCTTCACCGTCGACGTGCGCGCCGACGAGCGCACCCTGCGCGAGATCTACCTCGCCCCCTTCGAGCGCATCGTCGCCAAGGCCCGCCCCTGGGGCGTCATGGCCTCCTACAACAAGGTCAACGGGACCACCCTGACCGAGCACGCCGAGCTCAACGCCGTACTGCGCGAGGAGTGGGGCTTCGACGGGTTCATCGTCTCGGACTGGACCGCCGCCCGCGACACCGTCGCCGCCGCCCTGGCCGGGATGGACGTGGCCATGCCCGGGCCCAACACCGTCTACGGGAGCCACCTCGTGGACGCCGTCCGCGACGGCCGCGTCCCCGAGGAGGCCGTCACCGGGATGGCCCGCCGGGTGCTGCGCCTGGCCGCCCGGGTGGGGCTGCTGGAGGGGGCCGAGCCCGTGGTGGCCCCGACCGACCGGCCCGCCGGGCTGGACGGCCGCTCCGTGGCGCGGGAGGCCGCCGCGCGGTCCTTCGTGCTGCTGCGCAACGAGGGCTCCGCGCTGCCGCTGGAGCCCGAGCGGATCCGCCGGGTGGCGCTCATCGGCCTGCCCGCCTCCGAGGCCCGGACCAGCGGCGGCGGCAGCGCCAGCGTGTTCGCCGAGCGCACCGTCTCGCCGCTGGAGGGGCTGCGCGCCGCGCTGCCCGGGGACGTGGAGCTCGTGCACGCCGTCGGCACCGACCCGCGCACCGGGCCGCCCGCCGTGGCCGCGCCCCTGAACGCCGCGTTCCTGGCCGCCGACGGCCGGGTCCTGGCCACCGAGCCGCTGCCCGACGGCACCGCCCGGTGGATCGGCGAGCTCCCGGCCGGGGTGTCCAACGCCGAGCTCGACCGGATCGAGCTCACCGGCGAGTTCACCCCGGACGTGGACGGCGACCACCTGATCGGGGTCTCCGGGGCGGGCCGGTACGTGCTGGCGGTCGACGGGGAGACCGTGTTCGACGGGGAGCTGAAGGCGGAGGGGGACGACCCGGCCGCCGCCATGTTCGCGCCGCCGACCGCGGCGGTCCCGGTCGCGCTCACCGCGGGGCGGCCGGTCCGGCTCTCGGTGGTCAAGGCCCACGAGGACCTGGGGATGGGGGACTTCGCGTTCATCGGGTTCACCGTCACCCACCGGGCGCCGCTGGCCGACGACGCCACGCTGCTGGCCGAGGCGGTCGAGGCCGCGCGCGGCGCCGACGTCGCGGTGGTCGTGGTGGGGACCACGGACGAGGTGGAGTCGGAGGGCTTCGACCGGGACTCGCTGGCCCTGCCGGGGCGCCAGGACGAGCTGGTCGCCCGGGTCGCCGAGGTGAACGAGCGCACCGTCGTGGTGGTCTGCGCGGGCGCCCCGGTGGAGATGCCCTGGCGGGAGGACGTGGCGGCGGTGCTGCTCGCCTGGTTCGGCGGGCAGGAGGTCGGCGGGGCGCTGGCCGACGTGCTGCTGGGCGGGGAGGACCCGTCCGGGCGGCTGCCCACCACCTGGCCGGTCGCCCTGGCCGACGCCCCGGTCACGCAGGTCGTGCCGGAGGACGGGGCGCTGGAGTACTCCGAGGGCGTGTTCGTCGGCCACCGCGGCTGGGAGCGGTCGGGCGCCGAACCCGCCTACTGGTTCGGGCACGGGCTGTCCTACACCCGGTGGCGCTACGACGCCCTGGAGGTGTCCGTCGGCGCCGACGCGGCCGGTGGGGCCGGGGGCGCGGGTGGCGCCGGTGACGTCGACGGTGCCGTCGGTGAGGAGGCCGCGGTGGCCCGGGTGCGGGTGCGCTTGACCAACGCCGGCGAGCGGGCGGGCCGCGAGGTCGTCCAGCTCTACCTGGCCCCCCACGAGGCGGGCGACCGCCCGGCCCGCTGGCTGGCCGGGTTCGCGGCCGTGTCCGCCGAGCCGGGGGAGACGGTCGACGTGGAGATCGACGTCCCGCGCGATGCCATCCGGACCTGGGCGGAGGACGCCGGTGAGTGGGAGTACCCCGCGGGCGGCTACGACCTGCTGGTCGGCCGCTCCTACGCGGACGTGCGCCTGACCGCCCGCGCCGAACTCGGGTAGCCCCCGGGGGCGGACGGCCCGCTGCGTCGCGGACCGGGGGCCGGGGCGCCGGTCGGGGCGTGCGTATCCCCGCCTCGGCCCGCTGCATCGTGGCCTGCTGTGCCCGGCCCGCTGCGTCGCGGGCCGGGGGCGAGCCGCGGCCGGGGCGGCGTTCGTCCACAGGGGCGGAGGGCGTGGGTGGCGCGCGGGGGCGCTGCCGTGGTCCGCTATAGGCAAGGGGACCTCGTGCCCTCCCCTCCCCTCGGTGTGCCCGGGGTCAGGTCCGGCGGGGGACCGGGTGGGCGGTCCAGGGGGAGAGGTGCACCTCGGCCCCCTCGGTGATCGCCTCGGTGATGCGGCGGGCGATCTCCTCGGGGCTCTCGCTCCGCAGGCGGACGCTGGTGAGGGCCGGGCGGAGCATCTCGCAGAGCATGAGGTCGTCGGCGCCCACGAGGCCGACCTCCTCGGGGACCCGCACGCCGGCGTCGAGGAGGGCGCCCAGCAGCAGGCCGGAGAACTCGTCGTTGTAGCCGAAGACGCCGCGGGGCAGGCCCTCGGCGCGCCAGGCGGCGACGATCCCGGCCGCGGAGGCGGGGGAGTAGTCCATGTCGTGGACGCGCACGGCGGCGCCGGCCTCGGCGGCCGCCTCGCGGACGCCCGCGAGGCGGCCCTCGCCCATGGTGCGCAGCGGCGGGTCGGTGGGCAGCACGACGGCCAGGTCGCGGTAGCCGCGGCCGGTCAGGTGGCGGCCCGCGGCCAGGCCGACGGCGTGGTGGTCCATGACCAGGGTGGACAGGCCCGTCCCCTTGGCGCGCGCCGGGTCCGAGCCCAGGCCGATGACCCGGATGCCCGCCTTGGTGAGCAGCTCGACGCCCGCGGCGGTGAGCCGGTCGTCGCCCGCCAGGACGGCGGCCGGGCGCAGCGCCGCCCAGGCGCGGGCCGCCTTGACTCCGCGGTTCTTCTCGGCGCCGTACTGCATGAGCGTGTAGCCCAGGTCGCGCAGCGCGCGGGCGAGCGCGTACAGGAACTCCGACGCCAGCGGCCCGTGCGCCACGTCGAAGTGCACGTACAGGACCAGGTCGCGGGCGCCCGTGCGCAGCGACCGCGCGCTGGCGTGCGGCACGTACCCCAGGTCGTCGGCGGCGGCGCGGACCCGGGCCCGGGTCTCCTCGGGGATGCGCGCGCCCGCGGGGGCGTCGTTGAGCACGTACGACACGGTCGCGGTGGACACTCCCGCCCGGCGGGCGATGTCGGAGATGGTCGCGGGTCGGGGGCGGATCGAGGTCATGCGGCTAGTGTGCCCTGTCTTCTCAGGAGGGTGTGAAGTTCCGGTCACCGGACCGTTGACAATAGTTAAACGTGTAACTAGCTTAAACGAATAACCACACCTGAACAGGTGTTTCTCCTCACTCCGGCCAAGGATGATGCGACATGTCCGAATCCGTTTCCCCCCTCTCGGACCAGAGGCCGCCGGAGCCTGCGGCGCCTGATCCCGGTGCTCGGCGTCGGCAACCTCGCCGTCTACGCCTTCTACCTGGGCATCGGCGCCGTCCTGCTGCCCCTCCAGGTGCAGGGCCTGACCCCCGGCGACGAGGAGGCCGCCGTCGCCAACCTCGGCCTGGTCTCGGGCGTCGCCGCGGTCTTCGGCACCGTCTTCAACCCCATCGGCGGCGCCCTGTCCGACCGCACGCGCTCGCGGTGGGGGCGCCGCAACCCGTGGATCCTCGGCGGCGCCGTCGCCGGGCTGCTGCTGGTCCTCGCGCTCGGCTTCGCCGACTCGCTGCTGATGATCGCCCTGGGCTGGTGCCTGGCCCAGGGGGCCATGAACCTCCACCAGGCCGCCGTCACCGCCGTGATCCCCGACCGCGTCCCCCACGAGCGCCGCGGCACCGCGGCCGCGGCCATGGGCATCGCCGTCGCCGCCGCCGGGGTGCTGGGCACCGGGGTCGCCACCCTGTTCACCGGTGCGCTGCCGTTCGGCTACATCGTCCTGGGCGGCCTCGTGGTCGCCGTCGCCGTCGTGCTCACCACCACGACCCACGACCCCCGCGGCGACGAGCTGCCCCCCGTCGCCGCCGGTGGGCGGGTCGGCCCGCTCGCCGCCCTGGGCCGCTTCCTGTCGGCCCTCTCCCACCGCGACTTCACCCTGGTGTTCGTCGGCCGGGCGCTGCTCTTCTTCGGCTACTTCCTGGTCCTGGGCTTCCAGCTCTACATCCTCGACTACTTCGTCGAGATGCCCGAGGGCCTGGCCCCCGCCGCCGGGGTCACCGTCCTGAGCCTCGTCACCGCCGCCGCCACCGTCGTCACCACCGCGGTCGGCGGCCCGCTCTCGGACCGCCTCGACCGGCGCCGCCTCTTCGCCCTGGTCTGCGGCGTGGTGTCGGCCGGGGCGATGCTCATCCCGTTCTTCCTGCCGACCTGGACCGGGATGCTGGTCTTCGCCGTCGTCAACGGCAGCGCCTTCGGCTGCTTCATGGCCGTCGACACCGCCCTGGCCACCCTGGTCCTGCCCAGCGGGGCCGACGCCGCCCGGGACATGGGCGTGCTGAACATCGCCGCCGCCGGGCCGCAGGTCATCGCCCCGTTCATCGCCTCGACGATCATCCTCCACCTCGGCGGATACGGCTCCCTGTTCCTGGTCGGCTCCGCCGTGGGCCTGCTCGGAGCGCTCGCCATCGTCTTCGTCCGCGGCGTCCGCTGACGCCGCCCGCAACCGAAGGGAAACCCATGGAACTGGCCACCTACGACACCGGTACCGGTGACCGCACCGCTCTGCTCGTCCACGGAGCGATGTCCGACCACGGCACCTGGCACGCCGTCGAGGCGCACCTGACCGGCCTCGGCTACCGGGTGATCGGCGTGGACATGCGCGGCCACGGGGCCAGCGGCCGCGGCGGCTACAGCGTCCGGGCGCTGGGCGACGACCTGGTGGATTCCCTGCCCTCGGGGGCGGACCTCGCCATCGGCCACTCCATGGGCGGCCTGGCGCTGTCCCTGGCGGTGGAGCGGCTCGCACCCGCCCGCGCGGTGTACTCCGACCCCGCCTTCGGCTTCGCCCAGGTGGACCCGGGGGTCTCCGCGGCCATGCGGAGGATGGTCGCCGAGGCCACCGCCGAGTCCGTGCGCGCCATGAACCCGCGCTGGAGCGACGCCGACATCGCCGCCGAGCTCGCCGGCTTCGCCGCCTTCGACCCCGCGTTCTTCGACGTCGTCGCCGACGCCGCCGCGCACGACCCGATGCCCGCCGCGGCCGCGGTGCCCTCCCTGGTGCAGCTGGCCGACCCCAGCTTCACGGTGGACGCCGAGGGGGCCCGCCGCCTGGCCGAACGGGGCTTCGAGGTCCGCACCGTCGCCGGGGCCGGGCACTGCATCCACCGCGACGACCTGCCCGGCTTCCTCGCCTCCCTCGACGGCTGGATCTGAGCCGCCCCTCCCGCGCGGCGCCCGGCCCCCGGGCGCCGCGCCCCGCGAGGGGGACTCCGTACCGCCGGGACCGCAGAGCGCAGAACGGCCGTCGCGCCGTCGCCGCCGTCGCGACGGCCCGGGACCCCGCCGGTCCGCCCGCGGAGGGGCCGGTGCCGTGACCGGGAAGGAAAGCTGCGCGCGCACGTCCGCTTCCGGTCATTTCCTTCTCGGTCCCCGGATTGTCCGAGAGGCTGAGATGACCGCTCCGGTCGACCGGTCCCCTCCCGGTCCCGGGGCGGCCTCTCGTCCCTTCGCAAGGAGTCCCATTGAACCTGGAGACCTACACCACCGGCACCGGAGAAAGAACGGCCCTGCTCGTCCACGGGGCCGGGGCCCACCACGGAACCTGGCACGCCCTGGTCCCCGCCCTCGTCGAGCGGGGGTACCGCGTCGTGTCCGCGGACCTGCGCGGCCACGGGGCCAGCGGCCGCGGCGGCTACAGCGTCCAGGCGCTGGGCGACGACCTGGTGGACTCCCTGCCCTCGGGGGCGGACCTCGCCATCGGCCACTCCATGGGCGGCCTGGCGCTGTCCCTGGCGGTGGAGCGCTCGGCCCCCGCCCGGGCCGTCTACCTGGACCCGGCGTTCCGGCTGCCGCCGATGCCCGCCGACGCGGGGGAGCGCATGCGCCGGGTCTTCGAGACCGCCGACGCCGCGCACGTGCGGGCCATGAACCCGCGCTGGAACGACCTCGACGTGGAGCAGGAGCTGGCGGGCTTCGCCGCCTGCGACCCGGAGTTCTACGCCTTCGTCGCGGCCGAGGTCGCCGGGCACGACCTGCTGCCGGACAAGGCGCACGTCCCGTCCCTGGTGCTGCGGGCCGAGGACGCCATCACGGTCGACGACCGGGCCGCCGCCGAACTCGTCGAGCGCGGCTTCGAGGTGCGCAGGGTGGCGGGGTCCGGGCACTGCATCCACCGCGACAACCCCGCCGGGCTGCTGGCCGAGCTGGACTCCTGGCTCTGACCCGCCGGCCGGACCGGGGGCGGGGCGCACGCCCCACCCCCCGGACCGCGCTCCGCGCCCCGGCGGCACTCCGCCCCGGGGACCGCGCTCCGCATCCCGGACCGCGCCCCACCCCCCGGACCGCGCTCCGCCCCGGGGACCACACTCCGCGCCCCGTCGGCACCCCACCCCCTGCGGGCCGCGCCGCACCCCCCGCGGACCGTGCTCCGCGCCTCGGCGGCACCCCGTCGGCGCCCCGGCCTCAGGAACAGGCGGCCAGCGCCTCCCGCCAGGCCCGCGCCGCCGCCCAGAAGCCCTCCCCGGCCGGTTCGGGGGTGAGCAGCCACATCCGCTCCCACGCCGGGGACGAACGCGCCGCGATCTCCCGGCTCGGCTGGTACGGCGGCCGCCCGTTGACCGGGTACCACGTGTACTCCAGCGGGTCCAGCAGGGCCATCAGCCGCTCCTCCAGGCCCCGGCCCGGACGCACCCTCACCAGCAGCCACGGCCGGAACCGGCGCAGCACCCCCAGGCCCCCGGCCACGACGTCGGGCTCGGTGCCCGCCGTGTCGATCTTCACCACGGCCGGGGAGCAGCCCTCCGACTCGCACCACCGCGACAGCGTGGCCGCCCGCACCGTCGTCCCCGACAGGTCCTGGCGCCGCGGAAGCCCGATCGTGTTGCACATGTCGTTGTGCCGGGCCCGCCGCAGGTAGGCGCTGCCGTTGTGGTTGCTCAGAGCGGCCTCCACCACCGTGAAGCCCCGGCCCGTGGCCTCCGCGGCCGACCGGGCCGCCAGGGCGATCTCCGGGGTCGGCTCGAACGCGAACACCGGGCGCCGCGACCGCGTCGCCGCCAGCATCGCGTACACCCCGACCCCCGACCCCACGTCGAGCACCGCCCCCGGCCGGGTGCGGTCCAGCATGGCCAGGAAGCAGGACAGGGCGTCGGGGCCGTGCCCGGCCAGCCCGTGGGCGGCCAGTCTCCGCGGCACCGTCAGGTAGCCGGGCAGGTGCAGCGTCAGCTCCCGCGGATCGCCCGCCCCGCCCTCTGGCAGGGCCAGGGTGAAGGTGCGGCTCCACGGCGGCACCCGGCCCGGGTCCAGGCCGCCCATGCTCCGGGGCAGCCGGACGCGCAGCCGCCGTGCCGCGAACCTCACCAGCGGGTAGCGGCGCACGATCTCGCGCAGGTGGTCGGTGACCATGTTCCCCCCAAGAAACGGGTCGGGGGCCCGGGCGGTCGTCCGCGCACCGGCCCGCGCTCCGCGTGGTGCGCGGGCCTCCCCGCCGCCGGGACCCGCGGCCGTGGCTCGCAGGCCGGGGTACCGGGGAAGGGGTCGGCGGGTCGGACATCTCCCGCCCGGGTCCCCGGCGACATGAATCGAACCTACTGTGCGTAGTGATGCCTGCGCAGCGTGTTTCGGCGATCGGTCCGGTTTCCCCCCGGGAACGGATCGGCCGGGCCGCCGGGCCGCATAGACTCTCACCTTGTGAGTCTGTCTATCGGGATCGTGGGACTGCCCAACGTCGGCAAGTCCACCCTCTTCAACGCGCTGACCAAGAACGACGCTCTGGCCGCGAACTACCCGTTCGCGACCATCGAGCCCAACGTCGGAGTCGTCGGCGTGCCCGATGCACGGCTCGGCCGGCTCGCCGAGATCTTCGGTTCCGCCAAGGTCCTCCCGGCGACCGTCGACTTCGTGGACATCGCGGGCATCGTGCGCGGCGCCTCCACCGGTGAGGGGCTGGGCAACAAGTTCCTCGCCAACATCCGCGAGAGCGACGCCATCTGCCAGGTGATCCGGGTCTTCGACGACCCCGACGTCACCCACGTGGACGGCGAGGTCGAGCCCTCGCGCGACATCGAGACCATCAACACCGAGCTGATCCTGGCCGACCTCCAGACCCTGGAGAAGGCCCTGCCGCGCCTGGAGAAGGACGCCAAGCGCAACGCCAAGGACAAGGACTCCCAGGAGCTGCTGGCCGCCGCCCGCGCCGCCCAGGAGATCCTCGACGGCGGCACCTCGCTGTACGCGGCCGGGGACAAGGACGTCGACCTGGCCCGGCTGCGCGAGCTGAGCCTGCTCACGGTCAAGCCGTTCATCTACGTGTTCAACCTCGACAGCGGCGAGCTGGCCGACGAGGCCCTGCGCGCCAAGCTCCAGGAGCTGGTCGCCCCCGCCGAGGCGATCTTCCTGGACGCCAAGATCGAGGCGGAGCTGGCCGAGCTGGACGACGACGAGGCCCAGGAGCTGCTGGAGTCCATGGGGCAGACCGAGTCCGGCCTGGCCCAGCTGGCCCGAGTCGGGTTCGACACCCTGGGCCTGCAGACCTACCTCACCGCCGGGCCCAAGGAGGCCCGCGCCTGGACCATCAAGAAGGGCGCCACCGCGCCGGAGGCGGCGGGGGTCATCCACACCGACTTCCAGCGCGGCTTCATCAAGGCCGAGGTGGTCTCCTACGACGACCTGGTCGCGGCCGGCGACATGCAGTCCGCCCGCGCCGCGGGCAAGGTCCGCATGGAGGGCAAGGAGTACGTCATGGCCGACGGCGACGTCGTGGAGTTCCGCTTCAACGTGTAGCGGCCCCGCGGCGCCCGCGCCGCGCGGATCCGCGGCGGCGGTCCTCAGCCGTCGGCGTGTTCGCGTGAAGCCCGCGCGATCCGTGTCACGAGATCGTCCGGGACCGGCTTGCGTGGCGGGAAGGTGATGCCGGTCCTGCTCGCCTTGAGGCCTGCCTCCGCGATCTCCGCGGCGTGATCGGAGATCGCGGGGGCGAGGAAGTACAGCCCGATCTGCTTGCTGAACGCCGCGTAGCTCGCGACGACCGTGCCACGGATCCGGAACCCCGGCATGTTGTACGCCGTCATCTCCTCCGCGTCCGGGAGAGCCTCGCGCAGGAGCTCCCGGAGGCGGTGGAGGACCGGGCGGAACGCCTCCGGCGCGGCGGCGATGTAGGAGTCGTGGTCGGTGATGGTCGCCATGTCCCTGCCTTCCTCGCGGATGTGCGCACTCTAGCCGCCAGGGTGCCGAAGGGCGGCGGTTCCACGCCCGGCCCCGGACCCGCCCCGCAGAGCACGGCCGAGCCGTCATCCGGGCGAGAATACGGCCGAGGGGCGGTCGCGTACCGGCCCGTGCACGGCCGCGCGGCCTCGAAGGGGAAGGTGCGATGTGAGTGACCGAAAGCTCGTATTCCGGGATGGGCAGGGGCACAGGCGTTCGTTCACGATGGGCGACCACGACCACCTCAAGTTCTCGACGGCGTTCAACGGCTTCATCAAGAAGCACGTGAGCGAGGACAACTCGACCTTCCGTCTCGAACGTGTGCTCACCGATGAGGTGCTGGTCATCGAGACCGCCTTCGGGATCGTCGGACGTGTGCGCGACGGCGAGGACGCCGAGGCCGACTACCGCCGCTATGAGCGGCGCACCGACGGCGTCGACCTGCAACTGCGCTTCGCCTACAGGGGTCACGCCGCCCTCGACGACCACGGCCCGTGGACCACGGATCGCGAGAGCCTGCTGCCGGACGAGTCGTTCGAGAACCTCGAACTCGCCTGGGCGCGGGAATCGCGCAGGGTCGAGCAGAGGCGCCGGGAGGTCGCGGCGATGCCGAAGCTCGACAGGAAGGCCCTGAAACGGTTCTGCGGGATCTGGGCCGACACCGGCCACAACGAGTACGTGAGCGATGCCGAGGTGTACTACGTGCTCTTCGGCGGCCGCACGCTCGCAGAGGCGGGCGCGGCCCGGGACGAACTGCTGGAGACGGTCGAGGCCCTGGGCCTCCACATCGCAGAGACCCCGGCCGGCGCTTCTCCGGGCGAGGTGTGGGTGCGTTCCGATCCGCGCATCGACATGGAGCTCGAAAAATGGAGCTGAGGCACGGCCCCGAGCCCTGACCCGGATCCCCGGCCCGCCCCACGGCGCCGAACCTTCGAACGGCGGCCCGGTCCGCGGCCCGGGCGCCTGTCAGTCCGCGGTCCGGGCGCCCGGCTTCAGGCTCAGGGCCAGGGCCAGCAGGCTCAGGCCGAACATCAGCACACCCAGCGGGACGTGCGCCGCCGGGACGTGCAGGATGCCGAGCACGACCTGGACCGAGGCCAGGGCGAGAAAGCCGGACGCGTACCAGAGGTGCCGGGGCGAGCCACCGCCCGGTTTCCACACCAGCGCGGCCGCGAGCACGTACAGCATCGCCGCCCCGTACATCACCCGGGAGCCGATGTCGTGCATGACCGCCCCGTACGGCGAGACCAGCAGCAGTCCGGCGGAGACCGCCTGGAGGAAGAGGGTCAGGGTCTGCGTCGCGATCGCGACCCGGAGGAACGGGAATCGCCGTTCCGCTGTTCGGACGGTGGTCATGTCGGTGCCCCCCTTTTCCGCCCGGGGGCGGTGGATGGATAAGGTCTCACCGGTCCGACGACGCGGGCCCGCAAAAGGTCAGGCGAAGGGTGGTCGGGACCATGGGAACGGCAGGGGAGGCCCCCGCCGGGGCCGCCGGTGAACGCCGCCTGCTGATCAACGTCGCCTACCGGCTGCTGGGCTCACTGGTCGAGGCCGAGGACGCCGTCCAGGACGCCTACGCCCGCTGGTACGCGTTGCCGCCGGGCCGGCGCGAGGAGATCGTGTCCCCCGGCGCCTGGCTGACGACCGTCACCTCCCGCATCTGCCTCGACGTGCTCGGCTCGGCCCGGGCCCGGCGGGAACGTTATGTCGGCGCGTGGCTGCCCGAGCCCCTGCCCGACCGCGACGAGTGGAACCACGGCCGGAACACCGACCCCGCCGACCAGATGGTCCTCGACGAGTCGGTGGATACGGCCTTCCTCGTCGTCCTGGAGTCGATGACGCCCGCCGAGAGGGTGGCCTTTGTCCTGCACGACGTGTTCCGGTACCCCTTCGCCGAGATCGCCGACATCCTGGACCGCACCCCCGCCGCCTGCAGGCAACTGGCGTCCTCCGCCCGGCGCCGACCGGGGACCGCCCACCCGCCGCGGGCGGGGGCCGGGCGGGCCGAGGTGATCCGGAACATCAAGCGGGCCTGGCGGTCCAAGGACATCGCCGCCCTCGTCGGACTCCTGGACCCGTCCGCCGTGATGACCTCCGACGGCGGGGGCCTGGCCGGTGCCGCCCTGCGACCGATCGAGGGGCGCCGGAACATCGCCGCGTACATGACCGCCATCGCCGACCGCGCCCCGGGCCTCGAACTCCTGGAGCGGTCGGTCAACGGCGCCCCGGGCCTGGTGGGCCGGCGCGCCGGCACGGTCGTGACCGTGGCCTCGTTCGGTGTCTCCGAGGGTCGTGTCACCCGGATCTGGGTCGTCCGGAACCCGGAGAAACTGCGTGCCTGGACTCGGACCGGGGGCGGTCAGGGACCGGGCACCGGGTAGCGGACGACCAGGACCGCCTCGACGTCCCCGTGCGGCGCGCTGTAGACGTGCGGGACGTCGGAGGTCCAGCAGCCGTGCTCGCCGGGGCCCAGCTCCAAAGGTGCGGAGGCGGCGCCCGCGCGGGCCGTGCCGCTCAGGACGATGAGGCGCTCCGTCGTGCCGGGGACGTGCGGCGGGGACTCCTGGACGGCCCCGGCGCGGATGCGCAGGCGGTAGGTCTCGGTGGTGGCGGCGCCGTCCTCGAAGCGGTCGATGAGGACGGCGTCCACGGCGCGGCCGGAGACCTCGGAGCGTTCGGCGACGGGCCCCAGCACGGAACCGAGGGGCTCCCCGAGCGCGGTGGTGAGCGCGTACAGCGTCTCCAGGGTGGGGTTGCGCCGGCCGGACTCCAACTCGGAGAGGGTGCCCTTGCCGACCCCGGAGCGGCGCGCCAGCTCGGACAGCGACAGGCCCCGCCGTCCGCGCAGCTCACGCAGCCGCAGCCCCACCCGCACGGCGAGCTCCATGGCCTCTCCTCCCGTGTCCGTATCCGGCTTGCTCCGCCACCGGCGTTCTCCTATCGTTCCATAGACAGAACGATGTCGAGGAGAGCCATGGAAGCGCACGCCGTCGAGTCCCTGCCCGCCCGCAGCCGGGAGGTGGCCCGCGCCCTCGCCGCGGCGGGCGTCCCGGGCCGGGTGCGCGAGCTGTCCGAGTCCGCGCGCACCGCGGCCGAGGCCGCCGCCGCGCTGGGCTGCGAGGTCGGCGCCATCGCCAACAGCCTGGTGTTCGTCTCCGACGGCGCGCCGGTCCTGGTCATGACCAGCGGCCGCCACCGTGTGGACACCGCCGCCCTGGCGGCCCGCTGGGGCCGCGGCGAACTCCGCCGCGCCACGCCCGACCAGGTGCGCGAGGCCACCGGGCAGGCGATCGGGGGCGTGGCCCCGGTCGGCCACCCCGCGCCGCTGCCCACCGTGGTCGACGAGGCCCTGACCGACTACGAGCGGATCTGGGCGGCGGGCGGCACCCCGCATACCGTCTTCCCCACCACGGCCTCCGAGCTCGTCCGCCTCACCGGCGGTACGCTGCTGCCCGTCACCGCCTGACCCGCCGCCGAAGGGACGCCCCGTGGCCGTCGTCCACCGCACCACCCTGACCCCCACCAAGCTCGAACTCCTCCAGGCGTGGCTGCCCGCGCAGCCGTGGTACGCGGGGGAGCGGCCCGACCCGGCCAAGGCCGGGGGGTTCCGGCTCGACGACCCGCAGGGGGAGGTCGGCATCGAGTTCATGGTGGTCACCGACGGCGGGGCGGCCTACCACGTGCCCCTCACCTACCGCGGGGCGCCGCTGGAGGGGGCGCGGGACGCGCTCCTCGGCACGGCCGAGCACGGCGTCCTGGGGAAGCGGTGGGTGTACGACGGGACCCGCGACCCGGTCCTGGTCGCGCAGCTGCTCGCCCTGCTCGCCGGGACGGCCGAGCCGCAGCAGCAGAGCGTGAGCGACACCCCGGACCCGTCCGTGCTCACCGGCCCCGCGGCCCTCGGCGCGGGCGCCGGGGTCGCCTCGTTCTCCACCGCCCACGGCCCGGGCGGCACCGTGATCGACCTGGAGACCACCGCCGGCGACCGGCTCGCCCTGCGCGTCGCGCGCGCCCTCGCCCCGGCCCCGTCGCCGGACGGCACGGGCCACGTCTCCGCCACCTGGCGCACCCCGGACGGCGCCGAGCACCGCGCCCCCTTCGTCACCGTCGTCTGACGGCCCCGGTCGGGACGGCCGGTCCGCGCCTCAGGCGGGGACCTCCTCGGCGGGCTCGCGGTCGCGGGCCAGGACCCCGAGCACGATGAGGGCCTGCGCCGCCGCGTACGTCAGCATCACCCAGACCCCGCTGAGCGGCAGGTCGAACCCGGGGCTGAACGCCCGCAGCGCGATCAGCCCGTCCGACAGCAGGAACAGCGCCCCGCCGATCGCCGTCCACCGGTGCACTCCCACCGACAGCACCGCCGTCGTCCCCAGCAGCAGCCCGTACACCAGCACCGGCACCAGCAGCGCCCCGGCCCCGGGCGCGCACAGCACGACCAGCCCCGCCACCACCACCCCGTAGGGCACCAGCAGCGTCCGGTTGGTGCCCAGCGGGCTCCGAGCCCACCAGGGCGCGAACGCGGCGACGTACACCACCTGGGCGATCAGGAAGAAGCCCACCATCACCAGGAACGCCGCGTCCCCGGACGCCAGCGCCGGGGCGGTGTCGCCCAGCCAGGAGAAGAACAGCGCGACCAGGACCAGGCGGACCGGCCGCCCGTGCGGGCGCGGGGCCGCGGTCCAGACGAAGGCCGCGAGCAGCGGCATGAGCAGCGCCTGGGTGGGGCGCGACCAGGTTTCGGCGCCGAGGGCCTGCACGGCCAGGTGCGCCGCCGTCACCAGGGCGAACAGGGAGAACAGGACGCGGGGGAGGGTCTCGCGGGGGATCATCGGGTCATCATAGACACCCCCGTCCGGCGGCCCCCAGGGGAGACCCCGGTCACAATCCGGCGGCCGTTCTCTGTCCCCGGGGACACATGTTGCTCGCCAACAGGTGACTAATCCATTTTCGGGCCGACCATAAAGCGCGGACGGGGGACAACCGTCAGATGAGTTCGTCTGCTTATTGCCGTATTGTTCCGTCTTTGGGAACTTCGACTGTTGCGTGCAATGCGCGGTTGACGGGGAAACGCGGAGCGCCCATGCCCTCGCCCAACCCGCACAATGCCTCACTATAGGGATGGGGTAGACAAGGGCGTGGCGGATACGCCGTCCGAACGGGCGGCGCGGAACTGTGTGCAGGAGGTCGGGGATGGCGAACGCACCACGGCGCGGTGCCGCCGTGCGCGAACGGCACGACGACGCGGACCACGAGGCCCCGCCCCCCCGGCGGCGCCCCCGCCCCGGCGCCGGCGGCCGCTGGTGGGTCGGCGTGGGCCGCGCCGTCCTGTGGGCGTTCCTCATCGTCGTCATCTTCAACGGCATCTGGTTCCCCCTGCGCGGCGGCCTCGCGCTCCCCGCCCCCGACCCCGAACCCGAGCAGGCCCAGGCCCCCGCCTTCCCCGAGACCTCGGCCGCGGACTTCGCGCTCCGCTTCGCCGACGCCTACCTCACCACCGACGACATCGAGGCACGCCGCACCGCCCTGGCCGCGTTCGTCCCCGAGGGCGAGGCCGAGGGGCTCGACGTCCCCGCGGGCTCGCTCGCCGGCGAGAACCTCGCCGTCACCGCCGTCGACGTCAAGGACGACAACAACGCCCTCGTGGTCGTCCGCGCCGACGTCAACGGCGAGCCCGTGAGCCTGGAGGTCCCCGTCTACTCGGACGGCGACTCCCTCGTGGTCTCCGGCCGCCCCGCCCTGCTGGCCGCGCCCGCCCGCGCCTCCCTGCCCGAGCAGGCCGCCTTCGACACCGACCCGGCCGCCGCCGAGCAGCTGGAAGAGGTGCTGACCGGGTTCTTCGGCGCCTACGCGCAGGAGCCGGGCCACCTGGAGCGCTACGTCGAACCCGGCGTCACGATCGCCCCACTTCCGGCGAACACCCTGGAATTCTCCGAACTGTCCGATATCACGGTGCCATCCCGGAGCGAGAGCGGGGATGATGACGTACGAGAGGTGGCCGTCACCGTGCACTGGACCGCTCCCGCCCCCGAGGGGGAGGCGGCGGGCACCTTGAGGCAGAGCTATCTGGTCACCGTCGTGGACTCCGGCAACGAGTGGCACGTGCGTGACATCCAGGGAGCCCCCCACTCGTTCGGCGAGTGACGGGGCACGTAGGCAAGGAGACGAGAAGGACCATGAGCACAGCAGAAACGACACCGGGAGGCGGCGCCTGACATGCTCCCCCTGTTGTCCACCGCGGCCGAGACCGTGACCGTGCTCGGCGGGGCCGACCCCCTCGTCCTGGCCGACTCGCAGGCCCCCGACACCGGCGGCCTCGCGGAGTTCCTGCGCGGCTTCTTCGGACCCCTGTTCCTGGTCATCGTGTCCATCGTCGCGATCTTCTTCCTGTTCACCAGGGAGATCACGCGGTTCGCTCAGTTCATCATCCTGGCGATCTTCATCGGGATCGTCTTCTACGTCCCCGGCATCATCGAGGTCATCGCGGTGGCGCTCGCGCGAGCGATGGGCGTTTCGACGGAATAGGCGAGGGAGGCCGGGAACGTGGATCTGCCCACGTACACCAACATCTGGCGTATCGAGAAGCGGCTCTACAAGCTCTACGATTTCCGGCTGCCCATGCCGCTCCCGGTGGGCACCTTCGGTGTCGCCGTGGGCGTGTTCCTGGTCTGGGTGATCCTGCTCGGGATCCTCAACGCCCCGTTCGTGTTCGGCAACGGGTGGCACCTGGTGCTGTGGGTGGTGCCGCCCGGGGTGATCACGGTGCTGGTCACCAGACCGGTGATCGAGGGCAAGCGCCTCACCGAACTGCTGCTGTCGCAGGCCCGCTACCTCGCCGAGGCGCGGGCGTACACCCGGCTGGCCCCGGAGTACGAGCCCGCCGAGGTGCGCGTCGCGGTGCGCGTGTGGCACCGCGACCCGGCGGCGGGCCCGCTGCCGCTGCCGCGCCGCCGGGCCGAACGCGAGGCCGAGCCGGTCGAGGCGGCGGAGGCGCCCGTGGCCGTCGAGGCCGAGCAGGTGCGGCCCGCGCCGGAGCAGGCGCCGCCGCTGCGCCGCGTCCGCGAGGCGGGCCCGGTCCGCGCTCCGGAGCCCGTCGCGGTCGAGCCGGTCGCGGTCGAGCAGCCGGTCGCGGTCGAGCCTGTCGCGGTCGAGCAGCCGGTCGCGCCCGAACCCGTCGCGCCCGAGCCCGCCCGGGAACCGGTCCTGGCCGAAGCGCCGTCCGCGCCCGCCGACGAGGCGGAGCGGCCGGAGCCCGCGCGGTCCGCGGTCGCCACGGTGACCGCCGTGGAGCGCCCGGCGGACACCGGCGGCACCGGGGACGGGGACCGGGAGGAAAAGAAGGGGGCGGAGGCCCCCGAGGGCCCGGGCGTGGGCGTCCGGGTGCTCAACTACTTCGGTTTCGCCCTGGACCGCGCCCCGGCGCAGGCCCCGGCCGACACCGGCGGGAACGACTTCGAGGAGGGGTTCGCCGAACCCGTCTACGACACCGCGGGCCAGGAGGAGCGCGACAGCGACGAGTGGTTCTCGCGCCTGCGCGCCTCCTCGGGGCACACGCCGGTGAACCTCAGCTCCAAGAGCGCCTACTCCGTGGGGGACACCTCCGCGCTCAGCCGCGAGGAGGTCGCCGGAGCCGTCGGGGACGAGGAGGAGGACGACGAGTCCCCGGCCGCCCGCCGCCTGCGCGGCCGCACCCAGGGGATCCGGGTGGCCCGCGAGCTGGAGGAGCGCCGCGCCACCGGGGTGCCCGCCGAAGAGGAGGCGTCGGCGCCGGAGCCGGTCCGGCCCCGCCGCCGGGGGCGGCCGCACGCCGCCCCGTGGGAGCTGGGCGAGACCGCGCGGGAGGAGCGGGCGGAGGAGGAGGCGCCGGGCTACGACGTGTCCGACTACGCCGCCCGCTACGCCGCCGCCACGGGCCGTCCGGCCGCCAAGCCCACGTCCGCCCCCTGGCTCCCGCAGCCGGCCGAGGACGAGGCGGACCCGGTGCGCACGGCCGAGGGCTCCCTCGCCTCCGAGGCGCCCGCCGGCGCGGACGTGCGGCCTGTGGGTCCGACGCGTGCCGACGCGGTCGCCCCGGTCCGTCCCACGGACACCGCTCGTTCCGCCGACGCCGATGTCGAAGCGGACACGGACGCTGTCGCGCGGCCGGTGGCCCCGGCCGCCGCCGCACCCGCTTCCGAGACGGAGGTCCGCCCCGGGAATCCCCAGGGCGCGCCCGCCGCTGAGGCGGATGCGCGTCCGGTGGGTCCGACGCGTGCCGATGCGGTCGCTCCCGCCCGCCCCACCCGTCCCTCGGGCACCGCCCGCCCCACCCGTCCCACGGTCGAGGCCGGTACCGCCGCTGAGGCGGACGTGCGCCCGGTGGGTCCGACGCGGGCCGACGCGGTCGCTCCCGCCCGTTCCACGGGCACCGCCCGCCCCACGGCCGAGACCGGCACCGCCGCCGACACGGATGCGCGGCTGGCGGCCCCGGCGGCCTCCGTGCCTGCCTCCGACACGGAAGCACGCCCCGGGGCTCCCGAGGACGGTCCCGCCGCCGACGGCCGGGAGGCCGCGGACGCGGCGCCCGCAGCGGGCGCTCGGGGCGGCCCCACAGGCACGAAGCCCCCGCTGGAGCTGGACCACGGCACCGGCGAGCAGGAGTCCATCCCGGTGCGCCCGCAGGAGGCCGAGGACCGCGGACCCGAGTGGAACGAGCACATGAACGTGCTCGACCGCCACCTCAGCACCGCCGACACCCCCGCCCCGCCGCGCCCCAAGTTCGCCGACGTCGTCCCCGGGCACACGCGCGGGGCCAAGGACCCCTCCGAGTGGTTCGACGACGGCAAGAAGCGCCACCCCGACCAGCCGCGGATCGGCGACAAGGACAACCCCGTCATCCCCGCCGGGGAGCTGCGCGAGGGCGAGGCGGCCCCCGCGGCCAAACCGCCCACCCAGCTCGACCACGGCACCGGCGAGCTGGCCGGGTTCGCCGAGGTCCGCGAGGCCCCCGAGCGCCGCCGCACCGCCGCCGACCTCGAAGCGGCCGAGGCCGCCGCTCTGGCCCGCCGCCGCACCCCGGCCCCCGGGCCCGCGGCCGCCGACGACGACGAGCGCCCGGCCCCGGTCAAGTGGAGCATGCGCGCCTCCGGCTCCGCGGAGCCGGACACCGCCGCGGAGTCCGCCGACCCGGCCGCCCCCACCACCCGGGAACCCCGGGAGGCGGAGCAGGAGCCGGGCCACGACCCGCACGACGGCATGTTCCACCGGGTCGCCCAGAACGCCCGCCGGATCGGCCGCCTCTTCGGCCAGCCCGCCCCCGGCGAGGAGCCCGAGCCGCCCCGGCGCGAGCCCCGCCCCGACCTCGAACTCGACCACGGCACCGGCGAACAGGAGAGCCTGGGCGACACCCCGCACGGTTCGCCCACCGCCGGCGACGCCACCCCGGCCGGCGCCTCCGCCGTCCGCACCGAGGCCCCCGCGCCCGCACCGGCCGCCTCCTCCGACGACTCCGGCGGCACCCGCGGCTGGCGGCGCCTGGCCAAGGTCGTCACCGGCGGCGCCGCCCCGGTGCGCTCCGAGCTGTCCCCGGAGGACGTCGAGCGCCTGCGAACCCCCCTGGCGGGCCCCCGCAGCCTGGTCGTCCTGGGCTGCACCGGCGGCGCGGGCCAGACCGTCACCACGCTGATGATCGGCCACACCCTGGCGGGCTACCGGGACGAGCGCATCGTCGCGGTCGACGTCAACCCCGGCCCCAACGGCCTCTCCCGCCGCATCGGCGCGCAGGCGCCCGAGACCCTCACCGCCCTGCTGGCCAACGCCGACGGCATCGGCGACCAGGAGGCGATGAGCGCCTACACCGGCCGCACCCAGACCGGCCTGGAGGTCGTCCAGACCCTCGACGACCCCTACGTCCAGACCCTCGACGACCGCGACTACGCCCAGCTCACCGGGCTGCTCGGCCGCTTCTACGCGGTGACCGTGCTGGACCCGGCGGCCACCGGCGTCGCCCGCGCCCTGCCCGCCGCCGACGGCCTGGTCCTGGTGACCCCGGCCAACGCCGACGCCGAGCGCGCGGTCTCCATGACCTTCGACTGGCTCGACGGCAATGGCCACGGCGCCCTGCGCGCCAGGTCCGTCCTGGTGGTCAACGGGGTCAGCAAGCGCAGCCTGCCGGACGTGGACGCCGCCGAGCGGGTGGCCCGCGGCCGCTGCCGGGCGATCGTCCGCATCCCGTGGGACGACCACCTGGGGTCCTCCTACACGCGCATCGACGTCGGCGCCCTGCGGGCCAGCACCAAGCGCGCCCACGGCGCCCTGGCGGGCGTCATCGTCGACAAGCTCCTCACCTGAGCCCGACCGCCTCGCGTCGAGCTCGCCCCGGCCGCCCCGCGCCCCGTCCGGTCCCCGGGCGGGGCGCCCGCGTGTCCGGACCGGTCCGCGCACGGCGGTGCCCCGCCCCCCGTTCCCGGGTGGCGGGGCACCGGCGCGTTCACCTCCCGGCGGGGGTGAAGTCGCGCGAGGCCAGGAACCCCGGCCTGGGGTCCTCGCCCCCGAACGGCTTCTCGCAGGCGTTCTCCACGCTGTTGTAGACGACGAACACGCTCGACCGAGCCCACGGCGTGATGTTCGCCCCGGCCGCGTACATGCAGTTGGCGTCCAGCGCCGTCACGTCCCCGGGCGTCGCCTGGAGGGCGTCGATGCCGTGTCGGTCGGCCAGGATCGTCAGCGTCGCCCGGTCGGGGGTCCCGGCGCGGCCGCCGTCGCCCTCCTCCAGGCAGGAGACGTAGGTGCGGTGAGAGCCGGGCATCACCAGCGGCGCGCCGTTGTGCGGGTGGTGGTCGGTCAGCGCCACGGAGAAGCCGACGGCGCGCATGCGCGGCATGCCGTCCTCGGCGTGCCAGGTCTCGAAGTCCGAGCGCCAGTACAGGGGGCCGCCGCCGAACCCGGGGCGGTGGTCGAGCCGGCTCTGGTGCACGTACACCTCCGAGCCGAGGATCTGGCGGGCGGGCTCCAGCAGTCGGGGGTCGTTCACCAGGGCCTCGAACGCCTCGCTCACCCGGTGCACCTCGAACACGGAGCGGACGCCCCCGTCGGAGGGGTCCACGACCGCGCGCTCGTCGTCGCGCAGCCCGGGGTCGCCGACGAGCCGGTCGGCCTCGTCCAGGTGCCCGGCGACCTCGTCCTCGCCCAGCAGCGACGCGAACCGGGTGTACCCGCGGCGGTCGTGCTCCTGGAGGCGCTCGTCGGTGAGGGGCCCGTCCTCGGCGGTGCCCCAGACGGTGGGGTCCCTCCGGTAGAGGAGCGCGGCCTCGGTGCCCTTGCGGGTGGGGTAGTCGTCCAGTGTCGGGAGATCCATCTGCAACGTCATGGCCGAACCCCTGTGCGGGGTGATCCTTTCGGTGTCGCTTCGGTGTCGCTGTCTCTTCGTTGGACGGGTCGTACGACATCCGAACGTAACAAACACCTCGGAGGGTGATTTCAGGCGATTTCCTCCGCCTGGTTTATCGGCTTTCGGCGGGGGTACAACGGGCCTGCTCTGGGGCGCCCGACGGAAAGGTCAAGGGCGCCTTTCGTGTTCTTGCTGTCCATTGGCGCGGCGTTCTCCCATGTGCCCCCGCCCTTCGCGCGCCGGCCGCGACACCGTGTGCTCCATGCGGTGACACCGCGTTCATCGCCGCAGGTGTGGGAGGGGCGGTGCATTCGCCCAAACCCCGGTCCGGCCATGCGCTTTTTTTAAGTGATCCACTTCACATGGATATGGTGCGGAGCCTGGTGCAAAAGCACCGGCCCGGAACCCGGGGCCGTAACACCGGATTCTCCGGGAATTCCCGTACGGGGGTCTGGTGCGAAAGCCCCGGCCGCCGCACAGTGGTGGAGGTCCTTCCCTCGAACCCGCTCAAGAGGAGAGAACAGAATATGACCCCCACCCCCCGCGGGCTGCGCGCCGCCCTGGCGACGGTCTTCGCGCTGGCCCTCGCCGTCGTCGTCGGCTGGGCCGCCCCGGCCGCCGCGGCCCACAGCCTCCCCCCGGGCATCCCCTCCACCTCCACCGCCCAGTCGCAGCTCAACTCCCTGACCGTCGCCGCCAAGGGGCCCCAGACCGGCTACGACCGCTCCCTGTTCCCGCACTGGGCCGTGGTCGACAGCCCCTGCACCGCCCGCCAGCACGTCCTGGTCCGCGACGGGCACAACGTGGTCACCGACTCCGACTGCCAGCCCACCTCCGGCAGCTGGTACAGCTTCTACGACGCCGTGACCTGGACCGGAGCCGTCTCCCAGATCAGCGTCGACCACATGGTCCCGCTCAGCGAGGCGTGGAAGACCGGGGCCGCCTCCTGGACCACCAGTGAGCGCCGCGCCTTCGCCAACGACGTGAACTCGCCGCAGCTGTGGGCGGTCACCGCGTCCATCAACAGCTCCAAGGGCGACAAGGACCCCTCCCAGTGGATGCCGCCCAACACGGCCGTCCACTGCGACTACGTCAAGGCGTGGGTCAACGTGAAGTACCGCTACGACCTCACCGTCACCTCCAGCGAGAGGTCCTCCATCCAGAGCACCATCAACAACCGCTGCTGATCCGCCCCGGTCCGCGGCCCGCCCCCACCTTCCGGGGCGGGCCGTCGCGCGTCCACGGCCCGGCCGTCAGGGGTCGGCGCCGGGCCCGCCGCCCGGCCGCCGCCCGGCCGTCGGCCCGGTCCCGCCGGCCCCGCGCGACGCGCCGCACGGGGCTCCGCCTTTCGGGGCGGGGCGCCGCGGTTTCCGGCTCGCCGTAAAGCGTTCCGCTTCTACCGCCGGGTACCCATGCAGCACACTATGGGGGTGGCACAGGCACGGCCGCGCCCCCCGCCGGGCGCGGTCGCCGCGCGACGCGACCAGGAGGGGCGGCAGAAGATGACCGGCACATGGGGGACCCGCGGCTCGACCCGCCTCGCGGTCCGCTACTTCGACGACCGCGTGCTGTTCAGCGAGAGCGAGGCCTGGGCCTACTTCCGGCTGCCGACGGTCTCCTACGAGTTCACCACCCCCGAAGAGCGCCAGGCCCTGGCCACCAACATCACCATCGCCCTCGCGGCCATCCGCATGAACGACGCCGAGGTCCACCTCCGCATCGCCCACCGCACCTACCCCGCCGCCGAGTGGGCCACCCGCCTGGACGAGACCTCCGACTCCGGCCCCGGCTGGTACGACCACCTCGACGAGACCTACCGCCACGTGTGGGCCAAGGACTTCTGGACCAAGGAGGTCTACCTCGGGGTGCGGCTCGGCCTGCGCGGCTCCGGCACCGGCCTGGGCCTGTTCTCCCAGTTCCGGGGCGCCTACCAGCGGACCGAGGAGATCCTCGGCATCGTCGACGACGCCGTCGACGACAAGGAGCTCGCCCGCTGGACCGACCAGGCCGAACGCCTGGGCCGGGCGCTGGCCGCCAGCTCCCTGCACGCCCGCCACGCCACCGCCGACGAGATCGCCTGGCTCATCCGCCACTCCGTCACCGGCAGCTCCGAGGAGCCCCGCCCCTCCGCCGCCGGGCGCCGCACCTGGGGCCGCGGCGAGATCGAGGCCCTGGTGGACGGCACCCTCCACAACGGCCGCTCCATGCTCCGCCTCGAACAGCCCTCCGGCTCCACCTGGGTCGCCTTCCTGTCCTTCGCGCGCTTCCCCGACCTCATGCCGTTCCCCGACGGCGAGCCCTGGCTGCACCACGCCGACTCCCTGCCCTTCCCGGTGGAGATGTCGCTGCGGATGAAGCTCATCCCGCCGGCCAAGGCGTCCAAGGACGTCGGCCGCAAGCTCGCGCACGCCCGCGACATGGACGCCCACATCCGCGAGGCCGGGGTGGAGGCCCCCATCGCCCTGGCCGAGCAGATCGACGCCGCCCGCATGCTCGAACACGGCATCACCAAGGAGCGCCTGCCGTTCGTCTACGGCTGGCACCGCCTCATGGTGTCCGCGCCCACCGAGCGCCTCCTGGTCCAGCACGTCGAGGCCGTCATCGAGCACTACCGCGACATCGGCATCGACGTCATCAACTCCACCGGCGACCAGTTCTCCCTGTTCAACGAGTCCCTGCCGGGCGACCGCATCAGGCTGAGCGCCTACGCCCAGCGCCAGCCGCTGCGCACCATCGCGGGCGGCATGCCCACCGCCACCGTCGACGTCGGGGACCGGACCGACCGCTCCGGCGACGGCTGGGTGGGGCCCTACATCGGCGAGACCATCGGCCGGGCCCGCTCCATCGTCCACTTCGACCCGCTGGTCGCCGCCGCGCGCAACCGGCCCACCGCCATCGCCATCACCGGGGAGCCCGGCGGCGGCAAGACCACGCTGGCGCTGCTGCTCATCTACCAGCTCGCCCTGCGCGGCGTCACCGTCGCCGCCATCGACCCCAAGGGCGACGCCGAGTCCCTGGTGCAGCTCCTCCAGCGCCGCGGCCGCAAGGCCCGCATCATGTCCCTGGGGTCGGCCCAGCCCGGCCTGCTGGACCCGTTCGCGTTCGGCGACGACCTGGCCGCCAAGAAGACCATGGCCACCGAGACCCTGCGCCTGCTGCTGCCCCGCATGAGCGAGGAGCGCGAGTCGGCGATGATCCAGGCCGTGGCCGCGGTCGCCAACCAGCCCCGCCCCTCCCTGGCCAAGGTCGTCGACCACCTGTCGAACGCCTCCGACGCCGCCTCCCGCAACCTCGGCGCGGTCCTGGGCTCCATGTCGGAGATGCGCCTGGCGTCCCTGTGCTTCGACCCCCAGGGCGACGCGCAGATCGACACCGAGGGGTGGACCACCGTGTTCACGCTGGGCGGGCTCACCCTGCCCGACTCGGGGCTGCGCCGCGACGACTACTCCTACGAGCAGCGGCTGTCGGTGGCCCTGCTGTACCTGGTGTCCCAGTTCGCCCGCCGCCTCATGAACGGCCTGGACCGGCACCTGCCCAAGGCGATCTTCCTGGACGAGGCGTGGGCGGTCACCTCCACCCCCGAGGGCGCCAAGCTGGTCCCGGAGGTCTCCCGGATGGGCCGCTCCCGCAACACCGCGCTCATCCTGGTGTCCCAGAACGCGGGCGACCTGCTCAACGAGCAGGTCACCAACTGCCTGTCCTCGGTGTTCACGTTCCGCTCCAGCGAACGCTACGAGGTGGAGAGCGTCATGTCGCTGCTGGGGGTGGAGCCCACCGAGGAGCACCTGGCGGTGCTGCGCAACCTCGGCAACGGCGAGTGCCTGTTCCGCGACCTGGACGGCCGGGCCGCCCGGATCTCCGTGGACCTGGTCTCGGAGGACCTGCTGCGCTGGCTGGACACCAACCCCACCCGCCGCCGCCCGGGCGCGGGGGACGAGGACCTGGTCACCACCACCCGCGAGGGCTGACGGCCCCGGCCCGGGGCCCGGGTCCCTGGGCTCCGGCCCGCCGGTGGCTGCGGGCCGTCGCCGTCCCGGGCCGACACGTCCCGCCCCGGGCGGTCCCTGGCGGTCGGCGTCCGCCCGCGGCCGGGTACGGCGCGCGGACCTCGTCCCACGGGCCCCGTCCCACGTGCCCCGCTCCGGGCCGCCGGTGGCCGGAGCGGGCCAGCGGACGCCTCCGACCTGCGCCGACGGCCCCGGCCGGGGCCGCCCGGCAAGCTCCGGGCACAGCCGTGTTCGGTGGGGGCGAAGGGTGGGCATCTCTTACCCTGTCGGGTTCCTCCCGCTGTGCCCGACCGCCGCCGCCCCCCTCGAACCGACACACTCACAAGGGACCGCCCATGAGTGAGGACGTCATCCGCCGGCCCAGACCCGTCATCGACCCCGCCCTCCCCGCCCCCCGACGGGACGAGCTGCGAAGGCGGGCCGCCGCCCCCCACCCCCTCGCGCAGTGGTCCGGCGGCGACCTCGTCACCCGCCGCGCCCGCCTGCGCGAGGCCGCGGTCCACCTGCTCGCGGTCGGGGGCACCCTCGCCCTCGCCCTGGCCACCGCGGGCTGGTACCTGGGCATGGCCGTCGTCAACATCGGCCTCGTCGCCCACGTGGCCGCCCTCGCCCTGCGCGGCGACGCCCACCCCGCCACCCGCGCCGCGAGCGTGGCGACGGGCGCGGGCGCCCTCGCCGCCATCCCGGTGTGGCTGCTCGACCTCCTGCCCGGCGACCCGGCCGCGGGCATCCCGTGGGGGCTGTTCGGCGTCCTGGTGGCCCTGGTCTCCGCCGACGCCCTCACCTCCCGTGTCCAGGAGGGCCCGTCCGACGACGCCCCGGAGGGGTCCGTCATCCTCCCGGACGACCTCAGCGAGGCCGACCACGCCGCCCTCTGCGCCGTCCAGCGCACCATCGACGTGGTCGAACGCGCCCGCGAGGCGTTCGGCGGCGGGGACTCCCTGGACACCGACCGCGCCCTGGCGGTGCTGCGCGACCAGGAGTGGCGCATCGCCGTCCTGCTCGCCCGCCAGCGCGAGCTGCGCCGCGCCCACCTGCGCCGCTGGCAGCGCGCCGACTCCCCGCGGGTGCGCGAGGCGCTGCGGCCCCAGCGCGAGCACCTGTGCGCGGTGGAGGACGCCGTGCAGGCCCGGGTGGAGCAGATCGTCGAGTACGGCCGCCTGGTGGAGCGGGCCGTGGCCGCCCACCGCGAGTGGGAGCAGTGCCAGGAGGCCGCCGACTCCACCGCCGCCTACGCCGAGCACCGCGCCGCCGCGGCGTTCCTGGGCGCCGGGGCGCCGGAGGTGTCCGATCTGGCCGCCACCGCCGAGGCGGCCCGCCGGATCCGCGACGAGCACGTGGAGCGGCTCACCGGCCACTCCCTCCTCTTCTGACCCGCTGTCCGGGGGAGCCCGGACGGCGGGTGCGGCTCGGTCGACGGATGCGGCCCGGGCGGTGCCCCGCGGCGGGGAGCGCCCGCGCGGCGGGGCCCGGGCGCCGGAGCGGGCCCGCCGCCTCCGATTTCCGTGCCCGGCCGCTTGCGGACAGCGATATCTCGGACGAACCGCACCGAGCACCCCCGGGTTCTGACACATTGGGCGCATGAGCGAACGCTGGGACGGCGAGGAACTGCTCGCCTCGGTGCGCAGGGGTGTCACGGTCCGGGCCGCCGCGGCCCGCGGCGGCTACACCGAGCTGCTGGACCGGGCCCGCCGCGACCTCGAATCCGGCCTGCCCGGACACCTGGCGCCGGACGACCCGCGGGCCCGCGCCCTAGCGGACTCCCTGCCCGAGTACGTCGACGCCGTCCTGGCCGACCACGTCCACCGCCAGCGCCGCCGCCCCTCCCGCACCGACTCCGAGCGCCTCACCCGCGCGTTCCGGTCCCTGGACGCCTCGGGGATCATCGCCCGCGAGGAGTTCCTCTGCTGCGACGGCTGCGCCCGCGCCGACCTCGACGCGCAGGCCGCCGCCACCGGCAGCCGCGGCTACGCCTACTACCACTGGCAGGACACCCTGGCCGCGGCCGACGGCGCCCCGCTGACGGTCGGGTTCGAGTCCACCCACCGGGTCCGCCGCGCCGCCGTCGGCGCGGAGGTCGCCGAGGCCCTGCGCGCCCACGGGCTCACCGCCCACTGGGACGGCGACCCGGAGCGCCGGATCGAGGTGGACATGGACTGGAGCCGCCGCCGCCACGACCGCCTGGCCGCCTTCCCCGGCCCCGCCTCCGAGGGCGAACCGCACGTGGACGCCGACTTCTCCAACCCCGGCCCGTACCGCCTCCCCGACTGGGTCACCCGCCACCGGGGCCGGGTGAGCGTCCGCGAACTCGCCCGCCTGGTGCTGCCCTGGCTGCCCCGCGGCGTGCGCGCCACGGTCGGCGCGGGCGGCCGTACGGCGGTCCTGACCCGCGACTCCGACCTCCTGCGCGTGGAGGGCGGCCCGGTCCTGGACCGCGACCGGATCGAGGACCTCCTGGCCCGCTGGGCGGTGGGCGCCGGCTGGCCGGCACCGCCCGGGCCGGACCCCCGGACCGCGGGCCCGCGCCCGCTGGACGTCACCTACGCCGACGCTGCGACCGGGGGCATGGGGTTCGTGGACTACGCCGAGCCCATGAGCGGCGCCGCCGCCCGCGACCTCGTCTACCGGCTGACGCCGGTCGACGGCACCTTCGGGGTGTTCGCGGCGCGCTCGGGCGCGGTGGTCCAGATGATGTGGCAGGAGGGGCCGAGGCTGTGGATGGAGAGCCCGTCCGCCGACGAGCGCCTGGCCAGCGGCCGCCACGTCACCCTCCCCGAGGCCGAGGAGATGGTGCGCGTCCTGGCCGACGAGGGCCGTGTCGCCCTCGCCGACCTGGGCGAGTTGCAGGTCACCCGCTGGTGAGGCCGGGCGGCGGCACCGGCCCGCGGTGCCGGCCGCGTCAGCCGAACGCCGCGCCCAGCCGGAAGTACGCCCGGGCCTTGGGCGGGATCAGCAGCAGGGCGCCGATCAGGGCGTTGAACAGCAGCAGCACCAGGTAGTACGGCAGGTCCTCGCGCGCGTAGACGACCACGCTGAACATGGTGAAGACCAGCACCACCGACACCACGGTCTGCAACAGCACCACCAGCCCGTACACCACCCGCGAGCGCAGCAGCAGGCCCACCACCGCGGCCGCCGAGAACCCGCCCCACAGGGCGAGCACGACCGGCCCGTCCCACCCGGTGAAGGCGGTCCCGGAGCCGGAGCCGCCCAGTGACAGCAGGGCCAGGACCAGCAGGTAGAGGGCGTTGAGCCCGAGCATCGCGCACGCCGCGATCACCGACGGCGAGGGCTTGGGCGCCGAGGCGCCCGCGGCGGGGGCGGGCCCCGGAAGGTCGGTGTGGCCCACCCCGCGCACGAAGCCGCGCGCCGCGGTGGTCTTGTCGATCTGGGCCCGCGGGTCCGGGGGGCCGAGGGGGCTGATGGGCGGGACCGGCACGGGCCCGTGGGGCTGGTGGCCGGGGTGCGGTCCGGTCGGCCGGGCCCCGAAACCGGTGTGACCCGCGTAGGCGGGGTCGCCGCCGGGCCCGAAGCCGGGGCCGGGCCCGGTGTTGGGGAAGGGGCCGGGCTGCGGCCGCGGGCCGCCGGGGCCGAACGGGGCGGGGTTCCCGCCGGTGCCGCCCCCCGCGGGCGCCTGCGGTCCGCCCGGAACAGGGGGACCGTCTTGCGGAGGACGGGCGGGGTACGGCGGCCGCGGGCGGCCGGGGGCATAGGGGTTCTGCGGGCCGCTCGGGACATGGGGGACGGCCCCGGCGGGGGGCGCCTGCGGCCCGGAGGCGGCGTGCGCGCTGTACGGGGTGTGCGGCGGCGCGTGGGAGGCGTGCGGACCCGAGGCCGTGTGCGGCGGGTACGCCGGAGCGTGCGGGCCCGTCGCCGCACCGGTGCCCGGCCCGCCGCCGGGGGCACCGGCGGGGGTTCCGCCCGCCGCCGCCGACCCGTTCCCCGCCGGGCCGCCCGGGCCACCGTGCCCGGTGACCCCGTTCGGCCCGGTGGCACCGCCGGGAACACCCGCCCGGCCGTGCGCACCTGCGCCACCGAAGTCACCGGTCCCGCCGGGAACGCCGACGGCCCCGTGCGTCCCCGCACCACCAGGTGCACCCACACCACGGGGCGCCTCCGCGCCGCCGGGAACATCCGCGCCGCCGTGCGCACCTGCTTCGCCAGGCCCGCCTGCACCACCGGGCGCACCCGCGCCACCGGGAACACCTGCACCACCGAAGTCAGCGGCCCCGCTAGGAACACCTGCCCAGCGGGGCGCACCCGCACCGCCAGGCCCGCCCGTACCACCGGGCACCCCCGCACCACCGAAGTCCGTGGCCCCGCTGGAAACGTCCGCCCGGCCGTGCGCACCTGCTTCACCAGGCGCCCCCGCGCCACCGAAGTCACCGGTCCCGCCAGGCCCACCCGCGCCACCCGGCCCGGCGGTTCCGCCCGTGTCCACGGCCTCCTCGCCGTTCCCGGGCCCTTCCGCGCTCCCGGATCCGGATCCGGTCGCCGCTCCAGTCCCTCCGGGAACCCCCGTCACCCGGGTGGTGCCCCCGTCGCGGACCCTTTCCTCCCTGGCCCGGTCCAGCAGCTCGACGGCCTGCGCCGCCGACGGCCGCGAGGCCACATCCCGGTTCAGCAACGCCTCGATCAGTGCCCGCAGCGGGGCCGCCGCCACCTCGTCCACCCGGCCGGGGACCACCTGGCGCGGCGGCATCGGCGCCGTCAGCACCGCGCTGATGATCCCGGTGATGCTCTCCCGCTTGAACGGCGAACGCCCCTCCAGCAGCGCGTAGAGGGTGACGCCCAGGCTCCACAGGTCGGACGCGGGCAGCGCCCGCTCGCCCTCGAACCGCTCCGGCGCCATGTACTCGGGCGAGCCGATGTACACGCCGGTCTGGGTCAGCGCGGTGCTCCCGTCGACGTTCGCGATGCCGAAGTCGGTCAGCACCGTCCGGCCGTCCTCGGTGAGCATGATGTTGGCGGGCTTGACGTCCCGGTGGGTCACCCCGGCCGCGTGCGCCGCCCTCAGCCCGCCCAGCAGCGACCGAGCGGTCTCCTCCACCCGGGCCACCGGCATGGGGCCGTCCCGGTCCAGGTGCTCCTGGAGCGAGTGCCCGCTGAGCAGCTCCATCACGATCCACGGGCTGCCGTCGTGCTCCAGCACGTCGTGGACCGTCACCACGGCGTCGTTCCTGATCCGCGCGGTGGCCTGGGCCTCCCGCAGGGTGCGCTCCCGCGCCTCGTCGTGTTCCTCGGGGCTCATGCCGTCGGGGAGGACGACCTCCTTGACGGCGACGTCGCGCTGGAGGGCGGGGTCCCAGGCGTGCCACACCGTTCCCATCCCGCCCGCGCCGAGCCGCTCGCGCAGCTCGTACCGGCCGACGGAGGAGCGGGGGGTGGACATAGGGGCGCATCCCTTCTGGGGGTCGGGGGGCGATGCGCAGGCCAATCTATCCGAGAAAGGACCCGACACCGGCGTTATCGGTGGTCACCGACACTTTCCGAAGCATTCTCACTGTGAAATCCCGCCCTCTCCCCGCACGGTGGCGACGGAGGGCGACCGGTAACGGTCATCGGTCGAACCCCCTTCGCCGCCCCGTGTCCAGGGGGTCGCCGGGTCGGCTCGAAACGGTCGTCGAACGCGGAGTCATTGCTGTTCACCGGTTATCCGTTGCCTCGGCGGGGCACGGTTCCCACACTTTTCTGCGGTGCCTTTCCCCGCCTCACGGAACCCGCCCGGACGCCCCCGGTGCTTCACGCAGGGTGACCCCGAAACGGATTCGCCTATTCCTCCTCTCGGACGGCCGCCGCCCCGCTCGCCGCCGTCCCGCCCGCTCCCGCCCCGCCCCGCCGGTCTCCGCTCGGGGCTACCCCTCTCGGATGCCGAGGGCGTGCGGGGTGAGTCCCAGGGCCTCCAGGCGGTCCGGGTCGGCCAGGACGTCGATGGCGGCGATCCGGTCGCCGACCACCGCGAACCCCATGACCGACAGCACCCGGCCGCCCGTCGCCACCACGACTCCCTCGGCGCCGTTGACCGACGCCGGGTGCACGAACGGCGCGAACCGGTGGAACGTGACCGCCTGCCCCGCCACGTCCGCCGCCCCCGTGATCCGGGTCGTGTACCGGCCGCGCACGCCGCCCTCCGAGCGCAGCACCGCGTCCGGGTGCAGCACCGACAGCAGCCCGTCGATGTCCCCCTCACGCGCCGCGGCGAAGAACGCGTCCACCACCCGGCGCCGCCGCGCGGGGTCCCCGTCCGGGACCGCGCCCCGCGTCCCCTGCTCGCGCACCCGCCGCCGCGCCCGGCTGGCCAGCTGCCGGGCGGCGTCCTCGCTGCGCTCCACCAGCGGGCCGATCTCCGTGTACGGCACGGCGAACAGGTCGTGCAGCACGAACGCCACCCGCTCCAGCGGGTTCAGTTCCTGGACCACCACCATGAGCGCCCACCCCACCGAGTCGGCGGTCAGCGCCGCCGTCTCCGGGTCGTCCCCGGCCGCAGCCGGCCCCACCACCGGGTCCGGCAGGCGCTCCGCGCCCCACGGCCCGGCCTCCAGGGGCTCCTCGCGCCGCTGTTCGCGTGAACGCAGCATGTTCAGGCACACCCGCGCCGTCACCGTGGTCGTCCACGCGCCCAGGTCGTCGACGTTCTCGATCCCGGTGCGCTCCAGCCGCAGCCAGGTCTCCTGGACGGCGTCGTCGGTCTCGCCCACCGACCCCAGGATCCGGTAGGCGACCGCCCGCAGCCGGGGCCGGTGCTCCTCGAATCGCTGCGCCGCGGAAAAAAGTTCGCGCATTCCCGTCACGTTCCCCTCTCCGCCCGGGTCACGTCAACGAACCCGGTGGTGGGCCCGAGCCCACCGCACACCGACACAGAGGAGAATCCACCATGAACGCACCCGTTCTCGTCACCGGGGGTACCGGAACGCTCGGCTCCCTGGTCGTGCCGCTGCTGCGCGGGGCCGGCCACGAGGTCCGCCTGCTCACCCGCGGCTCCCGACCCGCCCCCGAGGGCCTGGCCCACGTGCGGGCCGACCTGCGCACCGGGGAGGGGATCGACCCGGCCCTGGAGGGGGTCGGCACGGTCCTGCACCTGGCGGGCGGACCCAAGGGCGACGACGTCGCCACCCGCAACCTGGTGGCGGCCGCCGAACGCGCCGGGGTGGGCCACCTGCTGCTCATCTCGGTGGTCGCCGCCGACCGGGTCCCGCTGGGGTACTTCCGCGCGAAGCTGGGCGCGGAGCGGGCGGTACAGGAGTCGGCGGTGCCCTGGACGGTGCTGCGCGCCGCCCAGTTCCACGACCTGGCGCTGACCGCGGTGCGGGCCCTGGCGAAGGCGCCGCTGGTCCCGGTCCCCGGCCTGCGCTGGGAGTCGGTGGACGCCCGCGACGTCGCCGAACGCCTCGCCGCTCTGGCATCGGGCGGACCCGCGGGCCGGGTCGCGGACCTGGCCGGGCCGGAGGTGCTGCCGATGGCGGACCTGCTGCGCACCTACCTGGAGGCGCGGGGTGTCCGGCGCCCGACGGTGCCGCTGCGCATCCCCGGAGCGGCCGGGCGTGCGTACCGGGCGGGGGAGAACCTGGCGGGCCCGGACGCCGACCGGGGCACCCGCACCTGGGCCGCGTTCCTGGCGGAGCACCTGGGGGCGGTGTCCTCCGGCCGGTGAAGCGGGGGTGTGGCCGACAGGGGAGCGTGACCGACAAGGGGTGTGCCCGATAAGGGTTGTGGCCGGTCGGGGGTGTGGGCGTGCGGGGCCGGGGGCGGCGCGAGCGGGTTCGGGGCGGTGCAGGGCGGGATCCGGGGCGCGTGGCCGTCCCGTTCCCGCCGGAACCCGCACGGTCGGAGCGGAATGCGGCCGAGGGGCCACGCCGGTGCCCCGTGGGGATCCGCCCCCTCCGGTGCGGCCGCCGCCCGGCCACGGGCAGCCACGCGCCAGCATCCTGCGTCCTTCGGTACGGTCCGTCAGCCGCTCCGCCACAGGGGCGGGCGGATCACCTCGTCCTCGTCGAGCAGGCAGTTCTCGCCCACCACGACCTGGTGGTCGTCCAGGCTCCACGCGGTGATGCCGTGCCCCTGGCGGCCCAGCTCGATCACGCGGGCGCGCTCGGTACCGCTCCCCGTGTCGACGTCGCAGAACATCACGGTCGTCCAGGAGTGCCCGTTCACCGCCACGCCGAACGCCACCAGCGGCAGCACGATGACGGTCAGCGCCAGAGCCGCGATCCGCCCGGCGTCGGCGACGCCCTGCCAGAGGCTCCCGACGGCTTCACCCGTGCGTTTCCCGCTCTCCGGTGAACGCCGGCCGGTGCGGTACTCCAGGAACACCGTCAGCCGCAGGAGGGCGGCGAGCGCGCACGTGGCCGTTCCCCACACCGGCCCGTTGATCGCGCCCACCACCACGCCCACGGCCACCGGGACGACCATGGCGGAGCCGACGGCCAGGGGGACCGGGGAGCGCAGGTGCCGCTGGGCCCCGCCCCTGGCGGAGAAGTAGGAGTAGCTCATGTGCGAGACGACGACCGCCAGCGACGCGGCCAGCAGCGGCTCCGCCAGGAACAGGTCGATGGCCACTTCCATGATGTTGCTCGGCCCCATGGCGTACAGGGCCTCGCGGGCCGCCGAGCCGCCGCCGAGCGTCCAGGCCAGCTTGACGACCGGGACCGCCAGCACGAGTGCCGCCACCACGATGCGCGCGGCGCTCCGCCGTGAGTCCTCCACCGCCGTGCTCTCCGCCATGCGGCCAGTCTCCGGCCCGGAGGGGGCCGCCCGGGGCAGCGACACCCGGGCTCGATGGGGCGGCCAGGACGGCTCGGAGGCTCGGGGGCAGGCGGGGGAGCGGGGCGGGTGGGCCCTCCGTGCCCCGACCGCTCAGTGGATCTCCTCCAGGGAACGGGTATCGGCCTCCGCGAGTGCCCTGAGGTCGTCCGGTCCGGCCGGGCGCATCCGCTCCAGGAGTTCCACCAGTTCCTCGGCGGCGGGGTCCGGGAACGGGCCGGTGCGGGTCTCCATCGGATCCCGGTGCGCCCGGTGGACGAGGGTGACCACGACCCCGTCCACCTCCATCCGGATCCGGTCGTCCTCATCCGTCCGGTCCGGGCCTGGGATCCGCAGCACGGCCGTCCCCTCACCGAGGGCCGCGGGCACCGGGTACTCGAAGCACTCCGCGTCCGGGTCGTCGCACCCCTCCCACAGCGGGTCGTCGGCGCCCGCGCCGTTCATCGGGTCCGCCCCCTGCACGACCAGCATCCGCTCCCCCTCCGGTTCCCCGTAGACGAGGATCGAGTGCAGGTCCGGCTCGGTGAAGACCGTCGCGTTCAGGGGCTCCCACTCCGGGGTGTCCAGCAGCACGAACCCGGGCCCGCCGCCGTCCAGACCGTCCCGGTACCGTTCCAGGTCGGCGGCGGTCGTCTCCAGGTGCCGGGCCTGGACGTACGAGTGCCACCCCCACATCGTCAGCGGCCACGCCAGGAGCGGCACCGCCGCCAGGCCCGCCGCGAACGCCAGGCCGCGCCCGCGCAACAGCGCCACCAGGGTGGTGCCGCCGATGAGCAGGCAGCCGACCGTCGCCCACCACAGCCCTTCGGGGGCGAACGGGAACGAGAGCTCCTGCACGGCGGAGGCCACCGTGCACGCCACCGCGATCAGGGTCAGCAGACCCGTCGCGGCCAGGGGGTGGCGTACGCGCGCCCACCACAGCACCGCGGCCAGCACGAGGATGACCGGCAGGCAGAAGCGGAGCCCCACGAGCAGTGTGCCGCGCGCGAACGCCGCCGGGTCGAACCCGCCGCCGTCGAGGTCGCCGATGCCGAAGAGGGCGAAGAGATTGAGGATGCCCCCTAGAAGGAACACCGCGCCGACCCCGACCACTCCGGCCACGGCGGTGACGACCGGGCTCCGGGGGCGGTCGCGCGGGTCGGGGCGGGTGCCGCCGCCGGGCCCGGACGCGCCGATCCGGCCGGGCGTATCGCTCGTATCGCTCGTATCGGTCACTTGGTCGATCCTCTCGGTCGCGGACTCCGCGCCGCTCGTGCTGTTCGGGGCCTTGCCGACGCTGTTGTTCCTCCCGGGGCCGCCGTGCCCCCGGCGTCCGGAGGTGGTGTGCGGTCGTCGTCGGAGGGCGGGGGCGGGCGGCCGTCTCCATCTCCGCCCGGAGCGGTGGCGAAGGGGGTGAGCGGATGCTCGGGTCATCGGACGGGGCGGGCGGCGGAGGCGGATCGGGGTGGTGGGAACCGCCGACCGGCAGGGGCGGCGAGGGCTGTGGGGAACGTGGGGCGGGGCGTGCCGGCGCTGCCTGTGTGATGCGTGGGGGACCCGGGGGGTTGACCTCTCCGGAGAACTTCTTTTCGGTCCTGCGACAAACCCGGCTGCGGTTTCCGCAGAAGCCGAGGTCGGCACCGCGTACCAGTCCGATTGCCCGTCGAGTGTCCACTTTTGGACACGGGTGATGGTGTGACGCCGATCATAGAGAGTGGCTGGAGGGGTAATTGCGGATGGGAGTTTTTCCGGGCTTGTGCAAGGCCGATGATGTCCGCTAGCTGGGGAAACATTGATATGTGAACCCTTTGTCACCCCCAGTTCGGGTGTGGTCGGATAGAGAACCCGAAAACCCATCGCGTTGTGCCCGTACGCGAACCCGGTGATGGAGCACCATAGAGGATGGGGTAAAGACATCCGGGGGCCCTGTGGTCGCGCACGGCCGCACACCGGTGTGCGTTCGCGCGCATCCGGTGGGACGGCGTGTGCCGGCCATCGGGAGAGCACCGGGCCTCACGGTTGTCCGCCATCATGACCCCAGGGCACCGACCGACGACGCAGGAGCCAGCAGATGACGGATCAGAACGTCCGACGGCGGGGATGGCGACGCCTCCTGATCACGTTCCTCATGCTGGCCGGCCTCGTGGTACTACCGCTCACCTCGGCCCAGGCCAACCCGCTGTGCCCGGGCGAGCCGGCACCGCTGCCGGAGTCCGCGGGCAGCGGCTCCGACGGCCTGCTGGTGCCGCCGCAGTCCCAGTCGGCCATCGAGGGGGCCCCCGACGGCCTCCCGCCCGACGCCAGCATGTACGGGCAGTACGGGACGGCCGGGCAGCAGTGGCACATGATCACCGAGTCGTGCGTCGACGGGATCACCAACGGGCCGCAGGCCACCCTGGCGAACACGGCCTGGGACCTGTCCAAGACCATCAACCAGTCGACCATCACCGTCTACCAGGCGGCGACCTCCGACGGGCTGCTCGCCAGTTTCAACGAGCTGGTCGAGAACGTCGTGGTCACCCTCCGGGAGGGGATCTGGCGGCCGCTGATCCCGACGGTGGTGATCCTGGGCGCGATCTGGCTGGGGTGGTACGGGCTCATCCGGAAGCGGATGACGCTCACCATCGAGTCGACGGTCTGGATGGTCGGGGCGACGGCGCTGGGGCTGTGGATCATGGTCAACCCGGCGCAGGTCATGGGGTTGGCGAGCAGCCTGGTGAACTCGGGCAGCCAGCTGGTGACGAGCACGGTCGGACAGATCCCCTACGGGGGAGGGTCGGGGACGTGCCCGCCGGGAGCGGAGGCCCCGGAGAGGGCGGACTGGGAGTCGGAGGCCGACTTCCAGGTTCGCCGGAACGCGGACATGCTGTGGTCGAGCCTGGTCTGCCAGCCGTGGGTGGCGGGGCAGTTCGGTAATGGGGACATCGCCGAGGACGCCTCTATCGACCATGCCATGGACCTGATCGCGGCCCAGGGGATCAGCCGTATCGAGCAGCAGCAGATTCGTGACGGCGAGCTGGACGCCACGACGCTGGTCGAGGAGAAGCAGGAGGCCTATCAGGGAGTGGCCTCGGATATCCAGTCCACCTATCCCAGCATCTACCCGCTTTTCTCGGGAGAGGACCAGGGCAGCCGACTGGGCGTCGCGACCTTGGCCCTGTTCGCGTCGATCTTCGCCGGGGGCCTGATCCTCGCCGGATCGGTCGCCCTCATCGTCCTGAAGATCGCCTTCCTGGTCCTGTTCCTGTTGTCCCCGGTCTTCCTTTTGATCGGCATCCATCCGGGCTACGGGCGCATGGTGCTGTTGCGCTGGGTCGAGTTGATGGTGGGGTTCCTGCTCAAACAGATCTTCGTCGTGCTTCTGATCTCCCTGCTGGTCATGTGCTACGGCATGGTCATGTCCACCAGCCTGGGCTGGGGCCTCCAGATGATCCTGCTGGCCCTGTTCACCCTGGCGCTCTTCATCTACCGCAAGCCCTTCGCCTACCTGTTCTCCTCGGTCAACGCGAACTCCTTCACCTCTCGGGTCGTCGGGGACGCGGCGAACAGCCAGGTCCTCTCCAGGAGCGCGACGGTCCTGCCGCCGGTGGCCTACCTCAAGGCGCAGAACTGGGGTCGCCGCAACAGCGCCGCCATCGCCGGGGCCGCCGCTGGCATCCCGGCCGGTACCGGTGCGACGGCCGACCTGAGGGGTGCGGAGGAGGCCGTCGGCGAGGCCGCGGAACCGACTCGGGTGCGGGGGACCGGCGGCTACGGCCGGGTCCGGGACAACGGGGCCGCGCCGCCGCTCAACGTCAGCCGCCAGGACGGCGGCGGCCGCTCCGCGGGGTCCCGGCGCACCGCCGACGACGCGCCGAGCCTGGGCGGGCGCAGCGGGGCGATCCCGCCGCGGCCCAGCGGCGGCTACACCGGTGCCGGTGACACCGGTTGGGCTTCGGTGTTCGGCACCGCCTCCGGCGGGCGTTCCGAGCAGCGGGACGACGGCGCGGCCGCACCCGCGGCCGGGTTCGGCCGTGCGGCCGGGGCGGAGCGGCCGGAGCCCAGCACCGGCCGGGGCATCTTCGGCGCTCGCGAGGACACCCCGCCCAGGGGCAACCTCGACGCGCGGGGGTCCCGCTGGGGGGCGCCGCGTGAGCGGCGGGAGCGCCCCGCTCCGCAGCGTCCGGGCCGCCCGGCACCGCCCGCCCCGGAGCGTCGGCGCGGCGACGGTGAGGGCGGCTGGTTGAGTGGTTCCGGCAAGCGCGGCGACAATGCTCCCATCACCCCCTTCTGGGGGGAGAGCTCCAACTCTCCCCGCAGGGACCGGAAGCGCGACGTGCCCTTCTGGTTGAACGACGACTGACCGACGATCCCCGACCGACGACGACAAAAGGCCCCTGACGATGCCCAACCCCCTCCCCGAGCGTGCCCAGAGGTTCGTGTTCATCGGACTCATCGTCGTGCTGGTCGGGGCCGGGGTGTATTTCAGCACGGGCGGCTTCGGGGGCGGAGGGGGCGCTGAGGCCCCGGCCGAACCGGAGGTCTCGCAAGGGGAGAACGGCGGCAGCGCCGGGGCTCCCGACGCCCTGTCCAGTGTGGAGCCCAGCCCGCTGCCGACCACGGCGGCGGACGACGTGGACGTGCTGGAGTGGTTCCCCTTCCCGGAGGAGGATCTCCGCACGGCCGGGACGACCGCGAAGGCGTTCGCCGAGGCCTACGGGACGATCGACTACACCGGCTCCCCCGAGGCCTACTACGACTCGATGCGCGCCCTGGCGACCGACGAGTACGCCGACGTGCTGGCGGAGTCCTCCCGGGCCGGCGCCTTCTGGACGGAGATGGCGGAGGCCGAGGCGATCGCCGAGGGACGCGCCGAGGTGCGGTCCATCCGTACGTTCGGGGACAGCTCGATCACCTTCGTGGTGACGGCGCAGTCCATCACCGAGACGGCGAACCGCGAGTTCGACGAGGAACTCGGGGAGTTCGCGATCACCGTGGTCCAGGAGGGGCGGACCTGGAGGGTCTTCGACTTCCAGCCCGCCGATGTCGGGCAGTTCGGGGAGGAGTGATCCGATGCTCTCCTATTTCGGTGCTTCCGGTGACCGGGGGGCGGTCCGCTGGTGGCTCGGCGGCGGGGTCGCGATCGGCGCGGCGCTGCTGATCATGGTGGCGATGTTCGTCATTCCCGTGGTCACCGGAACCGGGAGCCAGCTGGCGAGCCTCATGGCGAGCGGGCTGGTGTGCACGCCGAACGCCGACGCGGAGCAGCCCGGGGCGAGCGGGTACGCGATGGACTCGATCCCGGAGAACTACCTGGAGCTGTACCAGGAGGTGGGGGAGGACCGGGGGATCCCGTGGAACATCCTCGCCGGGGTCGGCCAGGTGGAGTCCCACCACGGCAGGTGGGAGGGGCCCGGGATCACCGAGGGCCACAACGACTGGGGCGCGGCCGGGCCGATGCAGTTCGGTTCGCTGGACGGTTCCGCCGCCGGGAACAGCTGGGGCGGCGAGCCGATCCAGCCGGTGGAGGACCGGCCGGAGAACGGGTACGGGGTGGACGGCAACGGCGACGGGATCGTCAACGTCTACGACCCCGCCGACGCCATTCCGGCCGCCGCCGACTACCTGATCGCCCACGGCATCGAGGACGACGTACGGCAGGCGATCTTCGGCTACAACCACGCCTGGTGGTACGTGGACGACGTGCTGGAGTGGGCGGACCGGTACGCCGAAGGCGACTACAACACCTCGGACCCCATCCGGACCGCGGTGCTGTGCGAGCTGGACGAGCAGGGGGTGCCGATCGGGCGGGCCCCGGACGAGCTGACGCAGGCCGTGGTCGACTGGGCGCTGGCGCAGCGGGGGAAGCCGTACATCTGGGGCGGGACGGGGCCGGACGGGTTCGACTGCTCGGGCCTCACGATGAAGGCGTACGAGAGCATCGGCGTCACGATTCCGCGGGTGTCGCAGGACCAGTGGAAATTCGGACCGGAGATTCCGGCGGGTGAAGAGCAGCCGGGTGACCTGGTGTTCTTCGATGTGACCCGGGCGGGAGAACCGCCGGGCCCCGGGCATATGGCAATGGTGATCGGCGACGGCCTGATGGTGGAGGCCTGGTGCACCAACTGTGGACCGATCGCGGTGCGCGAGTACGATGACCCCAATCGGTCGGAGATCGTGGGTTTCACCCGTCCGCTCGAGCACCCCGATGTGAAGGCCCAGTTGGAGGCGCAGGACAGCCGTGGTTGACGAGAAGGCACCACCCAAGAAGCAGGGGCTGCACGGGTGGAAGGCCGCACTCGCGGTTTTCGGCTGCGGAACGCTGGCGGCCTTCGGTGTGTTCGGTGTTCTCGTCCTTATCGTGGGTACTTTTTTTCGGGCCACCTCGACCGGGGTGTCGGGAGAAGCGGACCAAGTGGCCGGAGCCGAACAGACGGGAACTCCCAGAGACGAACTCCCGGCGGGCGACCTCAACGTATGTGAGAACTACGTTCCGAACATCTCCGATGTGACCATCAGGGAAACCCTTTCCAGCGCTGACAGGGATGATGCTCAGGTCGAGGGTTTCCAAACGGGTGAGCGGCGCGAGGTGTCGGGAGAGTGCTCGTTCTCGATACAGCCGGCGTACGGAGTCGACTCCCAGTCGAGTCAGTGGGTAATGGACTTCTCCTATCAAGCTCTCGTTTTCGACCCGAGCGGGGGACTTGATGAGCAGGCGGCCGAGGTGTTCGAGAGCGAGATCTCCCAGGCCGAGCAGGAAAGCAACGATTCCGTCGAGATCGATGACCATGACTGGGCCGGGGAGTCGCGCTCGTTCTACTGGGTGAGCGAAACCGGGGAGAGCCACTACCTGGTGGTCTCGCGCACGCGGAGTGCCGTCTACACCTTCGGCTTTGCCGGGGACAGTGCCGACGCGAACGCGGGTGCCGTTTCGAAGAACGCCTTCCAGCGCCAGGCCGCGGATGTAGTGCAGAGGTTGGACAACCGCTTCTTTCTCCTGATTCCGGAGTGAGCGGAGTCGGGCTATCGAGTTGGGGCCGACCGCCCGCTCGGCTTCGGTGGCCGCGGGGTTTTCCACAGCCTGGGCGAACGGCTTCCTCCGCTCCGGGGCGCTCTCTAGGGTGGATGTAAGGGGGAGCCGAGGTTCTGCCGACATAGCGCTGCCCTCTCGCTCCCGCTGCGTCTCCTCCACCGCCCGGCCGTAGTCCGCCGCCGCTCCGTCCCTGCCGTCACCTTCGTGTTCGGACCGTCCCCGCTCACCTGGCTCCTGGTCCCCACGCCTCCTCGCCCCCGGACCGCCTCTGCCCTTCTCCGGGTCCGGCCCCTGTGCCCCTTCGCTCCCGGCCCAGTCCCGTTCCCCCTTCGTGCCCGGCCCCCGCGCCGCTTCCCCGGACCACCCGTCCACTCCTGAGGCAGACCAATGCCGGAGGTGCCGTGTTTCCCCGCATCGCCCCGTACGACGACGCCCGATTCCTCGACCGGGCCGCCGCCCTCCTCGCGGCCGCGCACGACCCTCCCGCTGGCGCGAACCCGGACACGGACGGCGGGCCCTCCGGTCCGCTCCCCGTCCTCGACCTGGCCGACCCCGGCACCGCCCGCGCCCGGGTCGCCGGTTGCGGCACCGCCGGCCCGGCCGTCGCCGCCCTCTCCCCGGACGGGGCCCTGCTGGGGTTCATGGGGGCGACCGTCACCGAGACCCCGCACGTCCCGGGTGCCCCGAGCGCCCGGGTCCGGCTGCCGCACCACGCGACCTCCCGCTCCATCCCCGCGCACCATGCCCGCGCGGTCCTGCGCCACCTCTACGGCGGCCTCTCCGGCCGCCTCGCGGAGATCGGCTGCTCCCGGCACACGGTGGTGGTCTCCGCCCTGCACCGCGAGACCGTCACCCACCTCGTGGAACTCGGCTTCGGCCTGGACCAGGTCAAAGGCCTGCGCCCACCCGACCCGCCAGCCCCGGGCCCCGGGTCCGCCCGCCGGCGCGGCCCCCGGCGCGGCCGACCGGCCGTCCCCACCGACCTGCCGGAGATCCTGCGCCTCGTCCTCGAACTCCAGCGCTTCCACGCGGAGCCCCCGGTCCTGAGCCCCGTCCGCCTCGACTTCCGGGCCCTCGCCGACGACCTCCGCGCCGCCATCGCGGACCCCGACCGCCTGGTGCTGGTCTCCGAGGCCCCCGGCGGCGGCGATCAGCGGACCGGTCCTGCCGACCGCTCGCGACCGCCCCTCCTGGACGGCCTGTTCGTCGCCGACCCGGACAGCGGCTTCCCGGACACCGTGACCATCGGCATCGCGGTCGTGGACGCGCGGTCCCGGAACCGCGGCGTCGGGACCGCGCTGCTCTCGGAGGTGCTCGCCCGGGCGGCCGCCCGGGGTATGCGCGCCTGCGGCGCCGAATGGACCTCCGCCAACCTCGTCAGCGACGCCTTCTGGCGCGGGCACGGGTTCGCGCCGGTCCGCCTCACCCTCACCCGGTACCTCGATACCCGGCCGGACATGTTCGAGCCCGCGACCCCGACGCCCCCGACCTGACCCGACACGGGCGTCCGCCTCCCACCCCTAGAAACCCAACCCCCGGAGCCAGGTGAGTAGGTCGTCCTCGCGCCGCTGTGCCTCCTCCGGGCTCCACGGGCCCAGGCGGCGGGAGTCCACCACGGTGCCGTCGCGGAGGTAGACCACCCGGTCGGCGCGGGCGGCGCAGGACGGGTCGTGCGTGACCATGACGAGGGTCGTGCCCTCCCGGTGCACGTCGGTGAGCGTGTCCATGACCTCGGCCGTCATGGCGCTGTTCAGCGCGCCGGTGGGCTCGTCGGCGAACAGCACCGACGGCCCGCACGCCAGCGCCCGGCAGACCGAGGCCCGTTGCAACTGCCCGCCCGACACCTCCGTGACGCCGTGCCGCCGGACGTGCGCGATCCCGAACCGCTCCATGAGCGCGTCCACCCGGGCGATCGCGGCGTCGCGCCCGGCCCGGTCGCCCCGGGGCACGGCTTTGAGGGCGGGCAGCAGGATGTTGTCCCGGATGTTCAGGTTCTCCAGGAAGTACGCCTGCTGGAACACGAACCCCATCCTCGTCAGCCGGACGCGGCTCATCTCCGCGTCGTCCAGCGAGGTCAGGTCGCGCCCCTCCAGGCGCACGTTCCCGTCCGTGGGCCGGTCCATGCCGCTGACGCTGTACAGCAGCGTCGACTTGCCCGAACCCGACGCCCCCATGACCACCAGGAACTCGCCCCTGTCCACGCTCAGGTCGATCCCGTTGAGGACCCTGGTCGGCGGGTCGGTGGAGCGGTAGGCCTTGGTCAGCCCGCGGCATTCCAGCGCCGGGTGGCCGTTGTGCGTCTCGAGTGTTCCGGTCATCCCTGTCAGCTCCTGAGCCATGCACTCTTGTCGGTACCGCGCGGACGCGCGGTGAGGAACACGGCGCCGAGGTATCCGGCGCCGACCAGAAGCAGCGGGTAGGCCGCGTAGACCAGCAGCGGGTCCGGCAGCAGCGCCAGGTCCGCGATCCCCAGCCCCGCCGCCGCGAGCAGCGCCCCGACGACGGCCTCGCCGGCCGTCGCCGCGAAGACCAGCCCCGCCACCGTGCCGAGGGCCACCGCGAGGAGGGTCTTGGCCCGTACCTGCGCGGCGATCTCGCGGGCCGAGAAGCCGAGCGCGGACAGCACGCCCGTCTTGCGGCGGTCCCGGGCCAGCCGCAGTTCGAGGAACAGGCTGGTGATGAACACCGCCACCCCCACCCCGAAGACCACGGACAGCACGGCGATCTCGTGCAGGGTGCCGGTCACGTGCGACAGGGTCTGCCGGACGAACTCCCGCATGGGGATCACGGAGGCGGTGGGGAAGCGCTCGCCGTAGTCGGCGGCGACGCCGGCCGGGTCGGTGTCGCCGACCGTGTCCGCGTAGACCACGTAGCCGGTGGCGCCGGACGTCACCTCGCCCTGCGCCTTGGCGGTGAACCCGCCGCTGGTGACGTCCTGGTAGACGCCGCTGACGGTGAGGGTCGCGGTCCCGCCCGCCTCCCCGGCCTCCCCGGACCCGTCGTCCGTCCCGCCGCGGCGGACGGTCAGCCCGTCCCCGGCCGAGACCCCGAACGCTTGCGCGTTCAGCACGGACAGCGCGATCTCCCCGGCCCCCGGCGGCCCGCCCTCGACGAACTCGACCGTGTCGCCGGAGTGGTCGCCCACCTCGACGCGCAGTGTCTCCCAGCCCTCCTCGCCCCGGACCCGGTAGGGCACGGTGGCGAAGGCGCGCACGCCCGTCAGCCGCTCGTCGCGGTGCATGTCCGCGAGCAGGGCCGCGCGGACGGCGTCGACGTCGTCGGAGAACTGGAGGTCGGCGCGCAGGTCGCTCTGCGGGGCGCCCATGTAGGTGACGAACCGGGGGTCCTCGAACGTGCTGAGCAGGTTGGTCGGCAGGGTCATGAGGACGGCGGCGAGGAAGAACACGGCGGGGACCAGCGCCCACTGCCCGAGTTCGGCCCGCAGGTCCAGCAGGACCAGGCGGCCGTTCACACCGAGGCCGGGGAGCGCGATCCCGGAGGGCCTTGTGGCCAGAGCCCGTGTGGCCGGAACTCCCGTGGTCGAGCCCGTCGTGTCCGAGGCGTCCGGGGTCGGGGGCGGGGCCTTCGGGTCCGGGCCTGCCGTGCCGACGGTGCCCGTACCGGCTGCCGCGCCTCCCGCGGCCGGGTCTTCCGTGCCCGCCGCGCCCACGCCGGTCGTGTCCAGGGCGGCCGGGGGCTCGGGGGCGAGGGCGGACCGGCGGACCCGGCGGGCCCGGCGGGCGGCCCGGCGCGCGGTCCCGCGTTCGTCGAGGAGGCTCCCGTGCACCAGCGCGTTGACGACCTCGATCCGCCCGACCCCGCGCAGGACCCCCCGGCAGACCAGCAGGACGAACAGGTACACCACCGCCAGCGCCAGCAGCGGCACCAGGACGGTCGCGGGCCCCGGCGGCGGCTCGGCGTAGTTCATCCGCACGCCCCGTGTCAGCGGCTCCAGCGCGAGGACGGCCAGCCCCCCGCCGGCCGCGCACGCGAGCAGCGTCATGAGGCCGTACTTGGCCAGGTACAGCCGGGACACCTCCCGGGCCGGGATGCCGATGGCCTTCATCGCGCCGATCTCCCGGACCCGGTCCTCCATCGTCCCGCGGATGACGAAGCGCAGGTTGAGCAGGGAGATCGCGATGAGCAGCAGACTCGCGAACACCAGCGCCGCCGCCACCAGGCCGTCGCCGAAGGTGTTGAGCAGGCGGATCATCGCGAACGTGACCGCCTGCCCGTTCGCGGGCAGGTCCGCGTCGGCCTCGTACGCCCGTTGCAGGTCGGCGGCCCCGGCGGGGTCGGCCAGCCGGTACTCGACGATGATCTCGGGGGCGCCGCCTCCGGCCGCCGCCAGTGCCGCGTGGTCGGCCTCGGAGACCAGGAAGCGGGTGGACGAGGCCAGCGACGACGCCATCTGCGCGTCGCGCACGAACCCCTGGACGCGCAGCCGGTGGACGCCCCCGTCCGTGCCGATCCCGAGCTCGTCGCCGACCCGGAGGTCGAACCGCTGCCGGTACGCCACCGGGGCGTAGACCTCGCCTGGTCCGGGGCGCGGGGCGGCCCCGGTCCCGTCGAGGAGGAAGTCGAACTCCTCGTTCTGTGTGACGAAGAGGTTGTCGATCAGGCTGTCGCCGAAGTCGCCGGTCTCGCCGGTCGAGGGGCGCCGCCAGGTGAGGGAGGCGCCGTCGTAGCCGAGCATCTCCTTGATGAGCCAGGCGTCGATCCCGGGCTGCTCGGCGGCGAACCGCGCCAGCGCCCCGGGGTCGTGGTCGCCCCGGTGCATCTGGAGGAAGTGCGGGGGTTCGGCCTGCTCGAAGAGGCGGTCGACCGCGCCGACGGTGCGCTCCATGACCATCGCGCCGGTGGCCATGAGGAAGGCGCTGAGGGTGAGGACGACGGTGAGCGCGAGGGTGACGCCCTTGTTCTTCCTGAGGTCGTTGTACGCATACCGGAAATACAGAGAATCCCTGGTCCGCACCTGCAACTCCCAACTTCCGGGATTCGCCGGCCGACGTGTTCGGCCTGATGGGGGAAAGGCTCGGAAACCGGTCCGCGCCGCCGCCGACCAGGGCCGAGGGCATGGCCGCCGACGTGCCGAACGCCCCTGGGGCGGGGCGTTCCGGGCCGGTCCGGCGGCCGGTGGATTCCGGGAACGGAGGGTTCCGCGGTTCTCGCGCCGGGGAATCCCTTTCCGCCCGGAGGGGCCGGGACGGGGTCGGAGAATTCCGGTGTGGCCGCGGAACCGAAATTAGTCGCGGCCCCGGCCGGGGCACATCAGGGGAGGGCCCCGGTTCGGCGCGCCCCGCCCCCCTGGTGTTCCACAGGGTGCGCGCGGGCGCCCTCAGGGTCGCGCCCCCGACGCGTCCCCGACCGTGCCCCCGATCGCGCTCCTCTGACTCCGCGGCCCTGCGACTCCGCGTCCCCGCGTCCCCGCGCCCCTGCCCCGGAGCCCTGTCGAGCCGCCTTCGGCGCTCTGCCGAACCGTTCCCGTGTTCCCGTCGTCCCGTCCCGGGCAGCCCCGGTCCCGTCCCGGGCAGCCCCGCGAACCGCCTCCGCCGAGCCGCCTCCGGTGCCCCGCCGAACCACCCCGGCCGCTCCGCCGTCCTACTCCCCGGAACCCCCACCGCCCTAGCGCAAGGCCCCGGACGCCGTGCCCGTGTGGCCGGAAGTGGACGGAGCGTGTCCACGGCGGTACGGCTCTGGCATGATCCACCCGACCCGACGGACGCCTCCCGCGGAAAGCGATGCCATGACGACCCCCCTCCAGGGCGGCGACCCCGCCCGGATCGGCGATTTCACCCTCCACAGGCGCCTGGCCGTCGGCGGTATGGGAGTGGTCTACCTCGGCCGCTCGCCCGGCGGCCGCGTGGTGGCGGTCAAGACCGTCCGCCCCGACCTGGCGTCGGACCCCGAGTTCCGGCGGCGCTTCACCACCGAGGTCAGGACCGCGCGCAGGGTGGGCGGCTTCTACGGTGCCGAGATCGCCGCCGCCGACACCGAGGGGGATCCGCCGTGGCTGGCCACCACCTACCTCCCCGGCCCCACCCTCCACCAGGCGGTGGTCGGGAGCGGTCCGCTGCCGGCCGCGTCGGCGGCCGTGCTCGGTGCGGGGCTGGCCGAAGCCCTCAAGGCGGTGCACGCCAGGGACGTGATCCACCGGGACATCAAGCCGGGGAACATCATCCTCGGGGAGGACGGCCCCCGGCTCATCGACTTCGGCATCGCCCGGGCCCTGGACGCCACGTCGTACACCCGCACCGGCACCGTCATGGGCACGGCCGCGTTCATGCCGCCCGAACAGATCCTCGGGGACGCGGTCGGCCCGCCCGGCGACGTGTTCTCGCTGGGGTGCGTCCTCGTCTTCGCCTCCACCGGCCGCGGCCCCTTCGGCGACGGCCCGGCCCACGCGATGACCTACCGGATCGTGCACGGGGAGCCGGACCTGAGCGGGGTGCCCGACGGCTTCGCCCCGACCGTCGAACGCTGCCTGGCCAAGGAGGCCGCGGACCGGCCGACCCCGGACGAGGTGCTGGGCGCCTTCCGCGCACTGGCCGACGCCGGGGACGTCCCCGGGGCGGGCGGAGCCTGGCCGCCCGAGTCGGTCACCGAGGTCATCACCCTGCACAAGACCCTGCTCATGACCCTCGTCGACTCCGAGCCGCAGGAGCCGGATCGGGAGCCGGATCGGAAGAAGGAGGGGTCCGCCGCGCGGTCCGGAACCCGGGCGAAGGAGAAGGCGCCGGAGAAGCCGGGAGGGTCGAAGGGCGCCAAGGAACAGCGGAAGGGAACCAAGCAGGGAAAGGGGGAGGGGTCGAAGCAGGGGAAGAAGGGCGGGGGGAAACGGCCGGAGGCCGAGGGGCACGACGCCCGCCGGGAGACCCACTACAAGGCCATGGCCGACGCGTTCCACGGCCGGGTCGACGACCTCGGGCGTGAGGGGGAGAAGGTCGGCTGGGACGCCACGGCCGAGCGGTTCCGCGGCCGGGACCACCACTCCTTCTCCTACGTCCTGCCGCCCGGAGGAACGAAGAGCGCGGGTTCCGTCTGGGGCGACGGCATCTACAGCGACGATTCCTCGGTGGGCCTGGCCGCCGTCCACGCCGGCCTGATCACCCTCCGGAGCGGGGGCCGCGTCACCTTCACGGTCCGCCCGGGGCGGGAGTCCTACCGCGCCTCCACGCGGAACGGGATCACGAGCAGGACGTGGGAGGAGTGGTCGGGCAGCTTCGAGTTCGTCCGCGGGTCCGGTGACTCCTGGAAGCCTCCCCAAGGGGCGGAGAGGTGGGGCACCTCCTCGAACGCGGTGTCCGCCGGGAAGCGGGACCCGAAGCCGGCCGCGCCGAAGAAGCAGCCGGAGAAGCAGCCGGAGAAGCCGCCGGAGCCCCAGGAGGACGGCGGCAACGGCTGGTGGTGGGCCCTGGGCTGTGCGGTCGTCCTCCTGGTGCTGTACGCCAACCACTTCGGGTTCGCGGCCTGGGTCGGCCAGGCGGTGAACGACGGTGCCTCGGACATCGAGGCGGGCGACTGCCTGGCCGTCTACGGGGGAGGGGAGTCCACCGTGTACACCGAGATCCCCTGCCTGGCGGCGAACAGCCGGTACGAGGTGCTCGCCGTCCGGCCGGGAACGAGTCTCCTCGAAGCCGACGACACGGGGGCCGCGGGGTTGTACGCCAGGTGTGAGGGCGTGTCGGGAAGCGAGAAGACGCTCGTACTCGGCGGGAACACCCTGTGCCTGGAGATCGACGGCTGATCGCGGGCCACCCGCGTCGCGGCACCGAGGCGGCGACCGCGGCGCCTCTCCCGGGAGGCCCCGGGCGCTGCCGTTCCGGAAGGCCGGGTGCCGGGGCGGCGGGCACATGGCCGGCGAACCGGTCCTGGGCTCGGAACCCGTCCTCTGACCGGCCACCGGTACGGGCCGCCGGTTGCGGGGTACGGGTCACCGATCAGCCGGCCCCGGTCCCCGCCGCGGGTCAGGCGACGCCCGCCATGAAGTGGTGGCGGCACAGGGTCGCGTACGACTCGTTGCCGCCGATGTGCACCTGTTCGCCCTCGTACACCATGACACCGTCCACCACGCGCGCGTTGTGGGTGGCGCGCTCCCCGCACCAGCAGCGCGCGGACACCGGCAGCACCTCGATCTTGTCCGCCAGCTCCACGAGCCGCTGCGATCCCGGGAAGAGCCGCCCCTGGAAGTCGGTGAGGATCCCGTAGCAGTACACGTCGATCCGCATTCCGTCCACGACGCCAGCCAGCTGGCCGACCTGCTTGGGTGAGAGGAACTGGGCCTCGTCGCAGATCACGTACGGCGCCTTGCGGTCGGCGACGTCGTCGTAGAGGTCGAGGTCGTCGGTCACCTCGACGGCCGGGGACACCAGTCCCAGGCGGGAGGAGATGATGCCCGCGCCCGCGCGGTCCTGGCGGGTGTAGAGCACGCCCTCGCTGCCGCGGGAGTGGTGCTCCTGGAGGGCCATGGTGCTCTTGCCCGAGTTCATGGCTCCGGTGAAGTACTTCAGCTCCGCCATGGCTCTCTTTCCTCGGTCGGGGGCGGGGTCCGGGTGCGGTCCGTCGGATCCCGGGTTCCGGACTCCGGTTCGCGCGGCGGTTCCGGCGGCCCTCCCGCTGGGCGGGGCGGGCCGGTCCGGGCGCGGTCCCGGGACCGGTGCGGCCGAGGGGGCTGGGGACGGTGGGGGCCGGAGGCCAGCAGAGAAGATACCAGTGCGCCGCCCGTTCGCAGGAACCCCGACGGGTGTCCGGACGTACCGGGCTCCGGGGGCCTTCCTTCCGCTCCGGCTCGCGGATTCCCCGCCGTTGGCGCTTTTTCGGCCCGGTTTACGCGCCGAGTGTGTTCCAGCCGGAATTGCCGATGTGGTGTGTTGCACCCGTGAATCGCCCCGGTCGTCATCCGCCCGTGACCGTCCGGCGCCGGTATGCGCCCGTGCGGGACCGGTGGCGCCGCGCGGCCGCGCCCGTCCGGCTCCGGGCGCCGGCCGGGACGGTGGCCCGGGCCGCCCCGCCGGGACGGGGCCGCGGATGCGGCCCCGATGACCTGCGCCGGAACGCCCCGTATCCTTCCTGGTCGGTCCCGGACCCCGCCGACGGCCGGGGCGGTGGCCGCCCGGGGCGACGCGCCGAACGCCGCCGGGGGACGCGCCGAAGAGTTGTTCGGTTGCTTTTGATATATCTGGGTGGCCACTGTCCGAATCGGGGGTGGAATTGCGGAGGGGAACGGCACATTGCGCAGGGAACAGGTCACCCGTGTGGTGGAGAGCCAGTGGTTCTCCAATGTGATGCTTTTGGTGATCCTGGTCAATGCGGGGATTTTGGGTTGGGCGACTTATGGGGGTTCCGCCCTTCCTTATCTTCTGGTCGCCGAGCACGTGATCGTCGGCGTCTTCGTCATCGAGATGGGGCTCAAGCTCTACGCCTGGCGCGGGGACTTCTTCCGCGCGCCCTGGAACTGGTTCGACCTCCTGGTCGTGGCGATCTCGGTGATCCCGGCGACCGGCCCGTTCTCCGTGCTGCGCATCCTGCGGGTGCTGCGGATCCTGCGGATCATCACGGCGGTCCCGCAGATGCGGATGATCATGACGGCGCTGTTCCGCTCCGTGCCGGGCATGGGGACGGTCATCGGGCTGCTGCTGGTGACCATCTACACCGCGGCGATCATCGCCCAGCAGCTGTTCGGCGAGGACGTGCCGGAGTTCTTCGGCGACCTGGGAACGTCGCTGTACACGATGTTCCTGCTGCTCACCACGGAGAACTGGCCGGACGTGTCGGACGCCGTCCTCGAAGACCACCCGCTGGGGTGGATGTTCTTCGTGATCTACATCGTGCTCACGGCGTTCATCATGCTGAACCTGGTCATCGGCGTCATCGTGACCTCCATGGAGCAGGAGGTCAACGAGGTGCGCTGGGAGGAGGACCAGGAGCTGGAGGCCGTGCAGCACGATCAGGTCATGGCGCGGCTGGAGCAGTTGGGCGCGCAGGTGGAGCGGCTGGACCGGATGCTGCGTGAGCAGCGCGGTGACGGGGGCGCGGCCGACGGGGCCGGACCGGGCGCGGGACCGGACACCGGCCCGGCCGGGGAGCCGGGCCTCGGGGCGGTCGCCGACGCCGGCTGCGGGGCGGGTGCCGCGGCGCAGGGGAACGGGCACCACCGCGACGTGTGAGCGGGCCCGCCGCGCGGTGGAGGGCGCGGCGACCGGGCGGCCACCGGCCCCGCAGCGCAACAGGTGACGCGGCGGCCGGTGGATTCGAGCGCCTCGCCCGGGCCCCTCGGGTTTCGCCCTACGGCAGAAGTGCGGCGGCCCGTGGATCCGAGCACCCCACCGGATCCCGCCGCGTGGGGAAGGGCACGGCGCCCGGCGGTTCCTCCCGGGCCCTGCCGTACGGCAGGGCCGAGGCGGTCGGCGGGCCCATGGGTCCCACCGCTTCCCTCGGGCCTTACCGCGCGGCGGCCGGTGGATCCGGGGGTCCCACCGGGCCTCATGGGGCGACAGAGGGGCGGCGGCCCGTGGATCCGAGGGCTCCGCCGGGTCCCGGCGTGCGGTGAAGGGCACGGTGCCGGGCGGTTCCTCCCGGGCCCTGCCGTACGGCAGGGGATGCGGTGGCAGGTGGCTCCGCGGGGTCCCGCCGCGCGGTGGAGGGCACGGTGGCCGGTGGGGCCTTTCGGGTCTGGCCGGACGGCGGAGGCGCGGCGGCCCGTGGTTCCGAGCGGCCCATCGGCCCCGCAGCGCGAGAGGGGGCGCGGCGGCCCGTGGGCTCGCGGGTCCCTCCGGGCCCCGGCGTCCGGGCGGAGCGGACACCGGCGCGGCCGTACGCCCATCCGCCGGTCCCGCCCCGGGCGCACCGGAACCGCCCGGTGGCCCGGCGGCGGAGCGGGGGCGTGTCCCGTGCGGAGCACGGGCGTTCCGCACGGGGTGCGCACGCGGTGGTCCCACCGGCCCCGCGCCGCCGTGCGGCGGTCCCCCCGCCCGGCGGCCCCGCCGTCCCACCGCCCGGCCGGAGGGCTCCCTGCGTCCGCGGCGGGTCAGCGGCGGGCGTCGAGCCAGGGGGTGGGCAGGGCGCCGCCGCCCCGCAGGTACCGGTGGAGGGCCTCGAACGCCCGGTCGGCGCGGCGCAGGACGGACGCCGGGTCGACGGTGGGGTCGGCGGCGTCGCGCAGCAGCGAGGACAGCCGGTCGAAGAGTTCGTCGGCCCGCTCCCGCTGGACCCGGGTGACGGGCCGGTCGGTGCGGCGCTTGCGGGCGGCGGTGGTCGGTTCGGGCATCGTGTTCTCCTTCTCGGTGGTGCGTACGGGCGTGCGGGTCGTGGAGGTGCGCCGGGGGAGCGGCCCGGCGGTCGGGGGCGCGGCGTTCTCGGGCCGGGTCCGGGGCGCGGCGAGGCGGGCGAACTCGGCCCAGGTGAGTCCGGTGCGGCCGTTCACAGGCGGCGCAGGAGTTCGGCGGCCAGGTCGCGGGCCAGGGCCTCCTCGCCGCCGGAGGGGGCGCCCGGGAAGAGGACGTGGGGTCGGCCCGGCATCGGCCGCCACCACCGGCCGTCCGCGTGGCGGACGGTGAGCCGGCGTCCGGCGTGTTCGGCGCGTACCGAGCCCGGCGGGTCGCCGTCCGCCGCGGCGATCCCCCGGCGGCGCAGCGCCGAGCGCAGTGCGAGGGCCGCCGTTCCGTCATCGGCGGCGGGGGTGTGAGCGGTGTCGTTCATGTCCCCAGGGTCGTCGCGCGGGGCGCGCTCCACCAGATAGATAAGTATTCCCGTAAAGACATGGTCGGGGCCGTAGCGCTCTGATTGGCTTTGCAACATGACTGCAAAGCAATTCCCGGCACGATTGGCCAAAGCACGCGAACTAGCAGGATTAACACAAAGGCAGCTCGCGGCGCGCGCGGGTACGTCGTCGGCGTCTGTATCCCGGTGGGAAGCGGGCAAGACCACGCCGCAACGGGACAACGTCCAGATCCTCGATGATGCGGTCAAGGCCTACGGCGCCCTGTTGAAGGCGTGGGTCGGTGACAGGGAGGGCGCGGGCCTCCCGGCGTACATGCGCGACCTGGTGCGGCTCGAAGAACTCGCGCGCCTGATCGAGCTGGTCTCGCCGCTGCTGATTCCCGGCCTCCTCCAGTCGCCCTCGTACGCACGGCTGATCTTCGAAGAATCCCTGATGGGCGAGACCGGCGCCGACCTGGACGAACTGGTCGCGCTGCGGTGCGGGCGCTACGAGAAGCTCCGCAGCGACAACGACCCCAAGGTCGTCGCCGTGTTCCCGGAGACGGCGCTGACGCTGGTGCCCGAGGCGGTGCGCGTGGAGCAGGCGCGCCACCTGGTGGAGCTGACCGACGCGGGGCGGGTGAGGATCCACCTGGTCCCCTCCGGATCCCTCCTGCTGGGGGTGACGTCCATGCTCCTCGTCTTCCACATGCACGACGGCGGAACGGCTGTTTCCAGCGACCACGTGGACGGTAACGTCGTCTACGCAGACTCCGACGGGTACGCCCGTTTGCAGGGTCTGGTGAAGCAGGCGCTCGGTGCCGCGCTTCCCGCTGGCCAGTCGCGAAAGGTATTGGAAGAACTACTGTGAGCAATGAACTCTGGCACAAGTCGTCCTACTCGTCTTCGGGGGGCAACTGCGTGGAGGTGCGCGAGCACGAGACCGGTGCCGACGTGCGCGACACCCGGAACCGCGAGGCCGGGCACCTGGCCTTCGGCCGTACCGAGTGGTCCGCGCTCCTCGCCGGGGTGCGCACCGGCCGCTGACCCCCGGTTCCACCCCCGTTCCCCGTGTCCGCGCGGGGGACTTCTCCATGCCCCGGGGCCGTGGCCGCCCGGCCCCGGCGGGCACCGCCGGCCGACCGCGCGGCGGTGCGGGCCCCCGACCTGGAATTCCAGGACGGGGGCTTTTTTCATGACGAATGACCGAATAGCGCCTTTGATGAAAATGGCCAGAAAAATTCCCAGAGAGGCCCCCACCTGCACAGACACCCCCCCATGAAATTTTCCCGGCCCGATCCCGCCCCAACAGGCCCTATCGTCTCTGCCATCGCATAATCTCTGCCTGACAACCGAAAACAGTGACCCCGCGACGCTCGTAAGGCGCCCGGGGTCGTGGCCAGCAATTCACCACTTTGACTCCAAAGGATTGCCAGCGTGAGCCAGTTTAGCGCCGCGCTTTTGAGCCGTGCCCTGCACCTGCTCGAAGCGCTCCTCTCCCCGCCGCGAGGCCGCCACTCCCGGACCCGTCTCCTCGGGTTCCGCCGCAGGTCGACCCGGGTCCGCCGCTACGCGGCGAACCCCGGACCCGCCCGGCGTTCCGCCCCGCACCTCCCGGCCGCCCCCGCGCCGCCCGCCGAGGTCCTCCCGGCCGACGACGTCGCCCTGGTCCGGCCCTACTACACCGCCCACGAACACTCCCTCGCGGCCGCCGCCGAGGACGCCGACCGCGCGCAGGCCGACGCCCGCGCCCGCCTGGCCCGCTGGACCGGCGGACCTGTCGACCCCTCCGCGCCGCCCCGCATCCCGGCACCGCGCCCGATGCCCCCCGGGGACCTGCTCGCCCCCGTGGCGCCCCGGCCCGCCCCCGCCCGGGACCCGTTCGTGCCGCCGGACCTCGCCGACCTGGAGAGGGCCGTCCGGGTGTGGGTCGCCCGGAACCACCGCAGGGAGGCGGGCGTATGACCGGGGTCCGCGCCTGGCCGCCGCGCCGCTACCCGGGCACCACATCCGAGCTGGCCCGGATGCGCTCCGACCTGGCCGCCGACCTGCGCGGGTTCGCCCCCGACACGGTCGACGCGGTCCTCCTCTGCGGCAGCGAGCTGTTCACCAACTGTCTCAAGTACACCGCTTCCGGCCGCTCGGGCGGGCGGGTGGTCCGGACCCTGTGGGCGATCGGGGGCCGGGTCTGCGTCGGGTTCACCGACGACGGCGGCACCGGCGGCCGGGTCCCGCGCATCCCCTACGCCCGCACGGACGAGGAGTGGGCGCTGGCCGAGGGCGGCCGGGGCCTGCTCCTCATCGAGGCCACCGCGACCGTGTGGGGGCACCGGCCGGTCTGCGACTGCTGCGACCTGGGCCGCCACACCTGGGCGGCGTTCACCCTGCCCGATCCGCCCGATCCGCCCGACCTGCTCGAGACCGCGTGAACCCTCCGGGCCGCGGGCCCCGCCCGCGGCCCCCCACCCCGCACCCCTGCGACGAACGACCGAGGAGCCCGATGCCGAGTCGATCCCACGAGATCCCGCTCCGGCTGATCCAGAACAGGCCGGAGACCGTCCCGGTCCTGCTGCGCGAGGCCCTGGGATTTCCGGTCCCCGGCCACACGGAGGCGGTCCTGACCTCCTCCGTCCTGACCAACTGCGATCCCAAGGAGTGGAACGCCGACGGCGCTGTCCTGCTCCGCGACGGCGGCCACCCCGTCCTGGCGGTGGCCGTGGAACGCCAGAACGACCGCGACACGGAGAAGCACTTCAGTTTGCCCGCCTACCTGGCCACCCTGTACGGGCGCCTCGAATGCCCCGCCGTGCTGGTGGTGCTCTGCCCGGACGAGGCGGTCGCCCGCTGGTGCGCGCGGCCGATCGAGACCGGCCACCCCGGGTTCACCCTGCGCCCCCTGGTGGTCGGCCCCGACACCATGCCGGTGGTGGTGGACCCCGAACGGGCCCGCGCCCTGCCCGAACTCGCGGTGCTGTCCGCGCACGCCCACGGCGGGCGCGACGGCCGGGTGCTGAAGGCCCTGGTCGAGGCGCTGGACTCCGCCGGTGAGACGAACCGTCCGTTCTACTATGACTACGTGCTGGCCGGCCTCAACGAGGCGGCCCGTAAGGAGCTGGAGGGCTTGATGTCCGTGGACACCTACGAATGGCAGAGCGACTTCGCCCGCAAGTACGTCGGCATCGGCCGCGAAGAGGGCCGTGAAGAGGGCCGTGAGGAAGGCCGTGAGGAGGGCCGCGAGGAAGGGGTCGCCGACAGCGTGCTCCGCGTCCTCGCCAAGAGGGGGATCGCGGTCTCCGACGGCGTCCGCACCCGGATCCGGTCCTGCGGCGACCTCGACACCCTGAACTCCTGGCTGGACAGGGCCCTCGACATCTCCCGGGCCGAGGACCTCTTCGACTGACGCCGCCGCCCGAGGGCCCCGGACCGGCCGCCGGGGATCCGGCACACCGGGCGCCCCCTCGCCCCGCGAGGGGGCGCCCCGCCGTTCCGGGCCGCGCCTACCAGGTCCGGCGTCCGCGCACAAGCGCTCACCGCCCCAGAGGGAACGCGTCGCCGTACTCAGGCGCCCCCGCCCCCGCGCGGTGAGGATGGGGGCATGACGAACCGAGCGAAGACCGCCTTCGGGGCCCTGGCCCTCCTCGCCCTCGCGGCCACGGCCTGCGCCCCCACCCCCGAGGCCGCCTCCGTCCGGGCTGTGGAGGAGGACGGGCTGCCGCTCCCGGGCGCGGACGGCCAGGCGCCCTCCGAGGACATGTCCCTGGAGGAGGCCGCTCCCTTCCTGGAGGCGCAGGGGTACCTGCCCGCCGAGGGCGACCTGAACGGCTACGAGATCGGCCACCTGCCCGACGACGTGACGGGCACCCCCTACGACCTGGACCACACGGCCCTGGCCGAGCGGGACGGCCACGTCGTTCCCGACACCCACGAGGTCGAGCGCTCCTGGCTGGCCGACACCATCCAGGTCGACCACCTGGTCGACGACTTCGGCGAGGTGATGGCCGAACGGGAGGCCGTCGCCGTCTCCAGCCTGTACGTGTCCGTGATGCGGCGCGACGACTTCACCGACATCGACGCCTACTACGAGGCCACCGGGACCGTGCTGGAGGAGGAGTTCCACGACTCGCCCGCCCGGGAGCTGCCGGACGGCGACGGGCACTACAACGGGTCGACGGCGATCTTCTCCCCGGAGCCCGGGGTGGTCGTCCACCTCTCCTACGTGGACGACGCCTACTGGGCCGAGGTGGAGGAGAGCGACGACCTCACCGCCGAGGGCGACCCCGAGGAGGTCCTGCGGATCGTCGAGGGCATCACCCCCGCCTGACGGCCCCCGCACGGGCGGCGGGGACGGGCGCCGTACCGAGGCCGGACGGCGGGCGGACGCCGCCCCGCCGGGCGGCTGGGCGCCGGGCCGTCGGCGGGGCCGTGCTCCGGGACCGGTGGCCGGGACCGGGCTCCGGACCGTTGCGGGGCCGTCGACGCAGCCGCACGCCGGGCCCCTGACGGAGCCGCATGCCGGGCCCCTGACGGAGCCGCATGCCGGGCCCCTGACGGAGCCGCATGCCGGGGCCGGACGCCCGGACCGTCGACGGGACCGCACGCCCGACCCTTGACGGTGCCGCACGCCGGGACAGGACGCCCGGGGCGCACACCGGGCTCTTGGCGGTGCCGCACACCGGGGCCGGGTTCCGGAGCCGCATGCCGGGACCGCGTGCCCGGACCGTCGACGGAACCGCGCGCCGGGACCGCACCCCGGGCCGCTGCCGGGCCGTGCTCCGGGGCCGCACACAGGCCCGCCGACGGGCCGCGCCCGCGCGGCTCCCGGCCGACGCCCCTCGGCCGCTGCCCCCGGTCGGCGGCCGGGCTCAGGGGAGGCGGTCGGGATGGAGGTCCGGCAGGCCCGCGGCCTCCCGCAGGCGGGCGTACTCCCCGGCCAGGGAGGCGAGCGTCCAGTGGGCGTTGCGGCCGCTCGGGTTGGGCAGCAGCCACACCCGGGTGCCGCCGATCCCCTCCTCCTGCGGCCCCACCGCGGCCTTTCGCGCCCCGAAGGCCGCGCGGTAGGCGGTCACGCCCAGCATCGCCAGCCACTCCGGTTCCCACTTGCGCACCTTCTCGCGCAGCAGCTCCGCACCCCGGGCGTACTCCTGGGGGGTCAGCTCGTCGATGCCGCGGGAGGGCCGGGCCACCAGGTTCGTCAGCCCGAGCCGCCACCCCCGCAGCTCGCCCTCCCGCTCCGGGGGCAGCACCTCGGGCGTGAACCCGGCCAGCGCCAGCGCGGGCCAGAACCGGTTGCCCGGACCGGCGAAGTGGTGGCCGCGCACGGCGGTGGTCAGCCCCGGGTTCACCCCGCAGAACACCACCTTCATCCCCGGCGCGAGCAGGTCCGGCAGCAGCCGGTCGCGGGCCGCGTCCAGTTCGGCGCGGCTGAGCCCGCCGACCCCGCGCAGCGGCCGGGTGCCCCGGCCGCGTCCCGACCCCGTGGCGTCGCCCATCGGTTCCCCCTTCACCGTCCGTGTGCCCTCCCGGGAGGACCTACCCCGTCCGCCGGAGCCGTCAGGGGCGTTCCGGATCGGTTCCCGGTCCGGACGGGCCGCCCAGGACGGCCGGGTCGGGGTCCCAGCCCACCGCCGAGGAACCCGCCAGGGCGAGCGCCCGCGCGGGCACCCGGCGCAGCAGCGCGTTGCGCACCGACTGCCGCCAGCCGCCGCCCAGGTCCGCGCCCACCCGGGCGATGAACGCGGCCTGCCGGGCGATGCTCCGGCACTTGGGGCGGCGCTCGGCGTCGAAGCGGGCCATCGCCTCCGCCTGGTCCGCGCCCGCCGCGACCGGGGCCGCGACCAGCGTGCCGAGCGCCACCGCGTCCTCCAGCGCGGTCGCCGCGCCCTGGCCCATGGTGGGCAGCGCCGCGTGCGCGGCGTCGCCGATCATCACGACCCGCCCCCGCACGTAGGTCGGCAGCCCGCCGCGCAGGTGGTGGACGTCGTGCCGCATCAGGTCGGCCGGGTCGGTGCGCTCGATGAGCCCGGTGACCTCCGGCGCCCAGCCGACGAAGCGGGCGCGGGCCGTCGCCAGCTCGTCGGCCACGACCGCGCCCCGCGGGGCGCGCACGTAGCCGTACCAGTACAGCTCGGTGTCGCTCACCCGCATGACCCCGAACTCCGCGCCCGGCCCCCAGTACTCGAAGAGGCGTCCGTCGCGCTCGGTGTCCGGGACGATCGCCCGCCAGCTCGTGCTGCCGCTGTACGCCGGGTGCACCCTCGGGAAGAGGACGCCGCGCACCGCGCTCCACATCCCGTCGGCGCCCACGACCAGGTCGGCGTCGGCGCGCAGCACCTCGCCGCTCGCCGGGTCCCGCCACGACACGGCGGCGCGCGGCCCGCCGGGCGTCCCCGCGGACAGGTTGGCGACCCGGGCGCCCGTGACCACCTCCACCCCGCTGTCGCGGGCGGCGTCGGCCAGGGCCGCGTGCAGGCGCCGGCGGTGGAAGCCCCGGATGGTGACGGCCTCGCGCACCTCTTCGAGGTCGTCCGGGATGAGCAGGATCGGGCGGCCGAGCGTGTCCCGGAACCCGGTGCCGACGGTCTCGTGGCCCAGGGAGGCGAGCCGGTCGCCGCCGATGCCCAGGGCGGCGAGGGCGGCGACGCCGTTGCGGGGGACGGCGACGCCCGCGCCGACCTCGGGGCCGCCGGTGCGGCGTTCGAGCACGGTCGTGCGCCAGCCCGCCCGGGCGAGCGCGGTCGCCGCGGCCAGCCCCGCGATGCCGCCGCCGACCACCGTCGCCGTCAGTGTTCCGCCGCCCATGATCCCTCCAAGCCTCGGTCCTCCACCACCATTCAATACGATGGTAGTGGTAAGCGGCCGAGTCCTATACTCGGCCCCATGCCACCCGCCAACCTGCGCCGACGCCGGGCCCTCGCCGACGCCGCGATCGCGCTGCTGGCGGAGGAGGGGATGCACGGGGTCACGCACCGGGCGGTGGAGGCCCGCGCCGGGGTGCCCGCCGGGACGGCCACCAACTACTTCCGGAACCGGGAGGCGCTGCTGGTCGCCGCCGCGGAACGGGTGCTGGAGCTGCACACCGCCGACATGGCCGCCGCGACGGAGGGGATGGCCGGGCCGACCGGGCCCGAGGAGCTGACCGACATGATCGCGGCGTCGCTGTGGGGCGCGGCGACCGTGCTGCGCGACCGCTACCTGGCGATCTTCGAGCTCCGGCTGGAGGCCCGGCGGCGGCCCGCGCTGGAGGAGGTGCTGGGTCGGCTGGAGCGGGCGGTGCTGGCCGACACCGTCGACCTGCACGAGGTGCTGGGGACGTCGGTGCCGCCGGGGGCGGTGGCCACCCTGGCCACGCTCTACGGGGGCGCGCTGTTCACGCTGGTCACCGGGCCGGCGGGGGCGTTCGGCCAGGCGGACGTGCGCAGGCTCGTCGCGGCCATGGTGCGCGGGGCGGCGGGCCCGGACCGCGACCCCGCCTGAGCCCCGCCCCGGACCGGGACCGGACGCCGACGGTCCCCGGGCCTCCTCAGCGGACCGCCTTCGCCCCGATGCCGTCGAGGAGCAGGGCGAGCCCGTGGGAGAAGGCGGAGTCGGGGGCGGCGTTGTACGCGGCGGCCGGGGAGTCGACGCGCTCGCGCAGCCGCGGGAACTCCCGGGCGACGGCGGTGGCCTGCTCCACCGCCCGGGGGATCTCCTGTTCCGGGTCGCCCCCGCGCACGCGGATGCGGCGGGACAGCGACGCGGTGGCCGCGGCGCCCAGGGTGTTGCCCAGGACGTAGGTGAAGACGGCGGCCGCGGCCAGGTCGGCCTCCGGGGCGGTGAGCCCGGCCGCCTCGTAGACGGCGAGGCAGCGGTCGTCGTAGCGGCTCTTGTTGGGGCCGTAGAGAAGGTGGGAGCCGAACGCCTGCACCAGCCACGGGTGCCGGCCGAACATCGCGTACAGGTCCGTGGCCAGGGCCCGGGCGGCGGCGTGCCAGTCGGCCGGTTCGGCGGCGGGGAGCGGGATCTCCTCCCACACGTGGTCGCCGGCGAGGAGCATCAGCTCGTCCTTGTTCTCGACGTGCCAGTAGACGGCGGTCGGGGCGGCGCCGAGCCGCCGGCCCAGGGCGCGCATGTTCAGGCCGTCCAGCCCTTCCTCGTCGAGGAGGTCGATGGCGGCCCGGACGATCTGGGGCTTGGTCAGGGTGTTGCGGGGCATGGCGCTCATCCTAGGTCGGACACCGGACTTGAACTTAGTTCGACAACTCTATTGAACTAAGTTCAAGTGCTGGGCTACGATCCACTTGAACTTAGATCAAGTCCTCTGGCCGGGAGGCCCCCCATGTACGTTCTCGCCGCCGTCATGCAGCTGCTCATCGCCGCCGCCTTCGTGAGCATCCCCCTGGTGCGCCACCGCTTCGGAGCCCGCGCCACGGCCGCGGCCGAGGCCGAACTCGCCCGGCAGGGCGTGCGGGGCGGCGTCCTGGCCGACAACGGGATGAGGTTCGACGCCGGGGGCCACGAGACGGCCGCCCCCGTCTCCGTGGCGGTGCTCATGGTGGCCCTGGCCGCGCTCAACCTGGCCGGCGCGCCCTGGGCGCAGCCGGTCGGACTGGTGCTCATGCCGCTGGTGCTGGTCGGCAACGGGCTGATCGTCTGGAGCAACCTCACGGCCGCCTCGTCGGTGCGGACCGCGTTCGAACGCAAGGGAGACCCCGAGCTGCTGCGCATCGACGTCCCCGCGTTCCTGAAGGCCGCGGAGGACGCCTTCCCGAGCTGGGTGCGGCTCCAGCAGTGGATCCGCAACACGGTGGTCTTCGGCGGGGGCGCGACGGCGCTGGTCGCGACCGCCCTCGCCTGAACGCCGACGGCCCCCGGCGCACCGTTCGGGCGGTGCCTCCTGGGGCCGTCGCGGGCCCGGGGGAGGGGAGGGGTCAGGGGCGGGTGGCCTTGCCGTCGAGCCAGAGGGTGTCGGACTCGTCCCGGTGGGAGCCAGTGGTGCCGACGTGCTTGGCGTCGATCTTGGGCCCCTTCTTGATGACGTGGACCAGGGCCATGCCGTGGCCGCGGCCGAGGTCGTAGTCCTCCTTGAGCCAGGCGAGGATGACCCCGGCCTTGGTGTCGGGGGCGTCGAGACCGCGCCCCCTGGCGAGGTCGACCAGCTGCCGAGGGGTGAGACCGGTCTTGTCCTCGATGGTGTCGAGGTAGGCCTGGAACGACATGGGGAGTCCTTTCACCGGGCGCCTTCCCGAGTCGTCCCCGGTGCGCCGTGCCGATGGGAGGAGCATGCCGCGCCCCTCGGACATTCCGGGACCGGCCGTCAGGCCCAGACGCGGTGGGCGCGGACGCCCCCGGGTTCCAGGGCCAGGTGGCGGTGGTCCGGCGGGGCCGTGTCGACGGCCTCGTCCACGTGGACCAGGAACAGCCGGAGTGCGGCGATCAGCGGCTCCGCGTCGGGGAAGACCTCCCGCGCCTCCCGGGCCGTCGTCCGCAGCCGGACACCCAGGGCGGCCGGATCCACGTGCAGGATGAAGGGCTTCCCGCCGTCCCCGCCGTCCAGCAGCACCGTCGTGCGGTCCGGGGACGCGATCGCCGCGCGGTCCCCCGGGCTCAGGCGGTGCAGCAGCTCGTCGAACAGCTCCTCGTCGCCCCACTCGGCCCCGGTCACCGGTCGGCCCCCCGCGGCGGCGCCGGCGGCCACGGCGTGCGGCGGTCGGGCCCGGGCTCGCTCACGGGGCGGCCGCGGGCGGCGGACGCGGCGGGCATCGTCGTCTCCACCACCTCAGGATCGCCGCGCGGGCCGTTCCCGCGACGCAACCGGAGGGCGTGTCGCAAAGAAGGCGATGCAACCCCTTGGTTGCACCTTGGCCTTCGCTGTGCAACTCTGGGGTTGCACTAGAGGAGGGCTCCACCATGACCGACACCGACCGGATCGAACGCTCCATCGACATCGACGCCCCGACCGAGCGCGTCTGGGACCTGGTCACCCGGCCCGGATGGTTCATCAACGACGGCGCCGTCATCGACCACAGGATCGACCGCGACGGCGACACCGACATCGTCCGCGACCCCGTGCACGGCGACTTCCGCTTCCGCACCGAGAAGCTCGACCCGCACGGCTACGCCGCGTTCCGCTGGCTGGACGCCGACAGCGACGCCTCCACCCTGGTCGAGTTCCACCTGGAGGAACGCCCCGGCGGGGTGCGCCTCACCGTGGTCGAGAGCGGGTTCGACACCCTCGGCGGAACCGAGGCCGACCGGCGCCGCCGACTGGAGGAGAACACCGAGGGCTGGCGGATCGAACTGGCCGCCGCCCGCGAGCACGTGGACCCGCTGACCGTGCACCGGGCCGTTCACATCGACGCCCCGCCCGAGCGCGTCTGGGAGGCCGTCACCACGCCCGCGCACTTCGCCGCCTGGTACGCGTTCGGCGGCGCCGGCTTCCGCCCCGAGGCCGGGGCGCCCATGACGCTGCACTGGGACGAGCACGGCACCTACCGGGGGCGGGTCGTGGCGGCCGAGGCCCCGAGCCGGTTCGCCTACCGCATCGCGGCCGAGCCGGACACCGAGCCCAGGGAGGAGGGCTCCACCCTGGTCGAGCTGGCGGTGCGCCCCTCCGGGAAGGGGACCCTGCTCACCGTCGCCCAGACGGGGTTCGACGCGCTCGCGCCCCGGTTCGGCGCGGCGGCCGACAACGCCGCCGCGGAGGCCGACGGCTGGGCGGGGGGCTTCGCCGCGCTGACCGCGCACCTGGCGGGGGAGCCGAAGTGAGCGTCCCGGACGGCGGGGGCGGCGCCACCGCGACGGTGTTCGCCGCCCTGGGCGACGAGACCCGGTGGGCGGTCCTGGTGCGCCTGGGCCGCGAGCCCGCCTCGGCGTCGGCGCTGGCGGCGGAGCTGCCCGTCACCCGGCAGGCGATCGGCAAGCACCTGGAGGTGCTGCGCGCGGCCGGCCTGGTCGAGTCGCACCGGCGGGGGCGCGAGGTCGTGTACCGGGCGATCGGCTCCCGGCTCGACGAGGTGGGCCGCGACCTGCAACGGGTCGCCGAGGCATGGGACCGCAGGCTCGCCGCCGTCAAGGAGATCGCCGAACGCGGCGACGGATGAGGCGGCCCCGGGGCGGGCCGTCAGCGCCAGGGGAGGGGGGCGAGGGCCTCGGCGAGGAGGTCGCGCTCGCCCGGGGACTCCGGGCGCAGGCGGTCGGCCGCGGCGGCGAGGTCGGCCCCGGGGCCGCAGCCCGGGGACAGGCTCACGATCCGCCCGTTGCCCATGGCGACGCGCAGCTCGGCCGGTTCGGTCGCGGAGTGGTGGACGGCGACGGTGTCGCCGCTGCGGACGCACCGCGTCCCCGGGTAGTCGCAGCCCTGGTCGATCCCCTCGGAGGCGCGGTCCCAGGTGACCACGTACAGCGGGGCGCCGTCGCCGTCGAGGTAGGTGAGCCGCAGCCCCTGGTGGGTGCGGTGGGCGGCGGCCAGCGTCCAGTCCGGGTGGTCCAGGACGGTGATCGGCCGCCCGTAGCCGCGGATGAGCGCCCCGGCCCGTTCGGCGGCGGTGTGGCCGCGCATCGCCTCGGACAGCACCGGGAGCAGGAGCAGCAGGACGAACACCACGGCGACGGCGGGCAGCGTGCCCGGGGCTCGGGCGCCCGGCAGCCGGGTGGAGAGCATGGCGGCGCCCAGGCCCAGGGTGGAGATCACCCCGGTCAGGAATGGGATGTTGACGTTGGGGCCGCCCGGCAGCGGGGCGGCGTCCGGGGCCAGGAACGACACGACGACCGGCACCGCCATGGCCGTGCCGGTCACCAGCACCGAGCAGGTCAGGGCGTGCACGACGCCGAACCCGGCCAGCCAGCGGTCGGCCATCCACGCCATGAGCAGGACGACCCCGGTGACCACCGGGGCGAGCAGGAACAGCCCCATGCCCGCGTCGCTCAGCGTCAGGGCGCGGGAGAACTCCCACAGCGCCAGCGGGAAGAGCGACATCAGCGGGGCGCCCACCAGGCACAGGGCGAGGATCGCACCGACCGCGGCGATCCGTGGCCGGCCCGTGGGAGCGCGGGGAAGCACACCGTCCATCAGGCCGAATCATCCTCCTGGCGGGGAGGCCACGTTACGCCTCTTGGGGCTTGAGCGCCAGATGTGCAACGCGGTGACAGGGCTTGACCCGCGCGGCGCCCCCGGTGCGGGAGGGTCCGCACCGGGTCGTCCCACGGTCAACGGGAGTCCACGCCCGGCCCGCCCCGCTTGACGCGTCAGTTCTTGAAGAAGGAGCGGTAGGGGCGCAGCAGGCCGCCGAACACGCTCCGGGCCGGGTCCAGCTGGGTGCTGAGCTTGAGGTCGCCCTCGGCCCAGCCCTTGAGCTCCTCCTCGAACGGGGCCAGCGCGCCCGAGTCGGGGTCGAGGTAGTACAGCATGTCCTTGCGGCCGGGCACGGTCTGGTGCATGAACAGCGCGCCGTTGTCGCCCAGCACCCGGTTGAGCCGGTTCTCCAGGTCCTGGAGGGCCAGCTCGGACGACTCGCCGGGGCTGCCGTCGGCGGCGGTCTCGGCGTAGGGCACGATCACGCGCACGGCCAGGGTGAGCGCCGGGAAGTCGCGGCGGGTCAGCGGATGGCGGGCGGAGAAGGTCACCCGCCCGCGGCCCGGGCCGGTCCCGTGCAGGGTGACCCAGCCGCCCTCGCCGCCGCCGAGCATGTCCACCATCTGGCGCACCGTCGCGGGGATCGACGTGGGCGGCAGCGGGTCCATGGGCGACTCGTCGAGCGGGTCCACCTTGGCGATGTAGCGCACCATGTCGTCCTCGCCCAGGGCGAGCATCACCACGTGGTCCGCCAGGGAGCGGCGCACCTCCTCGGAGAGGAACATGTTGTCCGGGTGGTAGACGCCCACCTCGATCCGGCCCGTGGCGTGGTTCACGCGCATCGACACCGACACGTGGGACAGGTCCAGCTCGTGGCCGTCCCAGGTCACCGTCCGGGTCAGGCCGTCGTGGTCGGCGGGCCGCGCCGGGAGGAACCGCCAGGCGCCGTCCTCGGGGGCCGAGCGCGCCCAGCGCTCGGACTGGATGCGGGCGTCGTCGGAGGCGCCCGGACGCAGGGTGAGGGCGTGGGCGGCGGGCTCGGCCAGGGAGCCGGGGTCGTCCAGCGCGGCCAGCCGCGCCAGCAGCTCGTCGGGGTCGACGTCCATCGACAGGTCCAGGTCGGTCAGGTCCGGGGCGGGCGCGCTCGGCGCGGGCCCCACCTCCCAGTCCAGGTCCGGGTGCACGGCCTTGACCAGCGCGGTCACCCGTTCGGCGGCCTCGTCGGAGACCGGGCGGTCCGCCTCGGCGGCCTCGGCCAGGGGGTCGCGCAGGGACGGCCAGGCCTCCCAGAACGCGGTGATCGCGGCGGTCGAATCGGTGGTGTCGTTGGAGCGGCGACGACGGAACAGAGCCATGGGTCGATTTTCGCAGAGCGGACGACCACACCCGCCCCGCACACCCCCGACGGGCGCATAGGCTGGAAGCACTATGACTTTGCGTGTACTGGCCGCCATGTCGGGCGGGGTCGATTCCGCGGTCGCCGCGGCCCGGGTGGCCGAGGCGGGCCACGACGTGACCGGCGTCCACCTGGCGCTCTCCAAGAACCCGCAGTCCTACCGCACGGGCGCCCGCGGGTGCTGCACGGTGGAGGACTCCCACGACGCCCGCCGGGCCGCGGACGTCATCGGCATCCCCTTCTACGTGTGGGACATGTCGGAGGAGTTCGACCGAGAGGTCGTGCAGGACTTCGTCGCCGAGTACGAGTCCGGCAACACCCCCAACCCGTGCCTGCGCTGCAACGAGAAGATCAAGTTCGAGGCCGTGCTGGACCGCGCCGTCGCCCTGGGCTTCGACGCGGTCGCCACCGGCCACCACGTCCGCAAGGTCGACGGGCGGCTGGTGCGCAGCGTGGACCGGGACAAGGACCAGTCGTACGTGCTGGGCGTGCTCACCGCCGAGCAGGTGGAGCACGCGATGTTCCCGCTGGGCGACTGCACCAAGGCCGAGGTGCGGGCCGAGGCGGAGCGGCGCGGCCTGTCGGTGGCCGACAAGCCCGACAGCCACGACATCTGCTTCATCGCCGACGGCGACACCGCCGGGTTCCTCAACCGCAGGCTGGGGGAGCGGCCCGGGGACATCCTCGACGAGGACGGCAACGTGCTGGGCTCGCACGGCGGGGCGCACGCGTTCACGGTGGGCCAGCGCAAGGGCCTGGGCCTGGGCGGCTCCCCGAACCCGCGCTACGTGCTGTCCATCGAGCCGGTGAACAACACGGTGACGGTGGGCCCGCGCGAGTCGCTGCGGGTGGACACGATCACCGGGGTGCGCCCGGTGTGGAGCGGCGCCGAGCCGCCCGCCGAGCCCGTCGGCTGCCACGTGCAGCTGCGCGCCCACGGCGAGGTGTACCGGGCCGAGGTGCACCAGCGGGACGGCGCGGACGGCCCCGAGCTGGTGGTGCGGCTGGCCGAGCCCGCCACCGGGGTGGCGACCGGGCAGGCCGTGGTGGTCTACGACGGGGACCGGGGCGACACGGTGCTGGGGTCGGCGACGATCTCCGCGACGTCGCGCGCGGCGGTGTCCGCCTGACCTGGGAGTGAGCCGCGGGCGGGCGGGGCGTGAGTCTCGCCACCCATCGGACAAAAAGGGACGAACGGGGCGGCTTTTCGGTCACGTTCCGACCTTCGCCCCTTGCCCGGGTTAGGTAAGGCAATGCAAACTCAGGGGGGTCAAGGTTGGGAGACCCGTCCATGCCCCAGTTCGCTTTCCTCGAAGGACAACCCTTCTGGGTCGTCTACTTCACCCTGCTCGTCGTCATCCTGCTGCGCGCCCCCGCGACGTACTGGATCGGCCGCGGGCTGGGCGCCGGGGTGAACCGCAGCCGCATGGGCGCCCGCCTGGGGCCCCGCCTGGAGCGGGCCAAGAGCCTCGTGGACCGCTACGGCGCCCCCGTGGTCACCCTGAGCTTCTTCACCGTCGGCATGCAGACCGCCATCAACCTGTCCGCGGGCGTGGTGCGGATGCGCTTCCCGCGCTACTTCGCCGCCGTGTTCCTGGGCGGCCTGGCCTGGGCGGGCCTGTGGGGCATGGTCATCTCCGGGATCGTCGGCACCTGGCTGGAACTCTTCCTGGACTCGCCGTGGACCGCCGTGGGCGTCGTCGCGGCGGCGGCCGTGCTGGTCACCGCCATGGTGCTGCTGCGCCGCCGGAGCCGCGGGGCGCGGGCGGCCGGGCCCGGCACCGGGGACGAGGAGCCCGAAGCAGAGGAGCCCGGGGCCGAGAACGGCACCGGTTCCGGAACCGGCTCCGCCCCCGAGCGCACCGCCGCCGGCTGACCCCGCCCCGCGTCCCGCCGCGCCGCCCCCTCCCGGCGCCGGACCGGCCGGGCGGCCGCGCCGTACCGTTCCTTGGCCCGCCGTTGCCCTAACCTTGGGCGATGTGAGCGAACAGCACCCCTACCCCTGGCCCGCCGCCTCCTCCACCGGGGTCGGGTCCTGGCCCGGAGAGGACCCCGACGAGGCGGTCCGCACCGTCCTGGGCGAACTCCCCGACCTGCCGCACCTGCCCGAGCTGCCCGGCCGCGGGGTCGGCGCCGACGTCATCGGCCGCACCGCCGGGCTCCTGGTGGAGTTCCCCGTCGAGGTGCAGCCCACCGGCTGGCGCGTCGCCGACTCGCCCGGCCGCGACCTGTACCGCGCCCGCGGCTTCCTCTCCCGCGACCTGGACCTCCTGGCCGAGCACGCCCACGCCTACGAGGGCGCCCTCAAGATCCAGGTGGCCGGCCCCTGGACGATGGCGGCCTCCGTCGAACTGCGCAACGGCCAGCGCATGGCCGCCGACCCCGGCGCCTACCGCGACCTGGCCGCCTCCCACCTGGAGGGGGTGCTCGCGCACATCGCCGAGGCCCGCAAGCGGGTGCCCGGCGCCCGCCTCCTCGTCCAGGTGGACGAGCCCTCCCTGCCCGCCGTCCTCATGGGCGCCCTGCCCACCGCCAGCGGCTACGGGCGGCTGCGCGCGGTGGACCGGGTCCGCGTGGAGGAGGTGCTGCGCACCCTGTTCGGCGCCGTCGAGGAGGCCGGGGCGGTGCCCGTCGTCCACTGCTGCGCCGCCAACGCCCCGCTCGACCTGCTGCGCCGCAGCGGCGCGCGGGCGCTGGGCCTGGACGCCGCGCTGCTCGACCGGCGCCACGACGACATGGTCGGCACCGCCGTGGAGGCCGGTGTCGGCCTGATGCTGGGCGTCGTTCCGGCGGTCGATCCGCCCCCCGCGCAGCGCGACCGAATGTCCGACCCGGCGGCTAACGTCGAGGTCGTACGCGAGTTGTGGAACCGGCTGGGTTTCGGCCCTGACCTGCTGACCCGTGCGGTGGTGCCCACCCCCGCGTGCGGGCTGGCCGGTGCCTCCCCCGAGCACGCCCGGGCGGCCCTGAAGGCCGTCCGGAACGGGGCGCGCGTCCTGCGGGACGAGCCCCACCGGTCGTAGTCGAGCACGAGACGGAAAGGCGGCCACGTGGCGCCCGAGAACAGCACCGAGATCCCCGACGAGGCGCGCAACCGGCACGAGGAGCTCTCCCGGGAGCTGGACGACCACAGCTACCGCTACTACCTGGGCAACCCCGTCATCTCCGACGCCGAGTACGACGCCCTCATGGGCGAGCTGCGCGGCATCGAGGAGGAGCACCCGCAGCTCATCACCCAGGACTCGCCCACCCAGAAGGTCGGCGCGCCGATCAGCGTCGACTTCGCCGCGGTCGAGCACCTGGTGCGGATGGAGAGCCTGGGCAACGCCTTCGACTTCGACGAGCTGAACGCCTGGGCGGACCGCGCCTCGGCGGAGGTGCCCGTGGGCGCCTACCTGTGCGAGCTGAAGATCGACGGCCTGGCCGTGGACCTGGTCTACGAGAAGGGCCGCCTGGTGCGCGCCGCCACCCGCGGCGACGGCCGGGTGGGCGAGGACATCACCCTCAACATCCGCACCATCGACGTCGTGCCCGAGCAGCTCGACGAGAGCGTGCGCCCGGCGCCCGAGCTGCTGGAGGTGCGCGGCGAGGTGTTCCTGCCGGTGGAGGCGTTCGAGGCGCTCAACCGGCGCATCACCGAGACCGGCGAGCACACCCCCTTCGCCAACCCGCGCAACGCCGCGGCCGGCTCGCTGCGGCAGAAGGACCCGCGGGTCACCGCCACCCGGCCGCTGTCGATGATCGTGCACGGCGTGGGCGCCTACACCCCGGCGCAGGGCTCGGAGGACGTGCGGTTCACGAGCCAGTCGCAGGCGTACGCCCTGCTGGGGGAGTGGGGGCTGCCGCTCAGCGACCGCTACAAGGTCGTGTCCACCATGGACGAGGTGCGCGCCTACGTCGCCCACTACCAGGAGCACCGGCACGAGCCCGCCTACGAGATCGACGGCATCGTCATCAAGGTGGACGACTTCGCCCTCCAGCGGCGGCTGGGGTCGACCAGCCGCGCCCCGCGCTGGGCGATCGCGTACAAGTACCCGCCGGAGGAGGTCACCACCAAGCTGGTGGACATCAAGGTCGGTGTGGGCCGCACCGGCCGGGTCACCCCCTACGGCGTGATGGAGCCGGTGTTCGTCGCCGGGTCCGAGGTGGAGTTCGCCACCCTGCACAACGCCCAGGAGGTCGAGCGCAAGGGCGTGCTCATCGGCGACACGGTGGTGCTGCGCAAGGCGGGCGACGTCATCCCCGAGATCGTCGGGCCGGTGGTGGAGAAACGCGACGGCGGCGAGCGGCCGTTCGTCATGCCGGAGAAGTGCCCCGAGTGCGGGACGCCGCTGGGCCAGCAGAAGGAGGGCGACGTCGACCTGCGCTGCCCCAACGCCCGGTCCTGCCCCGGACAGCTGCGCGAGCGGGTGTACTTCGTGGCCGGCCGCAAGGCCCTGGACATCGAGGCGCTCGGGTACGTGGCGGCCACCGCGCTGACCCAGCCGCTGGAGCCCGCCGACGCCCCGCTCAAGGACGAGGGCGACCTGTTCGACCTCACCGTCGAGCAGCTGCTGCCGATCCGCACCCACGTGCTCGACCCCGACACCTCCGAGCCCAAGACCGACCCCAAGACCGGCGAGCCCAAGGTCGTCTCGTTCTTCGCCAACCTCAAGGGCGAGCCCAAGAAGACCGTGGAGAAGCTGTTCGAGCAGCTGGAGATCGCCAAGTCGCGCCCGCTGTGGCGGGTGCTGGTGGCGCTGTCCATCCGGCACGTGGGCCCGCGCGCCGCCGAGGACCTGGCCCGGCACTTCCGGTCGATGGACGCCATCCGCGCCGCCTCGGAGGAGGAGCTGGCCGCGGTGGACGGGATCGGCCCGACCATCGCCCGCTCCATCCGGGAGTGGTTCGAGGTCGACTGGCACCGGGAGATCGTCGCCAAGTGGGCGGCGGCCGGGGTGCGCATGGAGGACGAGGTCGACGAGGCCCTCTCGGGCGTGCTGGACGGAGTGACCGTGGTGGTCACCGGCTCGCTGGAGGGCTTCACCCGGGACGGGGCCAAGGAGTCGATCGCCGAACGCGGCGGCCGGGCCACGGCGTCGGTGTCCAAGAAGACCGGGTTCGTGGTGGTGGGCGACAGCCCCGGGTCCAAGTACGACAAGGCCGTCAAGCTGGGCGTGCCGATCCTCGACGAGCAGGGGTTCCGCGTGCTGCTGGAGGCGGGGCCCGAGGCGGCGGAGAAGGTGCGGATCAACCCGCCGGAGGAGGAGCCCGGGGACGGGGACGCCGCTGGGGCCGAGGCCGGGGCCGAAAAGGCCGGGGACGGCTCCGGGGCCGCGGCGGAGGAGGCCCCCGCGCAGGAGTAGCGCACCGGATACGGCGGCCCGGCACGCCCGGAGCCGCACGCCTGTTCTGCGGGCGTGCGGATCGGGGTTCGTTCCGGGCCGCCGTATCTTTTTCCCGGTTCACGTCACAATCGACCCGCGTCTTGGTTAACTGATAGTTCCGAACAGGCGACACTTGGTGACGAAGCGGCGTAAGGTGGACAGTGCACCCCGTGAAACGGGCACCACCGATCCCGGGATTCGGTCATGGAGGGGTGACCGCTCCCGCAGGCCGGAACCATCAGGAGCGGTGGCACCGACGGTGCCGCCGGTCTCCGCGTCCCCCTCATGAGGACAGCACGCATGAGAGACCCCATCAGCACCCGGGACATCGGCCCCCGCGCCGGCACCCCGCTCTGGCTGTACATGGCGGGCACCGTCGTCTCCGGGACGCTCCTGCTCGCCGCCGCCCTGCCGTGGGCCGGTCCCGACCTGCTCCGGTACGCCGTCGAACCCCTCACCTGGGTCCTGCTCGTCATGGTCGTGCTGGGCGAGCTGCGCCCCATCGCCATCCCCGGACAGGCGCCCGGCGACGGCGTCCCCACCTCGCTGCCGTTCTCCCTGGCCCTGGTCATCTTCCAGGGGCTGCCCCTGGCCGGGCTCGTCCAGGCCGCCGCCACCGTCATCGCCGGGTTCGCCCGCGGCCACGCCGCCCACCGCACCGCGTTCAACGCCGCCCAGTACGTGCTGTCCCTGGGCGCCGCCGACGCCGTCCTGCGCCTGGTCCTGCCGCCGCTGCGCGCCACCGGCTGGATCCCCGCCGGAGAGGGCCTCATCGCCGTCGGCCTGGCCGGGGCCGCCTACTTCGCGGTCAACCGGGTGCTGGTGACCTGCGCCGTCGCCATGCACGAACGCGTGTCGCTGTCCCAGGTCCTGTTCAAGGGCATCGGGCGCCAGGCCCGGGTCAACGCGGTCCTCATCGCGCTGGCGCCCCTCGTGGCCGTCACCGCGACCCACTCGGTGCTGTACGTGCCGCTGTTCGCGCTGCCGCTGCTCGCCCTGCACGGCAGCGCCCTGCTGTCGGTCAAACGCGACCACCAGGCCAACCACGACGAGCTCACCGGGCTGGCCAACCGCAAGCTCCTCACCGTCCGGGCCCACCAGGAGATCGACGCCGCCCGGCGGCGCGGCGGCCGGGTCGGCCTGCTCCTGCTCGACCTGGACCGGTTCAAGGAGGTCAACGACACCCTGGGGCACCCCACCGGCGACCGGCTGCTCCAGACGGTCGCCGGGCGGCTCACCCACAGCGTCCGCCCCGGCGACCTCGTCGCCCGGCTCGGCGGCGACGAGTTCGCCGTGCTGCTGCCCCAGATCCGCGACACCGAGGCCGCCGCCGAGGTCGCCACCCGGCTGCGCGGCGCCCTGAGCGAACCCGTCCGCCTGGACGGCATGGACCTCGACCTGGAGGCCAGCATCGGCATCGCCCTGCACCCCGAGGACGCCGTCGACTTCGAGCACCTCATGCAGCGTGCCGACGTCGCCATGTACGTCGCCAAGTCCGCCCGCTCGGGGGTGGAGTCCTACGACCCCGGCAAGGACCGCAACTCCACCGCCCGGCTCAGCCTGTTCAGCGAACTGCGCCGCGGGCTCACCGAGGGCGCCCTGGAGATGCACTACCAGCCCAAGGTCAGCCTGGACGACGGGCACGCCGTCGGGCTGGAGGCCCTGGCCCGCTGGCGGCACCCCTCCCGGGGGCTGCTGGAGCCGGGGGAGTTCATGCCGGTCGTGGAGGAGTCCCACCTGTTCCGGGCGTTCACCGGGCAGGTCCTGGACATCACCCTGGCCCGCGCCGCGCGCTGGCGCGAGCGCGGCGTCATGCTGCCCGTCTCCGTCAACCTGGGCGTGCGCGAACTCCTGCACCCCGACCTGCCCGACACCGTGGCCGCCGCCCTGGCCGAACACGGGGTCCCGCCCGAGCGGCTGGTGCTGGAGATCGGAGAGAACGCCCTGATCACCGACACCGAGGCCGCCACCGCCGCCGTCCACCGGCTGCGCGACCTGGGGGTGGGGCTGGCCCTCGACGACTTCGGCACCGGCCACTTCACCCTGGTCCAGCTCGCCGGGCTGCCGCTGGACGAGGTCAAGATCCACGGGTCGTTCACCGCCCGGCTCACCGACGGCACCGGCAACGGCCCCACCGTCGTCCGCGCCGCCATCGCCCTGGTGAACGCGCTCGGCATGCGCGCCACCGCCGAGGGCGTGCAGACCCGGGCCCTGGCCGAGGCGGCCCGCGACACCGGCTGCCAGGCCGCCCAGGGCCACTACTTCGCCCGGCCGATGCCCGCCGCCGACGTCCCCGCCTGGCTCACCGGACACCGGGGGAGCGGGCCGGCCGGGGCGGGCGGCGGTCAGGGCCCCGGCCGGGGCCGGCACCCGGGTGATCCCGGTCCCGGCCTCGGTGTACCGGCACCGGGGACGGCGGGGGAGCCATAGGATTGACGGGTTAGCCCGTCCGCCGAAGAAACGGTTAGACACTCATGACCGCCATCACCCGCGATGAGGTCGCGCACCTCGCCCGGTTGTCGCGGCTGGCGCTCGACGAGAGCGAGCTCGACACGCTCGCCGCCCAGCTCGGTGACATCCTCACCGCCGTGGCCAAGGTGCAGGAGGTCGCCAAGGGCGACATCCCGCCGAGCTCGCACGCCCTGCCGCTGACCAACGTCTTCCGCCCCGACGAGGCCCGGCCGTGCCTCACCCCGGAGCAGGCCCTGTCCGGGGCCCCGGCGGTGGAGGAGCAGCGGTTCCGGGTCCCGCGCATCCTCGGGGAGGAGGAGTAGCCATGAGCGACATCGTCAGTCTCAGCGCCGCCGACCTCGGCGCGGCGATCAAGGCGGGCGAGGTCTCCGCGGAGGAGGCCGCCAACGCCTACCTGGACCGGATCGAGGCCGTGGACGGCGAGATCAACGCCTTCCTCCACGTGCGCCGGGAGACCGCCCTGGAGCAGGCCCGGGCCGTGGACGCCCGCCGCGCCGCGGGCGAGGAGCAGGGCCCGCTGGCCGGCGTGCCCGTCGCCCACAAGGACGTGTTCGTCACCAAGGACATGCCCACCACCGCCGCCTCCAAGATCCTGGAGGGCTGGCAGCCGCCCTACGACGCCACCGTCACCGCGCGCCTGCGCGAGGCCGGGCTGGTCATCCTGGGCAAGACCAACATGGACGAGTTCGCCATGGGCTCCTCCACCGAGAACTCCGCCTACCAGGTCACCCGCAACCCGTGGGACACCGACCGCATCCCCGGCGGGTCCTCGGGCGGGTCCTCCGCGGCCGTCGCCGCGTTCGAGGCCCCCCTGGCCACCGGCACCGACACCGGCGGTTCCATCCGCCAGCCCGCCGCCGTGTGCGGCCTGGTCGGCGCCAAGCCCACCTACGGCGGCTCGTCCCGGTACGGGATGATCGCGTTCGCCTCCTCCCTGGACACTCCCGGCCCGTTCGCGCGCAACGTGCTCGACGCCGCCCTGCTCCAGGAGGCGTTCTCCGGGCACGACCCGCGCGACTCCACCTCCATCGACGCCCCCGTCCCGCCGATCGTCGAGGCCGCCCGCCGCGGCGACATCGACGGCCTGCGCGTCGGCGTGGTCAAGGAGCTGGACAGCGACGGCTTCCAGGCCGGGGTGCGCCAGCGCTTCCACGAGAGCCTGGAGCTGCTGGAGTCCCTGGGCGCCAAGATCGTCGAGGTGTCCTGCCCCAGCTTCGACGCCGCCCTGTCGGCGTACTACCTCATCGCGCCCAGCGAGTGCTCGTCCAACCTGGCCCGGTTCGACGCCATGCGCTACGGGCTGCGCGTCGGCGACGACGGCACGCGCAGCGCCGAGGAGGTCATGTCGCTGACCCGCGCCCAGGGCTTCGGCCCCGAGGTGAAGCGGCGGATCATGCTGGGCACCTACGCGCTGTCCAGCGGCTACTACGACGCCTACTACGGCAGCGCCCAGCAGGTGCGGACGCTCATCAAGCGCGACTTCGACGCGGCGTTCGAGAGCGTGGACGTGCTGGTCTCGCCGACCACGCCGACCACCGCGTTCCCGATCGGCGAGCGCGCCGAGGACCCGATGGCGATGTACCTGGCGGACCTGTGCACCATCCCGTCCAACCTGGCGGGCAACGCGGCGCTGTCGGTGCCGTGCGGCCTGGCGCCGGAGGACGGGCTGCCGGTGGGCCTGCAGATCATGGCCCCGCCGCTGGCCGACGACCGCACCTACCGGGTGGCGGCCGCGGTCGAGCGCGCCCTGGCCGACCGGGACGGCGCGCTCATCGCGCGCAGCCCGTACGCGGTCAACGCGTAGGCGCGAAGGACGGACGCACGGCGCCCGCCGCCCCCTCCGGGGCGGCGGGCGCCGTCGTGTGCCCGGGCCGTGAGTGTGCCTCCGCCCCGGGGCCCCGGTCGCGCCGGGGGGTCGGGGCCCCTCAGGGTGAAGGCCCTCCGGCCGTGCCCCGGCCGCCTCGGTCGGGTGGAGGGCCCGGCGGGGCGGGAGCACCGCGCCGCCTCCGGTAGTGGTCGGCTCCCCGGGGGTGGGGGCGGGGCCCGGGCCGTGGGGGGTACGGTCCGGGCCCCGGGTTCGGGGTCAGTCCCGGGCGGTGCGGCGGCGGCGCGCGGCCAGGAGGAAGGCCAGGCCGCCCAGGATGAGGACCGCCGCGACCGCCACCAGGGCGGCGACGGTCGGTCCGGTCAGGGCCAGGCCGCGGTCGTCGGCCGCCGCGGCCACCGGGCTCGCGGAGGGGCTCGCGATCGGCGGCGGGGTCCCGCCCGCCTCGTCCCAGGCCGCGGTCACCGTGCGGGAGACGGTGATCTCGCCGTCGGCCGCCGCGATGAGCGTCTGGGTGGGCTCGTCGGCGTCCTCGCCCTTGAACAGGCGCCCGGTCAGCACCGCCGCCTCCGCGGCGAGGGTCAACCCGGCCTCGCCCGCGGCGGCGTCCGCCGGGACCGACAGCCCGATCCGGTCGCCGTCCGACACGGTCTCGACGGCCTCCCCGGTCGCCAGGTCGACGACCTCCACGCCGTCGGGCGCGTCCAGTTCGACGGGCACCGACGCGGCGCTGGTCTCCACGGTGAACTCGCCGACGGTCTCCCCGGCCAGCCCCGACGCCTCCTCGGGGGACACCGACAGGGCGGTCGGCGGCTCGTCGGGCAGTTCCCGCGCGTCGGCGACGAGGAGCTCGTAGAGCTCCACCACCTCTTCCTCGGAGACCGTGGGCAGGTCCGGGTTCTGCTCCACCTGTTCCAGGTCGAGCCCGTTGCTGAAGTGCCAGATCGCCGCCTGGGTCGCCGTCAGGGCCTCGGCCTTGGTCAGCCCCGGGATGCCGGTCTCCTCGCGCAGGTCGCCGATCTCCACGACCGGGTAGGAGTTCATGAGGATCCAGTGGACCCGGCCCGGCTCGCTGAAGTCCCCCTCGCCCGGGTAGTCGGCCCAGCTGTCCTCCACGTACCAGGCGTCCCCCACGATCCCGGTCCGGAAGTCGATGCAGTAGGTCGGTAGGGTGCGGTCGCCCAGGTCGAGGCCGAAGGTCGCGGTGGTGGTGAACTCCTCGCCCCGCATGACGATCCCGTGCCCGTGCTCGTCGACCCCTGTGTACCGCCCGCGGACGGGGTCGGCGGCGGCCGGGAGGGCCAGCGGGCCCGCGAGGAGCACGGTGGCGGCGACCACGGCGAGGGCGGGGCGGCGGAGTGCGGACGTGTTCACGGTTCTCTTTCCGTCGGGGGGAGCGGAGGGGGAGAGGTGCTCGGGAACGGTGGCGGGGTACCTGTTCCGCTGGGGGATACCGGGCCGATGGTAGCGATTCGACTCCATGAGACCAACCCTCGGTAGTGGCTCAAGTGCACTGTGTCCACAGTTGGGGTTTTTGTCCGTTGAACACATGACAAAGGGCCCCGTCCTGTAACAGGACGGGGCCCCAGGGCCGGTGGATTACTCCTGGCCGGAAGCGGCCTTGCGCTTGCGGCTCAGGTAGATCGCGCCGCCGCCGGCGCCGAGGGCGGCGACACCCGCGGCGACCAGGCCGAGGAGGGCGCCACCGGTGACCGGCAGGGCCGGGCGGTCATCGTCCGGAGCGGTCGGCTTCGGGGAGGCCGGGGTGGAGGGGGACTCCGACGGCGTCGGGGTCGGGGTCGGGCCCGGGGTCGGCTCCGGGGACTCGCTGGGCTCCTCGGAGGGGGACGGGGAGGGGCTCGGGGAGGGCTCCTCGCCGCCGCCGGCGGTCCAGGTGGCCGTCGCGGAGGCCGAGACGGTGACGTCCTCGGACTTGGCGGTGATCAGCGTCTGGGTCGGCTTGGCCGGGTCCTCGCCCTTGAACAGGCGGCCCGCGGACACCTCGGCGGTGGTCTCCAGGGAGAAGGACGCCTGGCCGGCCTCGGTGCCCGCGGGCACCTCGAAGCCGACCTTGTCGCCGTTCTCGACGGCGGAGACGGCCTCGCCGGTCTCCAGGTCCACCAGCTCGACGCCCGCGGGGGCCTCGACGGTGACCGGGACGGAGGCGGCGCTGGTCTCGATGGCGAACTCGCCGACGGTCGACCCGGCCTCGCCCTCGGCGGTGCCGGGGGTGACGGTCAGGGACGGGCCCGGCTCCTGGGGGAGGTCCTCGGCGCTCTCGATCAGGTGGCGGTAGACCTTGGTGACGTTGGCCGGGGCGCGGCCCAGGTCGGCGCCGTTGGTGAAGTGCCAGATGGCGGCCTGGGTGGCGGCCATCGCGTGGGACTCGGACAGGCGGGGCAGGTTGACCTGCTGCCCGAGCTCCTGGGCGGAGACCGTCGGGTAGCTGTTCTGGAGGATCCAGTGGACCTTGCCCGGCGCGGTGAAGTCGCCCTTGCCCGGGTAGTTCGCCCAGGCGTCCTCGACGTACCAGGCGTTGTTGCGGGTGCTCGTCTCCAGGTCGATGCAGTACGCGCTGAAGGTGTCCCCGCCTTCCAGCGTGAGTTCGAACATCGTCGCGCCGACGTTCTGGCCGCCCATGGTGATCTGGACGCTGTTCGGGCCGGTGGTGCCCGTGTACTGCGCGCGGACGGCGTTGTCGGCGGCGGCCGGGGCGGCCAGGCCCAGGGCGAGGAGGGCTGCCGCGCCTGCGGCGACGGTCGTGCGCCCGAGGGCACGGGGGAGGGACACGTTCGTCACGTCTCTTCCTTGAGTTCTGCGGTGGTGTCCGCGGAGGGACCAGGGGATGCTCGCACGGCAGGAGGAACACCGTGAGGAGGGTGAGCGGGGAGTCGGCGAATACCGCGTGACCGATATTAGCGATATGGGATGTCCCCACCAAGCCGAGAGGGGCGGGGCCCCGGAGCGCGGTTCGCGGCTCCCGGGAAGAGGACGCGCGGGCGGGGCGAACGGTGTACACGCGAAAGCCCCCTCCCGGGTGAATCCCGGGAGGGGGCTCTCACGAGGTGGCCTTAGTCCTCGGTGGAGGTACCGGCCGCCTTGCGCTTGCGGCTCAGGTAGATCGCACCGCCGCCGGCGCCGAGGGCGGCGATGCCCGCGGCGACCAGGCCGGCCAGGGCGCCACCGGTGACCGGCAGGGCCGGACGGTCATCGTCCGGGGCGCTCGGCTTCGGGGAGGCCGGGGTGGAGGGGGACTCCGACGGCGTCGGGGTCGGGCCCGGGGTCGGCGAGGGGGACTCGCTGGGCTCCTCGGACGGGGACGGGGAGGGGGTGGGCTCCTCGCCGCCGCCGGCGGTCCAGGTGGCGGAGGCCGAGGCGGAGGCCGTGGTGTCGCCGCCCTCGGCGGTGATCAGGGTCTGCGTCACGATCTCGATGCCCTGGAACAGGCGGCCGGTCGCGACGTGGGCGCTGGTCTCCAGAGCGAAGGACGCCTGGCCGGCCTCGGTGCCCGCGGGCACCTCGAAGCCGACCTTGTCGCCGTTCTCGACCTCGGTCACGGCCTCGCCGGTCTCCAGGTCGACCAGCTCGACGCCCGCGGGGGCGGTCAGGTCCACCTCGATGGCGGAGGTCGCGTTGGTCTCGATGGTGAACTCGCCGACCGTGGTGCCGGCCACGCCCTCGGCGGTGCCGGGGGTGATGCTCAGGGTCGCGTCGGGCTCGGAGGTCTGCGGCAGGTCCTCGGCATTGCCGACCAGGTACTCGTAGACGGCCTTGACGCCGGCGGAGTTGTCGTCGGTCAGGTCCATGCCGTTGCTGAAGTGCCAGATGGCGGCCTGGGTGCCGCCCAGGGCGTCCTTCGGGGTCAGGCCCTCGACCCCGGCGGCGGCGCCCAGCTCCTCGGCGCTGACGTTCGGGTAGGCGTTCTGGAGGATCCAGTGGACCTTGGCGGGCTCGGCGAAGTCGCCCTTGCCCGGGTAGTTTTCCCACTTGTCCTCGGCGTAGCCCGCGCCGCTCACGATGCTCGTGCTGAAGTCGATGCAGTACGTGGTGAGGATGGTGCCGTCTTGCAGCTTCAGGTTGAAGAGGCTGGTGGAGGCGGCGCCGCCGTCCATCTTGACGCGGGTGCCGCTCTCGGCGTTGCCGACGTAGGTGCCGGTGACCGCGCCCTCGTAGAGCTCGGGCTCGGCGGAGGCGGGGGCCGCCAGGCCGAAGGCGAGGAAGGCGGCGGCGGTGGCCGCCAGGCCCGCGCGCCCGGCGGTGCGGAGGAGGGAGATCTGAGTCAAGTCGTATCCCGGTGTCATCTAGGGGTGACCGGATGGAAACGGTTCGGGTCGCGGTAGGGGACCGCGGTGCGATCCGTGCGAAGGACGGGCGGTACAGGCCGCCACACGTGCGTCCGGGTCGGGGGTAGCAACGTCGGGGTCAGGCGGCGTGGAGCCATGGGGAAGGGCGTGGGTGCGTCCCGGTCCCGGGCTGAGCCGTCTCGCGGGGGCGGGCCTGCGGCGCCGCACTAGGTCGATCGCCCGCCCGATACTAGCGATCCCATTCGCCACTTCCAACCCGGTTCGCGAAAAATGTGACCGGATACGGGCGAGAAAAAATGGCGCGCGGACAAGGCCGCATTATGGGCGAATGTTATGCAACTGAACGGGGGTCACTCGCGTCGCTTGCGGCCCAGAACCAGGATGATCAGGCCCGATACCACCAGGGCCCCCGCGATGACCAGCAGCCCCGACAGCCAGGTGCCCGTCGTCGGCAGGTCCTCCTCGGGGATTCGGTCGGCCTCGGTCGGCGTGGCCTCCGGGCTCGGTACGGCCTCGGTGAGGGGCTCTTCGGGCTCCGGCTCCGGGGTTTCGGCCGGGGTTTCGGGCACCGGAGTCGGCTCGGGGCTCGGGGCGCGCCAGGTGACCGTCGCCGTGGTGGTGATGGTCGCCTCGGCCGGCTCGGCGGTGACCAGCGGGCGGGTGCGCACCCCGTCGCGGCCGGTGAACAGGCTCCCCTCGGCCAGCGGCAGGTCCTCGCCGCGCACGTGCAGGGTCACCACCCCGGCCGGGACGGACGGGCTCACGTCCAGGTACACCGGGTCGCCGTCGACGGCCCGGTCGGTCCGGTCGCCCTGCGCGTCCACCAGCCAGGAGGCGGGCGCCCCGCTGAGCGACAGGCTCACCGGCCCGTCGCCGGTGCTCGACACGGTGAGCGGGCCCAGGGGCTCCTGCGGGGCGGTGGCCTCCAGGTGGCCGGGGTCCACGGTCAGCGGGCGCGGCCCCGCCGGCAGGACCCCCTCGGCCTCGGTCAGGTGGTCGTACAGGGCCAGCACGGCCTCGTCGTTGGCCTCGCGGTCCGGCTCGGTGCCCGACAGCACCTTCCACAGGGCGGCCTGGGTGCCGGCGATCGCCTGCTCCTCGCCCAGCGGCAGGCCGACGTCCAGGCCCAGTGCCAGCAGGTCCACGTGGGGGTAGGAGTGGGCGACGATCCACCGGGCGCGGTCGCCGTCCCCGGCCCCGGTGTCGGACCAGCCCGACTCCACGTAGGCGGCACGCCGGCGGACCTCGCCGTCGGGCGAGGCGGTGTAGGCGCGCACGGCGCCCTCGTTCCCGGTCCGCAGGCTGTAGAGCGCGGTGGGCACGGGTCCGCCGCCGGCGGTGACGAGGTCCGTCCCGGCCACGGCGTCGCGCTCCACACGGGAGAAGTCGTCGGCGAGGGCGGCCGGGGCTCCGGCCAGGGCCGCGACGAGGGCGACCGAGGAAAACAGCGTTGCGCACCGAAGCAGGACGCCCATGTACAGCTCCCGTGTTCGGCCTGGCGAAATCGTCTCCTGGGGACACTCAGACTAACGGTCCGGCACCGTGGGTGACGAAGGAACACCTCTACGGTGGCCTGATCGTGCGCATCACGTGACATCCGGCGTCGGACGCGTCACCCCCGGGCGCTCGGTAGGCTGACCTGGAAGGTATGTCCTCTACGGAAACGGGTTTGCGGCGATGGCCCACGCGGTGACTCCCACCACCAACGGCGGCCCGGTGGCCTACGAGCAGGCGCTGGCCGAATACGAGCCGGTGCTCGGCCTGGAGACCCACATCGAGCTGGGTACCGCCTCGAAGATGTTCTGCTCCTGCCCGACCGGGTTCGGCGCGGAGCCCAACACCCAGGTGTGCCCGGTATGCCTGGCGCTGCCCGGCTCCCTGCCGGTGGTCAACGCCAAGGCCGTCGAGGGCGCCATCCGCCTGGGCCTGGCGCTCAACTGCTCCGTCGCCCCCTGGGGCCGGTTCGCCCGGAAGAACTACTTCTACCCGGACATGCCGAAGAACTACCAGATCTCCCAGTACGACGAGCCGATCTGCGTCGACGGGTACCTGGACGTGACGGTGGACACCCCCGACGGGCCGCGCGAGTTCCGGGTGGAGATCGAGCGCGTCCACATGGAGGAGGACACCGGCAAGACCTCCCACGTGGGCGGGGCCACCGGCCGCATCCACGGCGCCGAGTACTCCATCGTCGACTACAACCGCGCGGGCATCCCGCTGCTGGAGATCGTCACCAAGCCGATCACCGGCACCGGCGAGCTGGCCCCGCTGGTGGCCCGCGCCTACGCCGCCGAGCTGCGCGACCTGGTCCGCTCCCTGGGCATCTCCGACGTCCGCATGGAGGAGGGCTCCATGCGCTGCGACGTCAACGTCTCCATCAACGAGCGCGGCGCCGCCGAGTGGGGCACCCGCAGCGAGACCAAGAACGTCAACTCCCTGCGCTCGGTCGAGCGCGCCGTCCGCTCCGAGATCGAGCGGCAGGCGGGCGTGCTCAAGGCGGGCGGCAGGGTCGTCCAGGAGACCCGCCACTTCCAGGAGCACACCGGCTCCAGCGTCTCCGGCCGCAGCAAGGAGGAGGCGCAGGACTACCGCTACTTCCCGGACCCCGACCTGGTCCCGGTCGCCCCGTCCGCGGAGTGGGTCGAGGAGCTGCGCGCCACCCTGCCGGAGCTGCCCGCCGCCAAGCGGGCCCGCATCCGCGCCGAGTGGAACCTCAGCGACACCGAGCTGCGCGACCTGGTCAACGCGGACGCGGTCGAGCTGGTGGAGGCCACCGTCGCCGCCGGGGCGCCCTCGGGCGAGGCCCGCAAGCTGTGGCTGAACGAGCTGTCCCGCCGCGCCACCGAGCAGGAGGTGGAGCTGTCCGCCCTGCCGATCACCCCCGGCCAGGTCGCGCGGATCATCGCCCTGGTCGCCGAGGGCACGCTCACCAACAAGCTGGCCCGCCAGGTCGTCGAGGGCGTGCTCGCCGGTGAGGGCGAGCCCGACGCGGTCGTCGAGGCCCGCGGCCTCAAGGTCGTCAGCGACGACGGCGCGCTGGGCGCCGCCGTCGACGCCGCCATCGCCGCCGACCCCGACGCCGCGGACAAGGTGCGCGGCGGCAAGGTCGCCGCGGCCGGCGCCCTGGTCGGCGCGGTCATGAAGGCGACGCGCGGGCAGGCCGACGCCGGGCGCGCCCGGCAGCTGATCCTGGAGCGGCTCGGCGTCTCCTGACCCCGCGTGTGCCCGGCGCCACGCCGGGAGCGGGACGGTGCCCGTCCCGGATCCCCTAGGGTTCAGGGTGTGCCGCGGTTGCCGGATGACGGGCGCGGCACACCCGGGAGCATTCAGGGGACTCCGGCGTCCGCTATGGCGGTCACGATGGGTGACGACTCCGTCGTCATCTCTCGTCCGGTCCTCAATCGCCATGTGACCTTGGTTGCATAGGGTTGCGACCGCACGGTGGTGCCGCGGTCGACGGCGACCGCCCGCCGCCGGGACGTCCCGGTCCCACGAGATCGCCGGTCCGCGCGCCGCACGTCCGAGCGCGCCCGGAATCGTCACGACGCGAGGTGGGTGCTCCATGTCCGAGGAGAGAGCGTGTCCGCGGCGATCCGCCACGGAGTCCACAGCGCGCCCGCTGGGAGGTCGGTAATGGGAACCCGGGCACGTCGCCTGTCGGTCAGCGGGCTCGTCGCCTTGTTCCTCGTCTACCTCGCGGCGACCCTGGTCCCCGTCGGGGAGGAGGGCACCGTCGCGTCCCTGCTCGGCGAGTGGCCCGCCTCCGCGGCGGCCGGGGCCGCGGGCGCGTCCCTGCTGCTGGCGTCGCGCCGCTGGGCGGCCACCGGCGCCGACCGGGAGGCCCACGCCGACGGAGCGGACGGCCCGGCCGCATTGCGCAACCTCGGCTTCGCCGCCCTGGCCTGGTGCGCGGGCGGCGTCACCCACGGCATCACCCGGATACTCAGCTCCGGGTCGGTGCTGTCCCTGACCCTGGGCGACCTGTTCGCGCTGGCGGCGCTGCCGCTGTTCGTGGTGGGGTTCACCCGCTTCGCCCCCTGGCCGGGGGGCCTGCGCACCGCGCTGCGGCACATCACCGACAGCTACGTGTGCGCGGCCGCCGTCTTCGCCGTGGTGTGGCTGCTGCTGTTCTCGCCGCTCTACGACGAGCTGGGCGAGGGCTCGGGGGTACTGGGCTTCGCCCTGGTGTACCCGGTGGCCGACATCGCGGTGCTGTGCCTGCTGATCCCGCTGGTCTTCATGTCGCCGCACAGCACGCGGCGCGCGGTGCTGCTGGCGATCGGCGCGCTCATCGTCATCGCCGCCTCGGACATGCTCGGAGCCATCAGCCGCCTGACCGGGCCGCCGGTGCTGGGCGGGCTGGAGCACCCCGTCCGCTTCCTGGGGTTCGCGCTGATGGGGGCGCTGCCGTGGCTGGTGGAGCACCGCCCCGGCGCCCGGCCGCGCAGGATCACCGGGCGGGGCCTGTACCGGTTCGCCCCGGAGCTGGCCGCGGTGGGCGCCGTCGCGATCTCGGCGGTGGTGCTCACGGTGGCGGGCCTGCGGCTGCCGGGGGTGGCCCCGGTGCTGCCGCTGGCGGCGGGCACCGCCGTGCTCGTTCTGCTGGTGCGCATCCTCGGCATGCTGGAGGAGAACGCGACCCTCACCCGGATGGTGCGCAACCGCGAGGGGCACTTCCACGAGCTGGCCCGCAACAGCGGCGACGTCATCCTGGTGCTGGACCGCGACGGCGGGGTGACCTACGTCAGCCCGGGCACCGCGGAGGCGTTCGGGTACCGGCTGGACGACGTGCTGGCCGCGCCGGTGACGGCGCTCATCCACCCCGAGGACATGGACCGCGTCGAGGCGGTCACCGCCCTGTTCGACGCGCGCGACGGCCAGGGCGTGCACCTGAGGCTGCGCGTACGCGCGGCGGACGGCACCTGGCGGCACACCGAGTCCACGGTGTCCCTGTACGAGCAGCCCGGCGAGCCGGACCGGCTGCTGGTGACCACCCGGGACATCAGCGCGCAGGTGGCGCTCCAGGACGAGGTCGAGCACCTGACCTTCCACGACGGGGTGACCGGGCTGCCCAACCGGGCCTACCTGGAGGAGCGGGCCAGCGACGTGCTGGCGCACCGGGCGATCAGCGACGAGCTCACCGGGGACATCGCGGTGCTCTTCCTGGACCTGGACGGGTTCACGGCGGTCAACGACTCCGCCGGGCACGTGCGCGGCGACCACCTGCTGGCGCAGGCGGCGCGCAGGCTGCGTGGGGAGCTGGAGTCGGGTGCGACGCTGGCGCGCTGGGGCGGCGACGAGTTCGCCGTCCTCATCGAGGGCGTGCCCCGGGCGCAGCGGGTGGTGGACCTGGCCGAGCGGCTGGGCCGGGTGATCGCCTCGGAGCCGTTCCAGGTGGCCGACCGGGAGCTGGTGCTGACGGCCAGCCTGGGGGTGGCCTTCGCCGAGCCGGACACCGACAGCGGCGACCTGCTGCGCAACGCCGACGTGGCGCTGACCCGGGCCAAGGAGCGCGGGCCGGGCAACGTCGAGGTGTACGCGGCGCACATGCACGACACGGTGGTGTCCCGGCTGGAGCTCCAGATCCGGCTGCGCCGGGCGCTGGCGGAGGGCGAGTTCTTCCTGGAGTACCAGCCCATCGTGGACCTGGGCACGTCCCAGGTGACGTCGGTGGAGGCGCTGGTGCGCTGGAACCGCGACGGCGAGACCGTCGGCCCGGACGGGTTCCTGGGCGCGGCCGAGGAGTCCGGGCTGATCGTGCCGCTGGGGGAGTGGATCCTGCGGGAGGCGTGCGAGAAGGTCGCGGTGTGGCGGGTCTCGGACTGGGACATCGGCCTGTCGGTCAACCTGTCCGTCAAGCAGGTGCTGTCGCCGCGCTTCGTGGAGGCGGTGGAGTCGGCGCTCGCCGAATCCGGCCTGTCCGCCGAGGTGCTCACCCTGGAGGTGGACGAGGACGTCCTGCTCGACGGCGGCGGCGAGGCGGTGCAGCGCCTGGCGGAGCTGCGGGAGCTGGGCGTGCAGCTGGCCATCGACGACTACGGCATGGGGTACGCCTCGCTGGCGCACCTGCGCCGGCTGAGCGTGGACGCCATCAAGGTCGACCCGTCGTTCATCGCCGACCTGGGCCGCGACGACACGGTCACCCTGCTCACGCACACGATCATCCAGCTCGGCCGGGACCTGGGCGTCCAGGTGGTCGCCGAGGGCATCGAGCGCCCCGAGCAGCTGGAGCAGCTGCGGGCGATGGGCTGCGACCGCGGCCAGGGCTTCCTGGTCGCCCGCCCCATGGCCGCCTCCGGTGTGGAGTCCCTCGTCGGCGGCGAGGCCGGCGCCAACCTGTAGGACAATTCGTACGCAATGCGGAAATAGCGGCGTTCACCTGCGGAAACGCTGATGAGGTCGCTACTTTTCCACCATGCCCTCTTATCAGCACGAGTTCCCCCTCGACCTGATCCGCAATGATCCGGAGTCGGCGGTGGAGCTCCTCCAGGAGATCGCCGGTGAATCGCTGCCGGAGTTCACCCGCGTCCGCTGCGACGCCGCGGAGGCCACCAGTACGGCCATGACCCACCTGACCTCGGATTCGGTGGTGGTCTGCGAGCGGCCGCCCTACCCGCATGAGAAGGGAGACGACCCGGTCCCGGTGCTGGCGGTCATCGTCGAGCCCCAGAACAAGCGGGACGACCGCAAGTACTACCGCTGGCCCGCCTACGTCGCCAACACCCGCATGCGTCTGGAGTGTCCGGTGGCACTCCTGGTGCTCACTCCCACGTCATCGCTGGCCCGGCACTTCGCCGAGCCCATCGATCTGGGTTGCGGGGAGATCCGTCCCCTGGTCCTGGCCCTGGACACCCTCCGGCCGATCACCGATACGAAGACGGCCGCGGCCCGGCCGATGCTGACCATCCTGTCCCTGGCCAATAATCCGCCCAAGGGTGAGGACGAAGCCGTGCTGTCCGCGTTGAACGCGGCTCTGCGAAGCCTCGATGGCTCCTCGACGTCGCTGTACTCTGACTATGTGCTCGCGGCCTTGAAGGCCACGGCCCCCGGAATCCTGGAGACGCTCATGAAGCTGAAGGACTACGAGTTCAAGACCGAGTTCGTTGGACGCCTCTTCCGCGAGGGCGAGACCAAGGGCAAGGCCGGGGCGGTGCTCACCGTGCTCGAAGCCAGGGGGGTCGAGGTCTCCGAGGAGGCCCGGCAGCGGATCGAGCGCGAGACCGACCGGGACCAGCTGGACATCTGGCTGAACCGGGCAGCTCGTGCCGAACGGGCCGAGGACGTCTTCGGCGAGGGACGTTAAGGCGGGCTAACGGGTTGACTCCATGGCCCCTGTTACGTGTTCTCCGTTACACGTAACAGGGGCTTTTTCGGTGTTCGTCCTGTTCAGGGGGGTGTCCGCGGGGCAACGGCGGTCGCATGCTGACATTGGTGTCTCAGTATGCGAGACAATATGAAGTTCTGGTTGACGGGCGGACGCCTCTTCGGCCAAGGTTGGGAGCGTGAAGAGCAACTCCCTGATTCTCGTACTTGGTCGGCGCGCAGCCCACTGAGTCACTTCTGCTGCGCGCCACCCCTCGACCGCCATGGGCGGTGGGGGTTTTTTTATTGCCGCACCAGGCCACGACGAGTCAGTCCCACCACGAACCAGAGCCCCCGTGCCGCTCTGGGCCCTCGCTAAGGATCTTGAGATGACCGAGCAGATGACCGGCGCACAATCGCTGATCAGGTCGCTGGAGCAGGTCGGTGTCGACACCGTCTTCGGGATTCCCGGCGGCGCCATCCTTCCCGCCTACGACCCCCTCTACGACTCCGCGAAGGTGCGCCACATCCTCATGCGCCACGAGCAGGGCGCCGGTCACGCAGCCGAGGGTTACGCCTACGCCACCGGCCGGCCCGGGGTCTGCATGGCCACCAGCGGCCCCGGTGCCACCAACCTGGTCACGCCGCTGGCGGACGCCTACATGGACTCGGTGCCCATGGTCGCCATCACCGGGCAGGTCGCCTCCCCGATGATCGGCACGGACGCCTTCCAGGAGGCGGACATCTGCGGCATCACGATGCCGATCACCAAGCACAACTTCCTGGTCAAGGACGTGCGCGACATCCCGCGCACGGTCGCCGAGGCGTTCCACATCGCCTCCAGCGGCCGCCCCGGCCCGGTCCTGGTCGACATCTCCAAGGACGCGCTCCAGGCCGGCGCCGAGTTCGTCTGGCCCGAGCGCCTGGACCTGCCCGGCTACCGCCCGGTCACCAAGCCGCACGGCAAGCAGGTCCGCGAGGCCGCCCGGATGATCCTCGACGCCAAGCGCCCCGTCCTGTACGTCGGCGGCGGCGTCCTGCGTGCCGGCGCCTCGGCCGAGCTGCGCGTCCTGGCCGAGCTGACCGGCGTCCCGGTCGTCACCACGCTGATGGCCCGCGGCGTCTTCCCCGACAGCCACCCCCAGTTCGTCGGCATGCCGGGCATGCACGGCGACGTCGCCGCCGTCGGCGCCCTCCAGAAGGCCGACCTGATCGTCGCCCTGGGGGCCCGGTTCGACGACCGCGTCACCGGCCGGCTGGACAGCTTCGCCCCCGACGCCAAGATCGTCCACGCCGACATCGACCCGGCCGAGATCTCCAAGAACCGCCACGCCGACGTCCCCATCGTCGGCGACTGCCGCGAGGTGCTCGCCGACCTGGTCGTCGCCGTCCGCGGCGACCAGGAGAAGGGCCGCGCCGGGGACTACGGGGCCTGGTGGCAGCAGCTCGGCCGCCTCCAGGAGACCTACCCCAAGGGCTACGACGCCCCCGACGACGGCACCCTCTCCCCGCAGATGGTCATCGAGCGGCTGGGCAGGGTCGTCGGCCCCGAGGCCACCTATGTGGCGGGCGTCGGCCAGCACCAGATGTGGGCCGCCCAGTTCATCGACTACGAGCGCCCGGGCGCGTTCGTCAACTCCGGCGGCCTGGGCACCATGGGCTTCTCCGTCCCCGCCGCCCTGGGCGCCAAGGTCGGCGACCCGGACCGCACGGTCTGGTCGATCGACGGCGACGGCTGCTTCCAGATGACCAACCAGGAGCTGGCCACCTGCGCCATCGAGGGCATCCCCGTCAAGGTCGCCGTGGTCAACAACGGCAACCTGGGCATGGTCCGGCAGTGGCAGACCCTGTTCTACGAGGGCCGCTACTCCAACACCGACCTGCAGACCTCGCCCCGCGACGAGAAGGTCCGCATTCCGGACTTCGTCAAGCTGTCGGAGGCGTACGGTTGTGTCGGCCTGCGGTGCGAGCGCGCGGAGGACGTCGACGCCACCATCGAGAAGGCCATGGCGATCGACGACGTCCCGGTCGTCATCGACTTCACGGTCAACCACGACGCGATGGTCTGGCCGATGGTCGGGCCCGGCGTCAGCAACGACAACATCCAGTACGCGCGCGACATGGCGCCGAGCTGGGACACCGAGGACTAAGAGGAGCAGGCCGACCACCATGAGCCGTCACACGCTTTCCGTCCTGGTGGAGGACACCCCGGGCATCCTCGCCCGAGCCTCTGCCCTCTTCTCCCGCCGCGGGTTCAACATCGACTCGCTCAGTGTCAGCACCACCGAGTATCCGGGCCTGTCCAGGATGACGATCGTGGTCAACTGCGACCTCCACCCCTTGGAGCAGGTGACCAAACAGCTCAACAAGCTGATCAACGTCGTCAAGATCGTGGAGATGGACACCACCGCGTCGGTCCAGCGCGAGCTGCTGCTCGTGAAGGTCAAGGCCGACGCGTCGAGCCGCACCCATGTGCTTCAGACGGCCGAGCTGTTCCGCGCGCACGTCGTGGACGTCAGCCCGGACGTCGTCGTCATCGAGGCCACCGGCGACCCCGAGAAGCTCGATGCCCTGGTGAAGAACCTGGAGCCGTTCGGCATCCGGGAACTGGTCAAGTCAGGGCTGGTCGCCCTGGGGCGCGGGCCGCGGTCGATCACCGACCGCTCCCTGCGGGCGGTCGAACGCACCGCCTGAGGATCCCGGCGCCCGGACACGGCCGGGTGCCCCCGCGTCCCCCAACGAATGTGAAGAACAAGGAGTAACCCCAAGTGGCAGCACAGATGTACTACGACGACGCCGCGGACCTCGGGCTCATCCAGAGCAAGAAGGTCGCCGTGATCGGTTACGGCAGCCAGGGCCACGCGCACGCGCTGTCGCTGCGGGACTCGGGCGTCGACGTCCGGATCGGCCTGGCCGAGGGCTCCAAGAGCCGCGCCAAGGCGGAGGAGGAGGGCCTGCGCGTCCTCACCCCGGCGGAGGCCACCCGCGAGGCCGACGTCATCATGATCCTGGTCCCGGACCACATCCACCGCGACCTGTACGCCGCGGAGATCGAGCCCAACCTGGAGCCGGGCAACGCCCTCTTCTTCGGCCACGGCTTCAGCATCCGCTACGGGCTCATCACCGCGCCCGAGGGCGTGGACGTCGCCATGGTCGCCCCCAAGGGCCCGGGCCACCTGGTGCGCCGCCAGTTCGAGGCCGGGCGCGGCGTCCCCTGCCTGGTCGCGGTCGAGAAGGACGCCAGCGGCCAGGCCTGGGACCTCGCGCTGTCGTGGGCCAAGGGCATCGGCGGCACCAAGGCCGGCGTCATCAAGACCACGTTCGAGGAGGAGACCGAGACCGACCTGTTCGGTGAGCAGGTCGTCCTCTGCGGCGGCACCGAGGAGCTGGTCAAGGCCGGTTTCGCCACCCTGGTCGAGGCGGGCTACCAGCCGGAGATCGCCTACTTCGAGTGCCTGCACGAGCTGAAGCTCATCGTCGACCTCATGTACGAGGGCGGCATCTCCAAGATGAACTGGTCGGTGTCGGACAACGCCGAGTACGGCGGCTACACCCGCGGTCCGCGCCTCATCACCGAGCAGACCCGCGAGGAGATGCGCAAGATCCTGCGCGAGATCCAGGACGGCTCCTATGCCAAGGAGCTCATGGACGAGTTCGACGCCGGGCAGCCGACGTTCACCAAGCGCCGCGAGGCCGAGCAGAACGAGCAGATCGAGAAGGTGGGCGCCGAGCTGCGCCCGCTGATGAGCTGGCTCAAGGGCTGAGCGGAGTCCTCGTGAGATGGGGGTGGGTGGCTACGACCACCCGCCCCCATCGGGCTTCCCTACCTCCGCAGTAGACTTCCTCCCGGCCGTCCTCACCCGATCGCGGTAGGGCCTGACCTGCGCGAATCGGGACGCACCACCCGAAAAGGAACCCCTGTGTCCAAACCCGCCGTACTCGTAGCGGAAGAACTCTCGCCCGCCGGAATCGCGCTGCTCGAAGAGGACTTCGAGGTCCGCCGCGTCGACGGCGCCGACCGGTCCCGGCTCCTGCCGGCCCTGGCCGACGTGGACGCGCTGATCGTGCGCAGCGCCACCAAGGTGGACGCCGAGGCCCTGGCCGCGGCCCCCCGCCTCCAGGTGGTCGCCCGGGCCGGCGTCGGCCTGGACAACGTGGACGTGGAGGCCGCCACCAAGGCGGGCGTGCTGGTGGTCAACGCCCCGACCTCCAACATCGTCAGCGCCGCCGAGCAGGCCGTGAACCTGCTGCTGGCCAGCGCCCGCAACACCGCCCCCGCGCACAACGCGCTGGTCAACGGCGAGTGGAAGCGGTCCAAGTACACCGGCGTCGAGCTGTACGAGAAGACGATCGGCGTCGTGGGCCTGGGCCGCATCGGCGCCCTGGTCGCCCAGCGCCTGCTGGCCTTCGGGACCCGGGTCATCGCCTACGACCCGTTCGTGCAGCCCGCGCGCGCCGCCCAGATGGGTGTGGAGATGACCACGCTCGACGACCTGCTCGGACGCTCCGACTTCATCACCATCCACCTGCCCAAGACCAAGGACACCCTCGGCCTGATCGGTGACGAGGCGCTGCACAAGGTCAAGCCGAACGTGCGGATCATCAACGCCGCGCGCGGCGGGATCCTGGACGAGGACGCGCTGTACCGGGCGATCAAGGACGGCCGGGTCGCGGGCGCGGGCATCGACGTGTTCGCCAAGGAGCCGTGCACGGACAGCCCGCTGTTCGAGTTCGAGAACGTGGTCGTGGCCCCGCACCTGGGCGCCAGCACCCACGAGGCGCAGGAGAAGGCGGGCACCCAGGTGGCCCGCTCGGTCAAGCTCGCGCTGTCCGGCGAGTTCGTGCCCGACGCGGTCAACGTGCAGGGCACCGGCGTGGCCGAGGAGATCAAGCCGGGCCTGCCGCTCACCGAGAAGCTGGGCCGGGTCTTCACCGCCCTGGCCGGCGCGCTGCCCAGCCGCATCGACGTGGAGGTGCGCGGGGAGATCGCCGCCCACGACGTCAAGGTGCTGGAGCTGGCCGCCCTCAAGGGCGTGTTCGCCGACGTGGTCGAGGACACGGTGACGTTCGTCAACGCCCCGCTGCTCGCCAAGGAGCGCGGTGTGGAGGTCGACCTCGTCACCAGCGACGAGAGCGGCGACTGGCGGAACCTCATCGCGGTGCGCGGCGTGCTGGCCGACGGCACCCGGGTGTCGGTGTCGGGCACGCTCACCGGCCCCCGCCAGGTCGAGAAGCTGGTGGAGGTCAACAACTACACCCTGGAGATCGGCCTGGCCGAGCACATGGTGTTCCTGTCCTACGACGACCGCCCCGGCGTGGTCGGCAAGGTGGGCGCCCTGCTGGGCGACGCCGGCGTCAACATCGCCGGCATGCAGGTCATCCGGGACCAGGAGGGCGGCCGTGCGCTCATCGCGCTGACCGTCGACTCCGCGGTGCCGGACGCGGTCCTGGCGTCGATCTCCGCCGAGATCGACGCCGAGGTCACCCGCCAGGTCGACCTGGAGGACTGACCCGGCCGCGCCGAGGGACGAGGAGGGGCCGCACCGTGAGGTGCGGCCCCTTTTCCGATGTTACACGGCTTTTCTTGGAATTCGCCTTTTCTGTGAAGTCTGGGGTCGGTGAGGGATTTCCTGCCGATCGGCTCCGGGTCTTTCGGTATTCGGTGCCTCTGTTTACTCCTGCTTTCCTTTTCCGGCGGCGCCCTCTGCGGCCGGGGCTCATAAGGTTTCCTGGGACATATGAGTCGAACGGTTTTCCCTGGGGGCGGGGTTGAAGCTTTCGCGTTCTCGAATTCTCTTTCTCGGTGCACTTTTCGCCGGAATGGAGGTGGTGTTCCTGGGAGGTCTGGTCGCCTTCGGCCGCCTCTCCTTCCAGGACGCCGTCCAGCTGCTGGTGTGCACGGCGCTCCTCGGCACGTGCCTGGTCCTGGTCCTGGTGCTCCACCGGGTCAACCGCCAGCTCCGGGCGCTCCGGGCCGGATTCGACCGGCAGGTCCGGGAGTTCGCCGAGATCTCCGGGGAGAACCGCGTCGAGCTCGTCGGCCGCGCCGACGACCTGGCCGAGCGCCTGACCCGCCTCGAACTCCGGCTCGCCTCCACGGGGGTGCGGATCACGCTGGACGGCCGTGACGCGGACGCCGCCCAGAGCCTGCGGAACCTCTCATGAGCCCCGCGCGGCGGACCCGGCTCGCCGGGTTCCTGGGACGCGGCCCCGTGCTGGTGTGCCGCTACGGCGGGGAGGGCGAACCGCCCCCGTCCCCGCTTCCCGGGAACGCGGTGTTCCTCGAACTGGAGGAACTGATCCGGGGGGAACGCCCCGCGTTCGACGGGGAACCCGGGTACGCGCAGGCGATGGTGGTCGTTCCCGGAGTGCTCCGCCTACGGGCCCTGGTCCCGCACGCGCACCTGATCCCGTCCGTGCCCCGGCTCTCGGTCCTCATCGAGGCCTTCCTCGGGCCGGGCTCGCCCGTGCCGGCGTTCCCCGCGTCCCTCCCCGGCCCCGAACTCCTCGACTTCCGCGGCCGTGTGCTCCCCTGCGGCGGGCGCCTGGTCGAATTCGTCTTCGACGGCCCGGCACCGACGGCCGAGGTGCTGGCCGGGGTGGCCCGCGGCGCGCTCGGCGGCCGGCGCGGGGCGCCTCCCCTCCCCGTCGGCCGCGCGCTGGGCCCCGACGCGGGCGTGTGGCGGCCCGGGGAGCCCTTCCGCGCTCCCGTGGAACCGCTCGACCTCACCCTGCTCACCGGCGCGGGGACCCGCAACGACGACGTCCGGTCCCCGCACCTGGCCAGGCCCGCCGGGGCGGAGCTCTCCTGGGGTTCCGTGGGCCGGGCCGGTACCGACATCGCTCCACTGCGTTCGCTGACCGTGGGGGATGTGCCTCCGGTGGATGAGCGTGTGGTGAATCCGGTGGGGTTCGTGCGGGGGTGTTCGTCGGTGGTGGGGCGGTTGGTGTGTCGGGAGGGGCGGTGGGTGCTGGTCGCGGGTGGTCGGGAGCGGTGGCGGGTTCCCGATGACGGGTCTGTGACCGATGTGGATGTGGCGGCGGTGCGTGATCTGCGTGCGGTGCGGGTGGAGTGGGGGCGTCATAGCGGTCCGTTGGCGGCGGTGCGTGCGGTGGCGGCGTTGGCGGTGGCGGGTGTTCCGGTGGTGTCGTCGGGTGTGCCGGTGTGGGCGGGGTGTCTGGGCGGTTCGTTGGTGGGGTTGATGGGTTCGGTGTCGGTGGCCGGGCTGGCGGACGCGCAGGTGCGTGAGGAGTTCAGTGTGCGGTTGCGTCGTGCGGCGTTGGGGTCGCACAGTGTGGCCGCGCGGTGGCGGGGGTCGGCGGTGCGGGCGGGGGTGGGGCCGGTTCCGGTGGCTTCGGTGTCGGTGGTGTTGTGCACGCGGCGGCCGGAGATGGTGGGGTTCGCGTTGCGGCAGGTGGGGCGGCAGCGGGGTGTGGATGTGGAGGTGGTGTTGGCGCTGCACGGGTTCGGTGCGGGTGTGCCGGGGGTGCGGGAGGCGGTGGAGGGGTTCCGGGCGTCGGGTGGCCGGTTGGTGGTGTGGGAGGCGCCGGGTGAGTGGGTGTTCGGTGCGGTGTTGAACGGGGCGGTGGCGCGGGCGTCGGGGTCGTTGGTGGCGAAGATGGACGATGACGACTGGTACGGGCCCGATCATCTGTCGGATCTGGTGTGGGCGCGTCGTTATTCGGGTGCGGACCTGGTGGGAACCGCGGCCGAATTCGTGTACCTGGAGGCCTTGGACGTCACGGTCAGGCTGGCCCAGCCGACCGAGTGCGCCTGGCACACCGCGGCGGGGGGCACCCTGTTCACGGACCGCAGGACCCTGGAGGAGGCCGGGGGCTTCCCGGAGGTCCGTACCGGCGAGGACACCCGGCTGAACCTGGCCATCGGCAGGATGGGCGGCCGCATCCACCGCGGCCACGGCGGCAACTACGTGCTGCGCCGCAAGGCGTCCGGCCACACCTGGAGGGTGGGGAGCGGCTACTTCCTGAAGCACGGGGGCGAACGCCCCCTCCCCGGGTGGCGGCCCAGTGCGCTGCTGGAGGCCGGGCCCGGCGAGGGGCCGCCGGGAGCGCGCCGAACGGACCCGTGGACGGCGGGGGAGGAGCCCGCCCGGAGGGCGCCCGCGGAGGCGGCCCGGTGAGTGTGACGGAGCTCGGCGGCGCGCTGCGCGCCGCTTCCCCGCGCGGAGCCCTGCTGTGCCACATCGGGCAGGGCACCTCCCGCCTCGCCCGCGCCGCCGCCACGGCGGACGTCCGGCCCACGGACCTCGCGCAAGCCGACGCGGCCCCTCCGCCGGGGACGGGGGACGGGCCCCTCGACCTCGTCGCCGTGCTGGCCGGGTCGATCACGGACCTGCGCCGCGCCGTCCCCGTGGCGGCGGGGCTCCCCGAGGCCGCCCGGGTCCTCGTCTGCGTCCGCTCGCCCGCCACCGCCCGGCGCCCGCCGCTGCCGGCCCTGCCGGACGCGGGCCGGTGGACCGGCCTCCTCGACGTGCGGGTCCGCCGGTCGGTCGGCTGGGGGTGGACGGCGGACCTCTTCTTCGAGTCCCCCGTGTCGGTGGCCGAGGTGCTGGCCGGGGTGGCCCGGGGGTTCCTGGGAGGCCGTCGCGGTACCGCCCCGGCGCCCCCGCGGAGACGGCCGGGCCCGACAGCCGGCCTGTGGCGCCCCGGCGAGGTCCCGCTGCGGGCGGCCGGCGGGAGCGGACGCGAACTCGCCTCGGAGGTCCTCCCGGAGGCCGGGGAGGGGACCGGGGACCGGGGAGCGCCCCCGCGGCGCTCCCTCGCGGAGGGCTCCTGGGAACGGATCGGCTCCCCCGGCGCCGCGGACCTGTGCTCCCCCCTGCCCTCCGTGGGGGATGTGCCTCCGGTGGATGAGCGTGTGGTGAATCCGGTGGGGTTCGTGCGGGGGTGTTCGTCGGTGGTGGGGCGGTTGGTGTGTCGGGAGGGGCGGTGGGTGCTGGTCGCGGGTGGTCGGGAGCGGTGGCGGGTTCCCGATGACGGGTCTGTGACCGATGTGGATGTGGCGGCGGTGCGTGATCTGCGTGCGGTGCGGGTGGAGTGGGGGCGTCATAGCGGTCCGTTGGCGGCGGTGCGTGCGGTGGCGGCGTTGGCGGTGGCGGGTGTTCCGGTGGTGTCGTCGGGTGTGCCGGTGTGGGCGGGGTGTCTGGGCGGTTCGTTGGTGGGGTTGATGGGTTCGGTGTCGGTGGCCGGGCTGGCGGACGCGCAGGTGCGTGAGGAGTTCAGTGTGCGGTTGCGTCGTGCGGCGTTGGGGTCGCACAGTGTGGCCGCGCGGTGGCGGGGGTCGGCGGTGCGGGCGGGGGTGGGGCCGGTTCCGGTGGCTTCGGTGTCGGTGGTGTTGTGCACGCGGCGGCCGGAGATGGTGGGGTTCGCGTTGCGGCAGGTGGGGCGGCAGCGGGGTGTGGATGTGGAGGTGGTGTTGGCGCTGCACGGGTTCGGTGCGGGTGTGCCGGGGGTGCGGGAGGCGGTGGAGGGGTTCCGGGCGTCGGGTGGCCGGTTGGTGGTGTGGGAGGCGCCGGGTGAGTGGGTGTTCGGTGCGGTGTTGAACGGGGCGGTGGCGCGGGCGTCGGGGTCGTTGGTGGCGAAGATGGACGATGACGACTGGTACGGGCCCGATCATCTGTCGGATCTGGTGTGGGCGCGTCGTTATTCGGGTGCGGACCTGGTGGGAACCGCGGCCGAATTCGTGTACCTGGAGGCCTTGGACGTCACGGTCAGGCTGGCCCAGCCGACCGAGTGCGCCTGGCACACCGCGGCGGGGGGCACCCTGTTCACGGACCGCAGGACCCTGGAGGAGGCCGGGGGCTTCCCGGAGGTCCGTACCGGCGAGGACACCCGGCTGAACCTGGCCATCGGCAGGATGGGCGGCCGCATCCACCGCGGCCACGGCGGCAACTACGTGCTGCGCCGCAAGGCGTCCGGCCACACCTGGAGGGTGGGGAGCGGCTACTTCCTGAAGCACGGGGGCGAACGCCCCCTCCCCGGGTGGCGGCCCAGTGCGCTGCTGGAGGCCGGGCCCGGCGAGGGGCCGCCGGGAGCGCGCCGAACGGACCCGTGGACGGCGGGGGAGGAGCCCGCCCGGAGGGCGCCCGCGGAGGCGGCCCGGTGAGTGTGACGGAGCTCGGCGGCGCGCTGCGCGCCGCTTCCCCGCGCGGAGCCCTGCTGTGCCACATCGGGCAGGGCACCTCCCGCCTCGCCCGCGCCGCCGCCACGGCGGACGTCCGGCCCACGGACCTCGCGCAAGCCGACGCGGCCCCTCCGCCGGGGACGGGGGACGGGCCCCTCGACCTCGTCGCCGTGCTGGCCGGGTCGATCACGGACCTGCGCCGCGCCGTCCCCGTGGCGGCGGGGCTCCCCGAGGCCGCCCGGGTCCTCGTCTGCGTCCGCTCGCCCGCCACCGCCCGGCGCCCGCCGCTGCCGGCCCTGCCGGACGCGGGCCGGTGGACCGGCCTCCTCGACGTGCGGGTCCGCCGGTCGGTCGGCTGGGGGTGGACGGCGGACCTCTTCTTCGAGTCCCCCGTGTCGGTGGCCGAGGTGCTGGCCGGGGTGGCCCGGGGGTTCCTGGGAGGCCGTCGCGGTACCGCCCCGGCGCCCCCCGCGGAGACGGCCGGGCCCGACGCCGGCCTGTGGCGCCCCGGCGAGGTCCCGCTGCGGGCGGCCGGCGGGAGCGGACGCGAACTCGCCTCGGAGGTCCTCCCGGAGGCCGGGGAGGGGACCGGGGACCGGGGAGCGCCCCCGCGGCGCTCCCTCGCGGAGGGCTCCTGGGAACGGATCGGCTCCCCCGGCGCCGCGGACCTGTGCTCCCCCCTGCCCTCCGTGGGGGATGTGCCTCCGGTGGATGAGCGTGTGGTGAATCCGGTGGGGTTCGTGCGGGGGTGTTCGTCGGTGGTGGGGCGGTTGGTGTGTCGGGAGGGGCGGTGGGTGCTGGTCGCGGGTGGTCGGGAGCGGTGGCGGGTTCCCGATGACGGGTCTGTGACCGATGTGGATGTGGCGGCGGTGCGTGATCTGCGTGCGGTGCGGGTGGAGTGGGGGCGTCATAGCGGTCCGTTGGCGGCGGTGCGTGCGGTGGCGGCGTTGGCGGTGGCGGGTGTTCCGGTGGTGTCGTCGGGTGTGCCGGTGTGGGCGGGGTGTCTGGGCGGTTCGTTGGTGGGGTTGATGGGTTCGGTGTCGGTGGCCGGGCTGGCGGACGCGCAGGTGCGTGAGGAGTTCAGTGTGCGGTTGCGTCGTGCGGCGTTGGGGTCGCACAGTGTGGCCGCGCGGTGGCGGGGGTCGGCGGTGCGGGCGGGGGTGGGGCCGGTTCCGGTGGCTTCGGTGTCGGTGGTGTTGTGCACGCGGCGGCCGGAGATGGTGGGGTTCGCGTTGCGGCAGGTGGGGCGGCAGCGGGGTGTGGATGTGGAGGTGGTGTTGGCGCTGCACGGGTTCGGTGCGGGTGTGCCGGGGGTGCGGGAGGCGGTGGAGGGGTTCCGGGCGTCGGGTGGCCGGTTGGTGGTGTGGGAGGCGCCGGGTGAGTGGGTGTTCGGTGCGGTGTTGAACGGGGCGGTGGCGCGGGCGTCGGGGTCGTTGGTGGCGAAGATGGACGATGACGACTGGTACGGGCCCGATCATCTGTCGGATCTGGTGTGGGCGCGTCGTTATTCGGGTGCGGACCTGGTGGGAACCGCGGCCGAGTACTTCTACCTCGAACCCCTGTCCCTCACCGTCCGGTGGGACACCTTCTCCGAATGCTTCGCCGAGCACGTCTCCGGTGCCTGCCTCCTCACCGACCGGACCCTCCTGGAGGAGGTCGGCGGGTTCCGCCCCCTCCCGGTGAACGAGGACGCCGCGCTCCTGGAGGGGGCCCGGGCCGCCGGGGCCGCCGTCTACCGCGCACACGGCCTGGGGCACGTCATCCGCCGGGCCGGGCGCGGCCACACCTGGCTGGAGCGGACGGGGTTCTTCCTGCGCGACAGGGGAACGCAGTGGCGGGGCTGGCGGCCCAGCGCCCTGCTGGAGAGCGACCCCGGCGACGCGCCCCCCGGAGAGGCAGGGGGCCCCGCCGGGGCACCGGAGCGGGCGACCCCCTCCGGGCAGAGCACGAGCGACTGAGGAGACGGCCGTGACACTCGTCGACCATGCCGGGCAGCAGGTACTCGGCTCCACCGCACCCGCACCGCCGCCGGTCCTGCGGCACAACGACTACTCGGCGCTGGAGCCGCCCCCGGTGGGGGAGTGGTCTCCGGTGCTGGGTGTGAGCGTGGTGGTTCCGGCGTTCGGGGGGCAGGAGAAGCTGGATCTGACGTTGGCGTCGTTGGCGGCGCAGGGGTATCCGTCGTCGTTGACCGAGGTCGTGGTGGTGGACGACGGGAGTGCTCCCGCTCTGCGGCTGCCGGAGCTGCGCCCGGAGAACACGCGGCTGGTACCGGCCCTGCCCGGCGGCTGGGGGCGTGCCCACGCCGTGCATTCGGGCGCCCTGTCCTGCGGGGGCGAGGTGCTGCTGTTCCTCGACGCGGACATGGTGGTGTTCCGCGACCACCTGGAGGCGCAGATGCGCTGGCACCACCTGGCCGACTACCTCGCGGTCACCGGGAACCTGCGCGTCGTCGAGGACACCGGACGCCCGCCCACCCCGCGGGAGGTGTTCGAGGCCGTGGAGCGAGGGGAGGAGGAGCGGCTGGTCGAGGGGCCGGGGCGGGAGATGGAGTGGCTGGCCAAGGCCTACCGTACGACCGGGGACCTGCGGAAGGCCGGCCCCCGGGCGCACCGGTGCTTCATCGGGGCCACGGGCTCGGTCCACCGGGCCTTCTACCACGAGTGCGGGGGCATGGACCCCACCCTCCTGCTGGGCGAGGACACCCATCTGGGGTTCCGCATGCTCCAGAACGGAGCCGTCTTCGTTCCCGAGCGCACCGCGGGCAGCTGGCACCTGGGCCTCCCCCACATGGAGAGGCGCCGCGCGGAGGCGATGCGCTTCAACCGGACCTTCGTGGGCAACCGCCTCCCCTACATGGCGGACTCCCGGCGCGTCCGGGGGCGGCGGTGGCAGGTCCCCGGGGTCGACGCGGTGGTGGAGACCGAAGGGCACACGTTCGAGGAGGTCGCGGCCACCGTCGACGCGCTGCTGCGCGGTGACGCGTCGGACCTGAGGATCACCCTGGTCGGCGCCTGGGAGCCCGAGCGGGCGGCCCGGAGCAGACCGGCGGACGGCCCCGGCCCGGACCTGCGCCTGATCCGGGAGCACTACGGCGCGGAGCCCCGGGTCCGCTTCGCCGCCGCGGTGCCCGGCGCCGACCCGGACGTCCCCTTCCGCCTCCTCCTGGCACCCGGTCAGGTCCTCGCCCCCCATGCCGTGGACCGGATGGTCGACCGGATGGAGAAGAGCCGGTGCGGGCTCCTGCGCGCCACCGTCCTCGGGAACGACCTGGGAGGACCCCGGCTCGAACGCACCGCGGCCTTCGCGCGGGCGCGCCGGCTGGCCGGGGAGGGCGAGGACCTGGAGGCGATGGTCGACCGCGTTTACGGCGTCCACTGGATGGACGGCGACTCGGAGCTGTTCCAGGAGGCGCCGGAGGCCCCCGCCGACTGGGAGGAGCGGGTCGCGCGGGCCCTGGCGGAGGCCGAGGGGCACCGCGCTCGGGCCCGGGCCCTGGAGGGCAGGTTCCGCCGGCTGACCGGGGGCGGGCTCGGGCGGCTGCTGTGGCGGGTCCTGGGATGAGGGGTGACGCTGTGACGGGTGTCCGTTCCGAGGGCCTCCCCGCGGGCGCGGCGCGTGCGCCGCGGCCCGTGGTCCGGCGCAACGACCACACCGTGCTGGACCCTCCGGCGCTGGGGGAGTGGTCTCCGGTGCTGGGTGTGAGTGTGGTGGTTCCTGCGTTCGGGGGGCAGGAGAAGCTGGACCTGACGTTGGCGTCGTTGGCGGCGCAGGGGTATCCGTCGTCGTTGACCGAGGTCGTGGTGGTGGACGACGGGAGTGCTCCTGCGTTGCGGCTGCCGGAGCTGCGCCCGGAGAACACACGGCTGGTGCCCTCCCTGCCCGGCGGATGGGGGCCGGGGCACGCGGTCCACTCGGGGGTCCTGGCCTCCGAGGGCGAGGTGGTGCTCCGGCTGGACGCGGACATGGTGGTGTTCCGCGACCACCTGGAGGCGCAGATGCGCTGGCACCACCTGGCCGACTACCTCGCGGTCCTGGGTGACACGGTGTTCGAGGAGGGCCCCTTCCACGACCTGACCCCCGAGGGGGTGAGGAGGATGGTCCTCGCCGCCGAGTGGCCGCGCCGCCGGCGGGAGAACGCCGCCCGGCCGGCGTGGATCGCCGAACTGCTGGAGGCCGTCGCGGGGCCGGCGGGTGCGGCACACCGCGCCTGGGAGGTGTTCACCGGTGCCTCGTTCTCGGTCCGCCGGGCCTTCCTGGAGGAGGCCGGGGGCATCGACCCCGCGCTGAGCCTGGGCGAGGACAGCGAGCTCGGCTACCGCCTGGCCCAGCGGGGGGCCGTCTTCGTCCCCGACCCCGAGGCGGTCGGCCGGCACCTGGGCGTGCCCGCCACGGAGCACGACGGACCGCGGGTCCTGCGGGCCTCGCGGCCCGCCAAGGAGGACCGGATCCCCCTGATGTGGAGCCGCCGACAGGCGGCGTGGCGCTCCTGGCGGGTCCCCTACGCGCAGATCGCGGTGGACACCCGGGGGCAGGGCTACGACGGGGTCGCGGCCGTGGTGGACGGACTCCTGGGCGGTGCGCCCGCGGACATCGAGGTGGTGCTCTCGGGGGAGTGGTCCAAGGCCGGCCCCGGACGGCACGGGATGCTGGACGACCCGGACCTCGACGTGCGCCTGCTGAAGGAGTACTACCGCTGCGAACCGAGGGTCCGCTTCTGCGAGGGGGGATTCGAGCCGCACCCGGACGCGCCCTTCCGGCTGCTGGTGCCGGCGGGTTTCCCGGTGGCGCCCCATGCCCTGGCGGTGATGGCGGGGATCGCCGACAGGGAGCGGGCTGGGCTGGTCCTGACCCGGGGCGGGGGACCGCGGCTGGAGCGGACCTCGGCCTTCGCCCGGGCCCGGCTCCTGGGCGCCTCCCCGGAGGACCTGGACGCCGTCGTGGCCGATGTGTGGGGGACGGCGGAGGCGGAGCGGGACGCGGTCGCCGCGACGGGGGAGGCGCCGGAGCCGCCCCCCTCGGACTGGGACAGGCGCCTGAAGAAAGCGCTCCGGAAGGCCGAGCGGGCCGAGGAGGAGGCCGACCGCTGGGAGCGTCGGATCCGGGCGCTCACGCGGGGCCGCTGGACGGGGCTGACCCTGTGGGGGACGCGCTGACGACAGGAAGGGGCGCGGTGTCCGACCGGAGGCCGCGCCCCTTCGTCCTGTTCCGAGGTGGAATGCGGGCGCTCCCACCTGCGACGACACGCGGTCATCTCACATCGTGAGAACTTCTGGCCACATAGTTGGACATCCGATATTCTGTCGTCCTAGGAGCCAGCGGTGTCCGACTCCACCGGTCGACGCCGCCGTCCGCCGCTTCCGCCCGCCCCCACCCGGGTCCGCGGAGGCGGCCCCGGCGACCCCGCCGGGAACCACGCTCCCGTCTTTCTCTCATCTCTCGCGGTCACCGTGGACCGCGGCATCCGCACGGCGCGCCCATCCGGCCCGAGTGCACGCGATGCCGGTCACGCACCGCAATCGGAGTCCCACATGATGTACGACATGGTCGAGTACCCGTCCGCCTCCGACGTCGACGACGAGATCCACCGCGCGCTCCAGGACGCCCTGAACCGCCGCGACTGAAAGGTCGGGCGGCGGACGCCGCCGGTCTCGCGGACCGGTATGGTTGTCTCATTCAGTGTTCATTCTGATCTCACCATGTGAGAAGTAGCCGGTGGGATCGCGATCGGAGCAGAGGCAGGCCGCATGGCAGCGCGCACGGTGAAACTGGCCGTCATCCCCGGCGACGGGATCGGACCCGAGGTCGTCGCCGAGGGCCTCAAGGTGCTGGAGGTCGCCGCCGCCCGGCACGACCTCGCCGTCGAGACCACCGAGTACGAGCTCGGCGCCCGGCTCTGGCACCGCACCGGCGAGACCCTGCCCGACTCCGTCGCCGCGGAGCTGGCGCAGCACGAGGCCGTCTACCTGGGCGCGGTCGGAGACCCCACGGTCCCCAGCGGCGTCCTGGAGCGCGGCCTGCTGCTGCGCCTGCGCTTCGACTTCGACCACTACGTCAACCTGCGCCCCGTGCGCCTGTACCCCGGCGTGGAGAGCCCGCTGGCCGGAGTGGGCCCCGAGGACATCGACATGCTCGTCGTCCGCGAGGGCACCGAGGGCCCCTACGCCGGGGCCGGCGGCGTCCTGCGCAAGGGCACGCCGCACGAGATCGCCACCCAGGACAGCGTCAACACCCGCTTCGGCGTGGAGCGCGTCGTCCGCTTCGCCTTCGCCAAGGCCGCCGAGCGCCCGCGCAAGAAGCTCACCCTGGTCCACAAGGACAACGTCCTGACCTTCGCGGGCGAGCTGTGGCAGCGCGTCGTCCGCGAGGTCGGCGCCGAGTACCCGCAGGTCTCGGTCGACTACTGCCACGTCGACGCCGCGGCGATGTTCTTCGTCAACCAGCCCGCCCGGTTCGACGTGATCGTCACCGACAACCTGTTCGGCGACATCATCACCGACATCGGCGCCGCCATCACCGGCGGCATCGGGCTGGCCGCCAGCGGCAACGTCAACCCGGACCGGACCTTCCCGAGCATGTTCGAGCCGGTCCACGGCTCGGCCCCCGACATCGCCGGGCAGGGCAAGGCCGACCCGACCGCCACCGTGCTGTCGGCCGCCATGCTGCTGGACCACCTCGGCGTCCCCGAGGCGGCCCGCCGCATCGAGGCCGCGGTCTCCGCCGACCTCAAGTCCCGTGCCCCCGGCGAGACCCGCTCCACCTCCCGCATCGGCGACGACCTCGCCGCGCGAGTAGCCGAGCAGGGCTGACGCCCCGCGTCGGCCCTGCCCCGTCGATGGACCAGGGCGCGGCCGACCGGCACAGCCACCGCGAACACCCGTGAGGGCGCGCCCGGACATCCCCGGGCGCGCCCTCGCCGTGTTACGGGCCCGTTGCTCCCGCTCTGGCACAGGGTGCGCTCTTCCGACAGACTAGATCCCAGGTCGGCGGCGCTGCCGACCTGATGCACCCGAGAGGACCGACGAGTCATGACCAACGACAACACCACCACGAGCGGGTTGGCGTTCGACATCCAGCTCTCCGACCGGCGGAAGACCCCGCAGGAGCGAGAGGCACTGCTGGAGAGTCCGGGGTTCGGCCAGGTGTTCACCGACCACATGGTGAGCATCCGCTACACCGAGGGCAAGGGGTGGCACGACGCGAAGCTGGAGCCCTACGGCCCGCTGAGCCTGGACCCGGCCACCTCCGCGCTCCACTACGCCCAGGAGATCTTCGAGGGGCTCAAGGCCTACCGCCACCCCGACGGCTCCCTGGCCTCCTTCCGGCCCGAGGCCAACGCGGCCCGCTTCAACCGGAGCGCCGCCCGCATGGCCATGCCGGAGCTTCCCGAGGACCTGTTCCTCAAGTCCATCGAGCTGCTGCTGGAGCACGACGGCGAGTGGGTCCCCACCAAGCCCGACTTCAGCCTCTACCTGCGCCCGTTCATGATCTCGACGGACGTCGGCCTGGGGGTCAACCACCCCTCCCGCAGCTACGTCTACCTGCTCATCGCCTCCCCGGTCGGCTCCTACTTCTCGGGCGGCATCAAGCCGGTCACCGTCTGGCTGTCCACGGACTACACGCGCGCCGCCCCCGGCGGCACCGGCGCGGCCAAGTTCGCGGGCAACTACGCGGCCAGCTTCCTGGCCCAGGCCCAGGCCGTGGAGAAGGGCTGCGACCAGGTGGTCTGGCTGGACGCCCGCGAGCACCGCTGGGTCGAGGAGATGGGCGGCATGAACCTGTGGTTCGTGTTCGGCTCCGGTGAGAACGCGCGCCTGCGCACGCCCCCGCTGACCGGCACGCTGCTGCCCGGCATCACCCGCGAGTCGCTGCTGACCCTCGCCCCCGACCTGGGCATCCCGGCGGAGGAGAAGCCGATCTCCACCGAGGAGTGGCGCAAGGCCGCCGAGTCGGGCGAGCTGACCGAGGTCTTCGCCTGCGGCACGGCCGCGGTGATCACCCCGGTCGGGTTCGTCAAGAGCGACGAGGGCGAGTTCACCATCGGCGACGGCACCCCCGGCCCGATCACCATGCGCCTGCGCGAGGAGCTGGTGGGCGTGCAGACCGGGCAGCGCCCCGACGAGCACGGCTGGGTGACCCGCTTCGGGAAGTAGACCCGGACGCGGGACACCGAACGCGGGCCGCCGGGGTCTCCCCGGCGGCCCGCGGCGTCCGGCCCGGCCCCGCCCGGTTCGTCCAGTGGGAGAAATCACTGTCCCACATGTTGGGACAATCGGTCCGCGGGCGGGGTCACGGACGTCGTCCTGTGGCACACTGGCCGCATGCCGTCTCAGGTGATCATCATCGTGAGGCGCGCCGGCTGACAACGGACCTGGCCGGCGCGCAGACCTCTCATGTCCATGGGGGGTCTTTTTTGTTGGCCGGGTCCGGGTCGGTCCTCCACAGCATCCACCTTCGGGAGTTCCACCCATGAGGAACGACGGTTTCCACGTTTTCGACACCACGCTGCGCGACGGGGCCCAGCGCGAGGGGATCAATCTCCGGGTCTCCGACAAGCTGGCCATCGCCGCGCTGCTGGACGACTTCGGGGTGGGGTTCATCGAGGGAGGGTGGCCGGGGGCGAACCCCAAGGACACCGAATTCTTCCAGCGGGCTTCACAAGAGCTCTCGCTGAAGCACGCGCAACTCACCGCGTTCGGCGCGACCCGCCGGGCCGGTGTGAGGGCCGCCGACGACCCCATGGTGGCCGCGCTGCGCGACAGCGGCGCGCCGGTCGTCACCCTTGTCGCCAAGAGTGACGACCGGCACGTCGAGCGCGCACTGCGCACGACCCTCGACGAGAACCTCGCCATGATCGCCGACACGGTGTCCTACCTGCGCGAACACGGCCAGCGCGTGTTCGTGGACTGTGAGCACTTCTTCGACGGGTACCGGCACGACCCGTCCTACGCCCTCGACGTCGTACGCACCGCGGCCGGGGCCGGCGCCGACGTCGTGATCCTGTGCGACACCAACGGGGGCATGCTCCCCGACGACGTCTTCCGCACCGTCACCGAGGTGCGCGAGGCCACCGGCGCCCGGCTGGGCATGCACGCCCAGGACGACACCGGGTGCGCCGTGGCCAACACCCTGGCCGCCGTGGACGCCGGCGCCACCCACGTGCAGTGCACCGCCAACGGCTACGGGGAGCGGGTGGGCAACGCCGACCTGTTCGCCGTGGTGGGGGCGCTCACCCTCAAGCGCGGCATGGACGTGCTCCCCCAGGGCTGCCTGGAGGAGATGACCCGGGTGTCGCACGCCGTCGCCGAGATCGTCAACCTGGCCCCGGACACGCACCGCCCCTACGTGGGGGTGTCGGCGTTCGCGCACAAGGCCGGGCTGCACGCCTCCGCGATCAAGGTCGACCCCGACCTGTACCAGCACACCGACCCGGCGCTGGTCGGCAACACCATGCGCATGCTCGTCTCCGACATGGCCGGGCGCGCGTCCATCGAGCTCAAGGCCCAGGAGCTGGGCCTGGACCTGGCCGGCGACCGCGCCCTGTCGGGCCGGGTCGTGGAGCGGGTCAAGGGCCTGGAGCTGTCGGGGTACAGCTTCGAGGCGGCCGACGCCTCCCTGGAGCTGCTGCTGCGGGAGGAGATGGGCGAGCCGGTCCGCTACTTCGAGACGGAGTCGTGGCGGGTCATCACCGAACGCCGCCCCCGGGACGGGGCACCGCTGTTCGGCGCGTACGAGAGCCTGACCGAGGCCACCGTCAAGCTGACGGTCAAGGGCGAGCGGGTCATCGCCACCGCCGAGGGCAACGGCCCGGTCAACGCGCTGGACCGGGCGCTGCGCTCCTCCATGGAGGGCGTGTACACGGCGCTGGCCGGGCTGGAGCTGGTGGACTACAAGGTCCGCATCCTGGAGGGCAGCTCGGGCACCAACGCCATCACCCGCACGCTCGTCACGTTCAGCGACGGCGCGGGGGAGTGGACGACCGTGGGCGTGGGCCCCAACGTCGTGGACGCCTCCTGGGTGGCCCTGGAGCAGGCCTTCAACTACGGCCTGCTGCGCCAGGGGTACCCGCGCGAACGCGACGTGTGACGGGTCGCCCGCCGCGGCACGGGCCCCCGACCGGATGACCCCGGACGAGGGGCCCGCCCCGTTCCGCCGGGTCCCCCGACCGCGCCCGCCGCCCTTCGGGGCCGGTGGACGCCGTGCCCGGGTGCGGCCTCCGGCCCGGCCCGCGGCCGGGGTGGCCTTTCCGGCATGCGTCGGTGTCCGGACCGGCCGGTTCGTGGTGGATGCCGTGCCCGGCCCGGGCGTCCTCCGGCCCGGAGCGGGTCAGGGGGCGCGGCGCACGCGGGTCGCGGGCGGGGCGTCGGCGGTGCGCAGGAGCACCCCGCCGTCGTCGGCGCGCAGCAGCCAGTGGCCGCCGTCGCGTTCGGGGGTGCCGGGCCGGCCGTCGGGGTCCACCGCCCAGGCCAGGCCGCGGGCGACCGGCCCGGTCACCGGGTGCTCCAGGTAGGAGGAGACCCAGACGCCCAGCGCCGGGGCGTGGTCCCCGAGGGCGCCGAGGCGCTCCTGCTCGGCCTTGAAGGTCCTGCGGACGCGCGCCGCCCGGTCCTTGGCCTCCTTGAGTGCCTCGGGGTGCTCCGCGGCCAGCTCCCGGGGCGCCCGGGAGCCGGTCCTCCCGTCGGGTCCGGTGTACCGCAGGGCCACGCCCCCCTCCGTCACGGCGACCGTCACGCTGTGGCCGCCGACCCGCTCGGTGCGGGTCCCGTCGGGGCCGAGCCCGTGCGCGGGGACGGTGCGCTCCGCGGCCTCGGCGGCGGACAGGCCCATGCGGTCGGCCACCGTCCTCAGCGTGGCGTCGGCGTACCCCACCGCCGTCCGGTCCCGGAGCTCGGAGCGGATCTCCACCAGGGCCGCCAGCGACTCCGGACCGGGCAGCCGGTTGAACGCGAGGAGGAAGGAGCGGGCCCTGTCCAGCGCCCGGGGGCCGCGCCCGGCCGCGGGGACGCCCAGGTGCAGCACCAGGCGGCGCAGCAGGTCCGGTGCCCACCGCGGGACCGGGTCCAGTAGGGGCAACAGCTCGGACATCCCCCGCAGCAGGTGGCCGGCGTGCACGCCGATGTACTGCTCCCCGCGGTGGCGGACGTGCCCCGGCAGGCGGTGGTCGAGGCGGTCCCGCGCGGTGAGGGCGGGGACGGGTTCGGGCAGGTCGGGCAGGTCCAGCGCCACCTCCAGGAACCCGCGCAGCGCCCCGTCGAGGTCGGTGAACCCGGCGAGCAGGTCGGGCAGGCCCTGCCGCCAGGTGTCCCCGTGGAAGGGCTGGAGGGAGTGCACGAGCAGGGCGGGCAGCCCCGGCGCGGTGAGCAGGTCCGGGCGCGCGGCGCGCAGCCGGTCGAAGAACCGGTCCCCGGCGTAGCAGAGCCCGTCGAGGGAGGCGGGGGCCTCGCCCAGCTCCAGCAGGGCCCCCAGCAGCCGGTGGTGGGCCTGCTCCCGGTCCCGGTCCTCGGCCGGGACGGACACCAGCCACTCCTCCAGGTGGGCGGCCACCGCGCGGACGGTGTCGGCGGAGGCGGCCAGGACGTGGCGCGGCGCCTTCGCGCAGGCGTTCACCGCCAGGTCGGAGGGCCGCGGCCCCAGGGCGCAGGTGCGCAGCAGCAGCGGGAGGGTGGCGCCGTCCCAGTCCAGCGCGGAGCGGGAGAAGTGGCGCTGGATCCGCCGGTGCCGCCGGACCTCCTCCTCGGTGCGGGCCGGTGCCGCCTCCCCCGGCCCCGCGTACGGCGGCATGGTCGCCAGCGACCACACCAGGACACGGCGGAGCGTGTCGTGGTCCAGGCCGTCCAGCAGCAGGTCCGCCCCCGTGCCGGGACGGCGGCTGGTGAGCCCCCAGGTCGGCAGGTGGTCCGCGGGCAGGGCGGCCACCTCGCGGTCGAACTCCGCCGCGGCCGCGGGCAGGGACGGGGTGTACAGCTCCTCGAGCAGGTCGGCGGCGGCGGGGGAGAGGGCGAACCCCCCGGCCTGCGCCTCGGCCCAGGAGCGTGCTGCGGAAGACGTCATCGGCGGCCCTTCGTACCGGTCGGTGTCGGCGGTGGGATCCCCCGGCGCCCGCCGCGGTTCGCGGTCAGCCGACGACCAGGCCGCCCTCCCCGGTGACGGTCACCGGGTACTCCTCCAGGGGCTCGGACGCCGGGCCGTCCGTCCGGGAGCCGTCGGCGATGGAGAACCGGCTGCCGTGGCACGGGCACACGATCTCGTCGCCGACCACCTCGTCCACCGGGCAGCCCTCGTGGGTGCAGGTGGTGGAGAACGCCCGGAACTCGCCCTCCTCCGGCTGGGTCAGGACCACGGCGGCCCCGGGCAGGACGACGCCGCCGCCGACCGGCACCTCCTCGACGGTGGCCAAGGACTCCTCCGGCGAGGGCGCCGGAGCGCTCTCGGGGGCGGGGGAGGCCGGGGCCCCGGTGCCCTGGCCGGGGCCCGAGCAGGCGGCGACGGCGCCGGTGGCCGCGCCCGCGGCCGCGCCCAGGACCGCCCTCCTGCTCAGCGGGAAGGGAACGTTCACGGGTGCGGCCTCTCTGTTCGGGACCGGGGTCAGTCGTCCCCGGGCGGGTCGTTGTCCGGGTACACCCAGCCGTTGGCCTCGCAGCCCTGGAGGTCCAGCGTCTGCTGCTGCATCACCGGGGCGGTCTCGCCCTCCCCCGGGCAGAACACGTGGCCGTGGCCCAGGGTGTGGCCCACCTCGTGGTTGATCAGGTAGATCCGGTAGGTCTCCAGGTCGCCGTCGAAGTGCGGGACCCCGGCCACCCAGCGGTTCTGGTTGATGATGGCCCGGTTGCCGTTGGCGCAGGAGACGTACCCGTTGGTGCGCAGCGGCGCGCACAGGCGGTCGACGGTGTCGGGGGCGGCCAGCAGCACCCGGATGTCGGCGTCGTCGCCGTCCACCCGCTGCATCGACCGCTTCCCGTCGTCGCCCCAGCTGCGCGGGTCGCCCAGGATCAGCTCGACGGCCTCGGCGAAGTCCTCGGCCTCGCCGGGCAGGCCCTTCTCGACCTCCACCGCGAACGTCGTCACCGGCCCCTCGCCCATGACGTCGCCCTCGCCCTCCATCACGGAGAACTCGCCGTCGGCGGTGTCGACCTCCTCCACGACCGAGCGCAGCAGCACCGGCTCGTCCTCCTCCTTCTCCTCCTCGGAGGGAGAGGGGGAGGGGGACGCCGGGGCGGCCGCCTCCTCGGACCGCCCGTCGGCACTGGCCTCCGGCGGGGTCCCGGCCGCGCCGGGCGCCCCGTCGCCCACCGGCCCGGAGGAGCCCGCGGGGGTGCCCGAGTCCTGCAACGGCGGCGGCACGCTGACCATCAGCACGGCGGAGGCGCCCGAGACCAGGCACAGGCCGAGGGCGAGACCCGCCGAGTACCGGCGGGGCCGGCGGCGACGGCCCCGCGGGGACGGAGCGGACGTGGGCACGGGGCACCTCTCAGTAACGGACGACGGACCCCAGCATGCCATGACCGCGGCCGTGGGGAGGGCCAAGCCGGAGGTGCGGCACCGCCGTCGTGCCGTCGGGGGCGGGCGCGGATAACCTGCAAGCGCAAACGTGTCGATCTGGGAGGACAAGCAGTGCGCATCGCACGGTTCGCGGCCGGTGACGAGGTCGGGTTCGGCCTCGTGGAGACCGATACCGACAGCGGCGACGAGTACGTCGCCAGGCTCAACGGGCACCCGCTGCTCGGCGACATCAAGCTGACCGGGGAGAGGGCCAAGCTCGCCGACGTCCGCCTGTTGTCGCCGGTCCTGCCCACCAAGGTGGTCTGCATCGGCAAGAACTACGCCGACCACGTCGCGGAGATGCAGGACATCACGGGCGAGACCACGGAGGAGCCCGTGGTCTTCCTCAAGCCGTCCACAGCAGTGGCCGGGCCCACGGACCCGATCTTCCACCCGGCGGTCTCCGAGCGGGTCGACTTCGAGGGCGAGCTGGCCATCGTCATCTCCCGGCCCTGCCGCGAGGTGCCCCGGGAGCGGGCCGCCGACGTCATCTTCGGGTACACCGTCGCCAACGACGTCACCGCCCGCGACCTGCAGCAGAAGGACAAGCAGTGGACCCGGGCCAAGGGGTTCGACTCCTTCTGCCCGATCGGCCCGTGGATCACCACCGGGCTGAGCATCGACGAGGCGCAGGACCTGGCGGTCACCACCACCGTGGACGGCGAGGTCCGGCAGAGTGGACGAACATCACAGTTCATCCACGACATCCCGGGCATGATCTCCTACGTCACCTCATTCATGACGCTGCTCCCCGGCGACGTCCTCCTCACCGGCACACCCGCCGGCGTCGGCCCGGTGCGGGTCGGCCAGGAGGTCTCGGTGACGGTGGAGCGGCTGGGCACGATCAGCAACCGGGTCGTCGCCCGGGACTGAAGGCCTCCGGCCCGGCCGCGACCCGGCCGGGCCGCACCGTCCCCGGGCGGCGGCCCCGGCCGCCGCCCGACGCCTCACCGGAAGGGCTCCGAAGTGGCCATCCTCCCGTCCCGACGCACCGGCACCCTGGTCCTGGCCGGTCTCGTCGCGCTGGCCCTGGTCGCCGGCGGCGGCTACCTGTGGGTGACACGCACCGACGACCGCGGAACCGACCCCCGAGCGGAGGCTGGAACACCCATGAGCGGATCACTGCGCGTCATGCTCTCCGGAGACTCCATGACCCAGGGCGCCAACGGCGACCGGACGTGGCGCTACCACCTGTGGAACCACCTGGAGCCCGCCGTGGAGGGGCTCGACTTCGTCGGCCCCTACACCGACCCGGCCACCACCGACATGATCATCCCGGTGCCCACCGACGAGGCCCGGCCCTCCGACGGGGACTCGCCCTCCGACGGGCCCACCGCGGACGGGCCCGCCGACGAGCGGCGCGCCGACGGGGCCGCCGGGGCGGAGCCCGAGGACTCCGGGAGCCCCACGGAGCCCGCCGGCCACGGCTGGCCGGGCGCCGACGGGGACGCCGGCACCGGCGAGTACCGCGACCCCGACTTCGACCAGGACCACAACGCCGTGTGGGGCCGCACCCTGCGCGACGCCTCCGCCAGCATCGAGGAGGAGGTGCGCCGCTACGAGCCGGACGTGCTGTGCACCCTCATCGGCGTCAACGACCTGTTGTGGCCGATCGGGATGGAGGAGATGGAGCAGCGGCTGCGCCGGTACATCGAGGGCGCCCGCGAGGGCAACCCCGACGTGAGGATCGTCCTGGCCGAGGCGCTGCCCATCGCCTACGCCGACAACGACCCCGGGTTCGCGCTGCGCACGTACTCCTACAACGTCCTCATCCGGGACCTGGCCGGGGAGCTGTCCACCGAGCGCTCCCCGGTGATCAGCGTCGACATCGCCGAGCGCGAGGAGTGGGACGTGAAGGCCGACACCTACGACGGCACCCACCCCAACGCGCGGGGCGAGATCAAGATCGCGGCGGCCTTCGCCGACGCCCTCTCCGAGGCCTACGGGGTGGGCGGGCCCTACCCCCGGCCGCTCCCCGAACCCTCCTGAGCACGCCGGGAACGGCCGGGCGGGGCCCGCGCGGTCCGTTCGGCCCTACCCTGGAAGGCGTGACCGAGACTTCGATTCGTACCCGCTTCGCCCCGTCCCCTACGGGCATGTTCCACGTCGGCGGCGCCCGCTCCGCGCTCTTCAACTGGGCTCTGGCACAGCAGCAGCCCGAGGGGCGCATGGTGCTGCGCATCGAGGACACCGACGCCGCGCGCAACCGCCCGGAATGGACCGAGGGCATCATCAGGGCCCTGGCCTGGCTGGGCATCGGGGAGGACGACCCCCACTTCGAGGGGCCCTACTTCCAGTCCGCCTACGCCGACAAGCACCGCGAGGCGGCGCAGGAACTGTACAAGAACGGCCGCGCCTACTACTGCGACTGCACCCGCGAGCAGCTGGAGGCCCGCCGCGACAACCCCAACCTGGGCTACGACGGCTTCTGCCGCGACCGCGGCCTGGAGGCCGGCCCCGGCCGGGCGCTGCGGTTCCGCGTGCCCGACGGCGGTCCCACGGTCGTGGACGACCGGATCCGCGGCCGGGTGGAGTTCGCCCACTCGGCCATCGAGGACTTCGTGATCGCCCGGGCCGACGGCTCCCCGCTGTTCGTGCTGGCCAACGTGGTCGACGACGTCGAGATGGGCATCACCCAGGTCGTCCGCGGCGAGGAGCACCTGTCCAACACCCCCAAGCAGCAGCTGCTGTGGGAGGCGCTGGGCCACACCCCGCCGGTGTGGGCGCACCTGCCCGTCATCGTCAACGAGCAGCGCAAGAAGCTGTCCAAGCGCCGCGACAAGGTCGCCCTGGAGTCCTACCAGGAGGAGGGCTACCTGGCGGAGGCGATGGTCAACTACCTGATGCTGCTGGGCTGGGGGCCGGGCGACGACCGCGAGATCATGCCGTGGTCGGAGATGGTGCCGCTGTTCCGCATCGAGGACGTCAACAGCTCCAGCGCGTTCTTCGACGAGAAGAAGCTGCGCGCCTTCAACGGCGAGTACATCCGGGCGCTGGGCGTGGACGAGTTCGTCGAGCGCTGCGCCCCCTGGGTGACCGGCGAGGACACCCCGTGGGCGGCCGCCGACTTCGACCCGGAGGTGTTCCGGGCGGTCGCGCCGCTGGCCCAGAGCCGGGTCGCGGTGCTGTCGGAGATCGTGCCCAACGTCGACTTCCTGTTCCTCGCCGAGCCGGTAGAGGACGAGAAGAGCTGGGCCAAGGCGATGAAGCCGGGTGTGGGCGAGGAGATGCTCGCCGCCTCCCTGGAGCGCTTCGCCGACCCGTCCCTGGAGTGGAACGCCGAGGCGCTCAAGACCGCCACCGAGGAGACCGGCGCCGGCCTGGGCCTCAAGCTCGGCAAGGCCCAGGCGCCCGTGCGCGTCGCGGTGACCGGCCGCACGGTCGGCCTGCCGCTGTTCGAGTCCCTGGAGCTGCTGGGCCGCGAGCGCGTCCTGGCGCGGCTGGGCGCGGCCCTGGAGAAGCTGCGCGCCCAGGGACCCGCCGAGCAGTCCTAGCGTTCACCGGAGCAGAGGATCCGCTGCTCAGAGGGGCGCCCAACGGGGTGGTCGGGGTCACGGACCCCCCACCCCGTTTTCGGTTCGCGAGCACTCTGAAGTTCCGCTAGAGTTATCCACGTCGCCGAGGGGGACAGGGAAAGCGGAAAAGCGGACCGGGTCCTCCCAGAGCACTGGGGTATGGTGTAATCGGCAGCACGACTGATTCTGGTTCAGTTAGTCTAGGTTCGAGTCCTGGTACCCCAGCGCGGTCCGAGTGAGAGCTCGGGCTATCGGGTCCGAAGGGCCCGGCACGCGCCCCCGTCGTCTAGTGGCCTAGGACGCCGCCCTCTCAAGGCGGTAACGGCGGTTCGAATCCGCTCGGGGGTACCACAGGGAGCGCCTCCCACCATCGTGAGGGGCTTCTTTCTGGCCGGTGTTCGTCACCGGTGTCCGGTTCGACCGGGTATCGTAGGGTCGGTGGTCACGCCGACCACTGCACCAGCAGTTCAGGCCCCCGTCGTCTAGTGGCCTAGGACGCCGCCCTCTCAAGGCGGTAACGGCGGTTCGAATCCGCTCGGGGGTACCAGCACGAAGGCCCCGCCCACCAGGGCGGGGCCTTCGTCGTTCCCGGAGGCCCGGCCTCCCGGGGTCAGCCCCGGGAGGTCAGGGCGCTCAGCCCCTCCTCCGGCGCCCCGGCGGCCAGCACCATCGCGACCAGCTGGTCCAGCAGCCAGTCGGCCAGCTCCTCCGCGGTCCGCCCGCGCTCCCGGAGCCACAGCATCACCGCGGTCTCCACCACCGAGATCCAGCAGCGCAGCGCCATCAGCACCGGCGGGGAGGGCGGTCGCGGGCCGACGCGGTCCAGGAGGAGCTCCAGCACCCCCGTGCGCACCCGGTCGATCTCCGCCTCGGTCTCCTCGGTGGCGATCACCGAGCCGCCGCGCAGCAGCGCGACGTAGGCGGGGGAGTAGGAGTCGGCGAACTCGACGAACCGGACCAGGGAGCCCCGCAGCTGCTCCCGCGGCGGCAGGCCCGCGGGCGGCACCAGCCGTTCCAGCAGCTCGGACATGGCCTGTTCCAGGGCCTCGCGGCGCAATCGCGCCATGTTCGGGAAGTAGCGGTACACCAGCGCGCGGGACACGTCCGCGGCCTCGGCGATGTCCTCCGGGGTGACCTCTCCGGGTGGGCGCAGCGCGAAGACGCCCAGCGCCGTCCGGATCAGGTCCTCCCGGCGTTCGTGCGGCGCCATGCGGCGGGGCCGCCGCCCCGGCCCCGGCCGGTCCGCCGTGGGCTCCGAACCCGCCACCCGCGCCCGGTGACGGTCGGTCCTGTGGGACACCACCGTGGTGACGACCTCCCGAAAGTTCCTCTATCCCTTCTCCCGAACCTACCGGCGACCACCGACACCGGCGGCCGCGGCGGTCACCGGCACTCCGGGGCGTCCGCGACGGCGTCGGCGATGCGGCGGGCCGCCTCCTCCGGGGTGAGGCCGCGGCGGCGGTACGGGCGGGCGGCGGCCCCGGCGCCCACGGGGCCGGGGAGGACCGCGGTGACGCCGACGCCGGAGGCGGCCAGTTCGCGGCGCAGGGAGCGGCTGAGCGCCAGTACGGCGGCCCTGGAGGCCGGGTACGCCCCGTGCGCGCGCGGGGCCGGGCCGGCGGCGGAGAGGGTGTTGACGATGAGGCCGCCGCCCCCGGCCCCGGCCATCACCGGGCCGAAGGCGCGGCAGCCGTGGACCACGCCCCGCAGGCCGGCGTCGACCAGGCGTTCCAGGTCGGCGTCCGGGATGCGGAGCAGGGGCCCGGCGGGCACGGTCCCGGCGTTGTTGACGACCAGGTCCGGCACCCCGGACTCCTCGCGCAGCCGGGCGGCGAGCCCGTGGACGGCCGAGGCGTCGGCGACGTCCACCCGCCGGGGGACGGCGCCGGGGGTGAGCCGGGCGCACAGTTCGGCGGTGCGCTCGGCGGCGGGGCCGTCGGCGTCCACGGCGACCACCCGGGCGCCGCGTTCGGCCAGTTCCAGGCTCAGGGCCCGGCCGACGCCGCCGCCCGCCCCGGTGACCACCGCGAGCTGTCCGGCGAAGGCGCCGCCGTGGCGGCGGGCGGACCCGGGGGACCGGCGGGGCCGGGGCGCTCCGGACTCCACCTCCGCGACGAAGGAGCGCAGCCGGCCGGCGATCGCCGCCGGGCGCGAGCGCAGCGACCAGTGGCCGCCGTGGAAGCGGTGGAAGCGCAGGTCGTCGACCCAGCGGCCGGCGTTGGACTGGAGCGGGCCGACCATGAACGCGTCGCGGGTGGGCGCCAGCACCTGGACCGGGACCGCGGTGCGGCGCTCGGCCGGGCGGGTGAGCCGGGGGGCCATGTTGGCCCGGTACAGCGCCAGGCCGTTGACGTAGTCGCGGGTGGCGCGGCGGGCGGGGCGCACCGGCCCGCCGTCGGCCCGCTCCAGCCCGGCCAGCGCCGCCCCGCCCAGCCCGGTCAGCCAGAACAGCTCCGGGACCAGCGGGGTGTGGAAGAACCCGATGTAGCCGGAGCGCACGGCCTGGCGCAGGACGGCGCGCAGGCCGTCGGGGGCCGATCGGAACCAGTGCCCGGCGTGGTCCAGGTCCGGTCCGGAGATCGAGGTGTAGGAGGCGAACCGGTCCGCGTACCGGGGCTCGGTGACGGCGTGCCAGCTCTGGATGGACCCCCAGTCGTGGCCGACCAGGTGGACCGGCCGGCCCGCGCCGACGGCGTCGGCGACGGCGGCGACGTCCGCGGCCAGCCGGTCCAGGCGGTAGCCGGCGCGGGTGTCGGGGGCGGTGGAGCGCCCGGCGCCGCGCACGTCGTAGGCGGCGATCCGGTACTCCCCGGCCAGTTCCTCGACCAGGGCGTCCCACACCGAGGAGTTGTCGGGGTAGCCGTGGACGAGCAGTAGGACGGGGCGGTCGGCGGGGCCGGTGGCGCGGACGGCCAGTCGCTGGCCGTCGGGGGCGGTGACGTACTGGTGCACTCGGCTCTCCTCGGGGGGCGGGGTCCCGGACGTGCTCGTGTGAGACTTCGCGTCATGTTAGACAACCCGTCAGTAAGCGTCCACGGGCGGCCCCGGGCCCGGACGCGGAAGACCCCGCCGGCGGTGGCCGGACGGGGTCGTGCGCGCTGTGGCGGCCGTGGGGCGTGCGGCCGCGGGGAAGTGTGGCGGGGTGCGGGTCAGTGGGCCTCGACGCTGTGCAGGGACTCGCTGATCTTCTCGGCGGCGGACAGGATCGCCTGGGAGTGGATGCGCCCCGGCGAGCGGGTCAGGCGCTCGATCGGGCCCGACACCGAGACCGCGGCGATCACGCGCCCGCCCGGCCCGGACACCGGCGCCGACACCGAGGCGACGCCCTGCTCGCGCTCGGCCACGCTCTGGGCCCAGCGGCGGCGGCGGACCTGGGCCAGGCTGGCCGCGGTGAAGCGGGCGCCCACCAGGGAGCGGCGGATGCGGTCCGGGTCCTCCCAGGCCAGCAGCACCTGCGCCGCGGAGCCGGCGTTCATGGGCAGCTCGCTGCCGACCGGCACGGTGTCGCGCAGGCCGCTGGTGCGCTCGGAGGCGGCCACGCACACGCGCACGTCGCCCTGGCGGCGGTAGAGCTGGGCGCTCTCCCCGGTGAGGTCGCGCAGCTGCACCAGGACCGGCGCGGCCACGGCCAGCAGGCGGTCCTCCCCGGTGGCGATCGACAGCTCACCCAGGCGCGGGCCCAGCACGAAGCGCCCCTGGCTGTCCCGGGAGACCATGCGGTGCCGCTCCAGGGCGACCGCCAGCCGGTGGGCCGTGGGCCGGGCCAGGCCGGTGATCTGGACCAGCTGGGCCAGGGAGGCCGGTCCGGATTCCAGGGCGTCCAGGACGGACATCGTCTTGTCGAGTACTCCGACGCCGCTGGATGAGCTAGAGTTGTCCATGACTTGATATTGCCGTCTCGAAATATGGAATGCAAGTCAGAGTCCGCGCACGGAACGAACGAGAGAGGCGATCGCCCATGGCACGCACGATGGCCGAGAAGGTCTGGGAGGAGCACGTCGTCCGGCGTGCCGAGGGCGAGCCGGACCTGCTCTACATCGACCTCCACCTCGTCCACGAGGTGACCAGCCCCCAGGCCTTCGAGGGCCTGCGGCTGGCGGGCCGCTCGGTGCGCCGCCCGGACCTGACCATCGCGACCGAGGACCACAACGTCCCCACCATGGACCTGCTGGCCCCCATCGCGGACCCGGTCTCCCGCAAGCAGGTCGAGACGCTGCGCAAGAACTGCTCCGACTTCGGCGTCCGCCTGCACCCCATGGGCGACATCGAGCAGGGCGTCGTGCACGTGGTCGGCCCCCAGCTCGGCCTGACCCAGCCCGGCATGACCATCGTCTGCGGCGACAGCCACACCAGCACCCATGGCGCGTTCGGCGCGCTGGCCTTCGGCATCGGCACCAGCCAGGTCGAGCACGTGCTGGCCACCCAGACCCTGCCCATGGCCCCGTTCAAGACCATGGCCGTCACGGTCAACGGGAAGCTCAGGCCGGGCGTGTCCGCCAAGGACATCATCCTGGCGGTCATCGCCAAGATCGGCACCGGCGGCGGCCAGGGCTACGTCCTGGAGTACCGGGGCGAGGCCATCGAGGCCCTCTCGATGGAGGCCCGCATGACCGTGTGCAACATGTCCATCGAGGCGGGCGCCCGGGCCGGGATGATCGCGCCCGACCAGACCACGTTCGACTACATCGAGGGCCGCCCGCACGCCCCGCAGGGCGCCGACTTCGAGGCCGCCGTCGAGCACTGGAAGACCCTGCGCACCGACGAGGGCGCGGTCTTCGACGCCGAGGTGGTGCTGGACGCCGACGAGCTCAGCCCGTTCGTCACCTGGGGCACCAACCCGGGCCAGGGCGTCCCGCTGGACGCCGCGGTGCCCGACCCCGCCTCCTACGACGACCCCTCCGAGCGCGCCGCCGCCGAGAAGGCCCTGGCCTACATGGGCCTGGAGGCCGGGACCCCGATGCGCGAGGTGCGGGTGGACACCGTCTTCCTGGGCTCGTGCACCAACGGCCGCATCGAGGACCTGCGCACCGCCGCCGAGATCATCAGGGGCCGCAAGGTCGCCGAGGGCGTCCGGATGCTGGTCGTCCCCGGCTCCATGCGGGTCAAGGAGCAGGCCAACGCCGAGGGCCTGGGCGCGGTCTTCGAGGAGGCCGGGGCCGAGTGGCGCGAGGCCGGCTGCTCCATGTGCCTGGGCATGAACCCCGACCAGCTCAAGCCCGGCGAGCGCAGCGCCTCCACCTCCAACCGCAACTTCGAGGGGCGCCAGGGCAAGGGCGGCCGCACCCACCTGGTGTCGCCGCAGGTCGCCGCCGCCACCGCGGTGCGCGGAACCCTGTCCTCGCCCGCCGACCTGGCCGACCTGTAGCCGCGCCCGACCACGACAGGAGGAGACCTGCCATGGAGAAGTTCAACGTCCACACCGGTCGGGCCGTGCCGCTGCGCGCGAGCAACGTCGACACCGACCAGATCATCCCCGCCGTCTACCTCAAGCGGGTCAGCCGCACCGGGTTCGAGGACGGCCTGTTCGCCGAGTGGCGAGAGGACCCCGACTTCGTCCTCAACCGCCCCGAGTACCAGGGCGCGTCCGTGCTGGTGGCCGGGCCCGACTTCGGCACCGGCTCGTCCCGCGAGCACGCCGTGTGGGCGCTGCAGGACTACGGCTTCAAGACCGTGCTGTCCTCCCGGTTCGCCGACATCTTCCGCGGCAACTCCCTCAAGGGCGGCCTGCTGACCGTGCTGCTGCCGCAGGAGGTCATCGAGCGGCTCTGGAAGGCCGTCGAGGCCGACCCGGCCACCGAGATCACCGTGGACCTGGTGGAGCGCGAGGTGCGCGCTCCCGGGGCCGGCGTGCAGGAGGCGTTCGAGCTGGACGACTACACCCGCTGGCGGCTCCTGGAGGGCCTGGACGACATCGGGCTGACTCTGCGTCACACGGACGCGATCGCGGAGTTCGAGGAGCGGCGCAAGCCGTGGCTGCCGGTGACCCTGTAGCGGTCCGAACCCCTTACGGGACGGGGGTCGGCGGGGCTGTGTGACGCAGCGCACCCGCCGGCCCCCAAATATTTTACCTTTACTTGGCGTGACCGAACTGTGGTGCTCCCCGTATCCGTGAACAGGGTCCACCGCTCGCCCGGAATCCGGTTATACATAGGCATTTGAGGATCACAGAGAGGGGCAAAAGGGACCCGTCGGGATGCCTCCGAGTGCACGGCGAAGCCGTCCCGGAGAGTGACCGCGCAGGTCGGACCGGCCCCGACACGCCCTAACCGCAGGCGTTTGTATTTGTGCAAGGGCCTCTGTGTCCCCTAATTTCGTGCGAGCAAGGGGGAACCGGAGGAACCTTATGAACAAGCGTGACCTGATCGACGCGATCTCCGACCGACTCGGAGACAAGAAGACCGCGACCGAAGCGGTCAACGCTGTGCTTGAGACCATTCAGGCCACCGTGGCGTCGGGCGACAAGGTCGCCATCACCGGCTTCGGTGTTTTCGAGAAGGCCGAGCGGGCCGCGCGCACCGCTCGCAACCCCGCCACCGGCGCCACCATCGACGTTCCCGCGAGCTTCGTTCCGAAGTTCCGGGCCGGCGCCGACTTCAAGGCACTCGTCAACGGGGACAAGAAGTAGGCACGGTCGATCCGACCGTGACCGCGCTCCGCCCGGGTCCGCACGGACCCGGGCGGAGTCGTGTCCGGGGTCCGGGGCGGGCGGGCGCCCGTCAGGGGGCCCCGGGGCCGGGCTGGAGCAGCGCGGCGGCCAGCGACCGCGTGCGCGGGCCCACACCCAGCCCCAGCGCCGCCGCCAGGTCGGCGGGGGTGTCCACGTCCCGGCGCACCGATTCCACGTCTGGGAGCGGCAGCTCCACCGCGCCGGCGGCCAGGTGCCGCTCGCGCGAGGCGCCCTCGAAGGCGGGGGAGAACCGGTGCCCCGGCGACGCCGCGAACAGGGTCGTCCCCACCCCGGGGGCGTCGGCCAGGAACGAGCGGCCGTGCCCGGCCGCGGCCGCCAGCACACGGCCCAGCTCCGCCGGGCGCAGCGCGGGCAGGTCCGCCGACAGCGCGCACACGCCCGCCCCCGGCGCCCGCAGCCGCGCCGCGCGCGCCCCGTGCTCCAGCGCCGGGTTGAGGCCGGTGCCCGGCTCCCCGGTCACCACCGCCGCCCCCAGCGCCGCCAGCTCCGCCCCCGCCCTCGGGTCCTCGGTGACCGCGAACACCTCCGCCACCGCCGCACAGGCGAGCGCGGCGGCCACCGTGTCGCAGGCGAACGCCAGGGCCAGCTCCTCGCGCCGGGGGCCCAGGGCCGGGGCCAGGCGCGACTTGGCGAGCCCGAGGTGCTTGACTGGGATGACCAGGGACCAGCGCACCCCGGGGCCCGCGACCCCCTCCCGCTCTCCGACGCCGGCCACGCTCTCCCCCGGGACGCTCGTACGGCCACGACAGTGACGAGGGTAGGGCTTCACGGGGGCGGGGCCGGGCGGCGGCCGGGCCCGGAGACGTTCCGGCACCGTGACCTGCCCTTGCGGAGCGGGAGTGGGGCCGGGAGCGTCCTAGACTGAACCGATTGTGCTTCGAGGTCCGTTAGGGACCCGGGAGCGATGGAATGAGGAGTCCCGTGGCCAAGGCCAAGCAACGAGAATCGCGGTGGGTGAAGGCGGTCGTCTCCCGCATCGTCCGCTTCGTCCTGTGGTTCTTCACCAAGCCGGACTGGAAGGGCACCGAGAACGTTCCGGCCCAGGGCGGCGTGATCATCGCGACCAACCACCTGTCGCTGACGGACCCGCTGACGGTGGCGCACTTCCTCTACATCGGGGCCCGCCGCTGGCCCACCTTCACGATGAAGGACGGGGTCATGAAGATCCCCGTGGTGCGGTCGGTCGCCAAGAGCACGGGGCAGATCCCGGTCAAGCGCGGGACCACCGACGCCGTCAAGGCCCTCAAGGAGGCCGAGCTGGCGCTCACCCGGGACGGCTCGTCGGTGATCTTCTACCCCGAGGGCACCTGCACCCGGGACCCGGACCTGTGGCCGATGAGTGCCAAGACGGGTGTCGCCCGGCTGGCCCTGACCACCGGCGTCCCCGTCGTCCCGGTGGCCCACTGGGGCGAGCAGAACATCCTGCCCTACGGCTCCAAGAAGCCGAGGCTGTTCCCGCGCAAGCGCCTGGAGTTCCTGGCCGGCCCCCCGGTCGACCTGGACCGCTTCCGGGGGCGGCCGCTGACCGCGACGGTCCTCAAGGAGGCCACCGACGCGATCATGGACGACATCACCGCCCTCCAGGCGAAGATCCGCGGCGAGCAGCCGCCGGCGGTGCGCTACGACCTCAAGCGCGCGCGTCTGGAGGAGGCCGAGAAGAAGAGGGCCGGGGACGCCGGCGGCGACGACACGACGAAGGGTGCGGCGGAGTGACGGCGACGGGCAACGACAGCGCGCGGATCGCCGTCCTGGGCTCCGGGTCGTGGGGCACCGTGTTCGCGAACGTCATCGCGGACGCCGCCGCCCACACCCTGTCCCAGGACCCGTCCGCCCCCGCCGCGGAGGTCGTCCTGTGGGGGCGGCGGGCCGAGGTGGTCGACGCCGTCAACCGGACCTCCCAGAATCCCGACTACCTGCCGGGGCTCACGCTCAACCCGCGGCTGACCGCCACCACCGACGCCGCCAAGGCGCTGGCGGAGGCCGGGGTCGTCGTGATGGCGGTGCCGACCCAGTCGCTGCGGGACAACCTGGCGCAGTGGCGCGGGTACCTGCGCGAGGACGCCGTGGTCGTCAGCCTCATGAAGGGCGTGGAGCTGGGCACCCACCTGACCGCCTCGCAGATCATCGCGGAGGTGCTGGAGCTGCCCGCCGAGCGCATCGCCGTGGTCTCGGGCCCCAACCTGGCCCGGGAGATCGCCGAGCGCCAGCCCGCCACCGCCGTGGTCGCCTGCCCGCACGAGGAGACGGCCGTCCGCCTCCAGGCGCTGTTCAAGGCCCCGTACTTCCGCCCCTACACCAGCACCGACCTGGTGGGCGTGGAGATCGGCGGCGCCATGAAGAACGTGATCGCGCTGGCCGTGGGCGTGGCCGAGGGCATGGGCTTCGGCGACAACACCAAGGCGTCGCTCATCACCCGCGGCCTGGCCGAGACGACACGCCTGGCGGTGGCCCTGGGCGCCGACGAGCACACCCTGTCCGGACTGGCCGGAATGGGCGACCTCGTCGCGACATGCTCGTCGCCGCTGTCGCGGAACCGGACCTTCGGTGAGAAACTGGGCAAGGGCAAGACCCTGGAGCAGGTCATCGCCGAGACCCGGCAGACCGCGGAGGGGGTCAAGTCCTCGGAGTCGGTCCTGGAACTGGGCTGGGCCCGCGGGGTCGACCTGCCGATCACCGAGGCCGTCGTCAAGATGATGCACCACGACCTGAGCCCCGCGGAGGCGCTCGTCGCCTTCATGGCGCGCAGTGCCAAACCCGAGCGCTACGGGGTCTGAGAGCGAGCAGCGATGTCGTACACACCCGCGGCCGGGGGCGAGCACACCCGGGCGGTCTCCCCGCCGCCCGCGGCCGTCCCCGCCGAGCGTCCCATGCGGATGCCGGTCCACCGGGCGACCACCTACGCCTTCGACACCTCCCAGGACTACGCGGACGTGCTGTCCGGGGCGCAGCAGGGCTACTCCTACGCCCGCATCGACAGCCCCACCGTCGACGCCTTCGCCGAGGCGGTCGCGGCCCTGGAGGGCGCGGGCCTGCCCGACCGGGTGCGCGGCCAGGCGTTCGCCTCCGGGATGGGCGCGCTGAGCACCGTGTTCATGGCGCTCACCGAGGCCGGCTCGCACGTGGTCGCGGCGCGGTCCATCTACGGCAACACCTACTCGCTGCTGGACCGGCTGCTGCGCCGGTTCGGGGTGCGGACCGACTTCGTGGACATCACCGACCTGGACGCGGTGCGCGAGGCCGTGCGGCCGGGCACGGCGGTGCTGTTCACCGAGACCCTGTCCAACCCCACCATGACCGTCTCCGACCTGCCCGGGCTCGCCCAGATCGCCCGGGAGGCCGGGGCCGCCCTGGTGGTGGACTCCACGTTCGCCTCCCCGGCGGTGTGCCGGCCCCTGGAGTACGGGGCCGACATCGTGGTGCACTCGGCCACCAAGTACATCGGCGGACACAGCGACACCACCGGCGGCGTGGCCGTCGCCGCGCCCTCCTTCATCGACCGGATCCGGTCGGCCCGGATCGACCTGGGGCCCTGCCTGGCCCCCGACGAGGCGTACCTGCTGCACCGGGGCCTGGAGACGCTGCCGCTGCGGGTGCAGCGCCAGTGCGAGACCGCCGCGGCGTTCGCCGCCGCGCTCGCCGAGCACCCGCTGGTGGAGCGGGTCGACCACCCGTCCCTGGACTCGCACCCGCAGGCGGGGCTGGCGGCCAAGCTGTTCGACCCCGGGCGGTACGGGGCCGTCGTCACCGTCCACCCGCGCGGCGGCTGGGAGGCGGGGATGGCCTTCGCCGACCGCCTGAAGGTCGCCACCATCGCCGCGTCCCTGGGCGGCACCCACACCCTCGCCGGTCACGTCGCCTCCACGTCGCACCGGAACATGAACGACGTCGAACTGGCGGCCGCCGGCATCTCACCTGGTGCGGTGCGGTTCTCCATCGGCCTGGAGGACCCTCAGGACCTCATCGGGGACGCCCTGGCGGCCCTCGGGGGCAACTGACACACAGCGGGCCGGGAGAACCCCGGCCCCTTCCGGCAACGAGTACAAAGGGTCAGCACCATGTCGTCCGAGCAGCGAAGGATCCGGGTCGCCGTCGTCTTCGGCGGTCGCAGTTCCGAACACGAGATCTCCTGCGTCACCGCGGGCAGCGTCCTGTCGGTGATCGACCACGACCGCTACGAGGTCGTGCCGGTCGGCATCACCAAGACCGGCAACTGGGTGCTGACCTCCGGCGACCCGGAGCTCCTGCGCATCGAGGAGGGCACCAAGGCCCTGCCGACCGTGGCGGAGGAGGGCGGCAAGGACCTGGCCCTGCCGTTCGACGCCGCCGGGCAGCTGATGGTGGTGGACCCCGCGGACGGGCCCTCCCGGCTGGCCGAGGTGGACGTGGTGCTGCCGCTGCTGCACGGCCCCTTCGGCGAGGACGGCACCATCCAGGGGCTGTTCGAGATGATGGGCGTGCGCTACGCGGGCGCCGGGGTGTTCTCCAGCGCCGCCGCCATGGACAAGGTGTTCATGAAGGCCATCCTCACCGGCAACGGGATCCCCACCAGCGACTACGTGGCCATCACCGACCGGCGCTGGCGCACCGAGCGCAAGAAGGTCCTGGACGACATCGCCGAGCTGGGGGAGACGGTGTTCGTCAAGCCCGCCCGGGCGGGCAGCAGCGTGGGCATCAGCAAGGTGCGGGACTCCTCCGACGCCGACGCGGTGGTCGCGGCCGTCGAGGCGGCGCGCGAGCACGACCCCAAGGTGCTGGTCGAGGCCCAGGTCGTCGGGCGCGAGATCGAGTGCGGCGTGCTGGAGGCCGAGGACGGGGGCGTCCCCGACGTGTCCTTCCCGGCCGAGGTGCACGTGGCGGAGGGCTTCGACTTCTACGACTTCGAGGCCAAGTACCTGTCCAGCAGCGGGCTGACCATCCCGGCGGAGATCCCCGAGGACGTCACGGCGCGGCTGCGCGGGCTGGCCGCCGAGGTGTTCGAGGCGATGGGCTGCGAGGGGCTGGCCCGGGTGGACTTCTTCTACACCGAGGACGGCGAGGTCCTCGTCAACGAGCTGAACACGATGCCCGGGTTCACCCCGGCGTCGGCGTTCCCGCAGATGTGGGCGGCCACCGGGCTGGACTACGCGGCGCTGGTCGACCGGATGATCACGACGGCGCTGCGGCGCTCGCCCGGCCTGCGCTGACGCGAACCGGTACGTACGGGAAAGGGGGGCGGCCCGCTCGGGCCGCCCCCCTTTTCGTGTCCTCTTCGCGTTCTCAGGCCCCGGGGTGCGGGGGCGGTCCCTGCGGGTGCCCGGGCGGCGGGGCGACCGGCGGCCGGCTGTACGGGGGCGGGGGGACGGGCGGCCGCCCGGGCGGGGGAGCGACGCCCTTGGGCGCGTCGGGCACGCCCAGCAGCTGCCGGGCCAGGATGGTGCCGCCCGCCGTCGCGGCCGGGAACACCACGACCGCCAGGAACGGGATCGCCAGCAGCAGGTAGGTGGGGACCGTGAACCCCAGCACCCGCAGCCGCCGGGTGCCCATCCACTTGCGGCGCTCCTTGATGGTGAGGAACCCGCGGCGGTCGAACGAGCCCGCCACCAGTTCGATGCCCAGCAGCCAGCCGCCCAGCAGGGCGGCCAGCACCGAGCCGACGACCGGGCCGGCCAGCGGGACGAACCCGATGGCGAACACCAGGACCGTCACCAGCAGCGAGGCGAGGATGATCACCAGGGACTGGCGCACCGCCCGGCCCAGCGACGACCAGACCGACTCGTCGGACTCGGCGGGGGCGTTGCCCAGCTCCTGCTCGACCAGGTCGGTGATCTTGTCGTAGATCGGCGCGCCCAGGGCCAGCGTGATGGTGGTGAACGAGACCACCATCAGCAGGACCGTCCCGGCCAGGGCGCCGACGGCGACGGCGCCGCGGAGCAGGTTGCGCCAGACCTCGTCCCAGCCGTCGGCGAAGGGCGTCGCCCACGCGGCCAGGTCGGTCAGGTTCATCACCAGGAGCACGAACAGCGCGAGGAAGAGCAGCGACGTGATCAGGGCGGGGAGCGCGCCCAGGAGGAACAGGCGCGGTCTGCGCAGCAGCAGGCCGAAGCCGCGCGCCAGCGCGCCGACTCCGCCGAAGACTTCACGAACGGGATTGGGAATGGCCACGCTGGAACATTAGGGCAATCCCGCCCGCGCCTGCCAGTCGGCCCGTCCCCCCGGGACGCCCCCGCCTCCGCGGCGGGGGCCGCCCGGCTCAGAGGCCGGGGTGCACGTCGCGGTACCAGCCGTCGCGGGCCAGCAGCTCGGTGTGGGTGCCGGACTGCACGACGCGGCCGTCGCGGACCACGACGATGCGGTCGACCCGCTCCAGCCCGGTGAGGTCGTGGGTGATGAGCAGCGTCGAGTAGCCCTCGGCCGCCGCCAGCAGGTCCTCGACCACCGCGTCGCGGGTGTCCGGGTCCAGGTGGGCGGTGGGCTCGTCCAGCACCAGCACGCGGGGCGCGGCCAGCAGGGCGCGGGCCAGCGCCAGGCGCTGTACCATGCCGCCGCTCAATCCCAGGCCGTGGGTGCCGACGCGGGTGTCCAGGCCGTCGGGCATCGCCGCGACGTCGTCGGCCAGGCGGGCCCGGCGCAGCGCCGCCCACAGGTCGTCGTCGGACGCCTCCGGCCGGGCCAGCCTCAGGTTCTCGCGCAGGGTCGAGGCGAACACGTGCGGGTCCTGCGGCACCCCGGAGACCACGGCGCGCACCTCGTCGGCCGGGTACCCGGTGATGTCGGCGCCGCCGAGCTCCACGCGCCCCGCGTCGGGGTCGCGGAACCGCAGCAGGACGGAGGCCAGCGTGCTCTTGCCCGCGCCGCTGGGCCCCACCACCGCGACCGTCTCGCCCGCCGCGACGTCCAGGTCCACGCCGTCCAGGGCCCACGGCCCGTCCGGGGTGTAGCGCACCCGCAGCCCGCGGACCCGGACCGCGGAGTCCCCGTCCGGGTCCAGTCCCGTGCGGACCGCCGGGGCGACCGCCGCCGGGGTGTCCAGCACCCCGAACAGCCGCGCCCCGCTCTCCCGGATCGCGCCCAGCCGGGCGGCGACCGCGGGCAGCGGGGCGACGATCTCGAACGCAGCCAGGGTCACCAGCACCAGCACCGCCAGCGACACCGCGTCCAGCTCCCCGCCCTCGACGGCCAGCACCCCCAGGAACAGGGTGCCCCAGACGCTCAGCCCGGTGATGAGCGTCGTCGCGCCCGCCCCCAGCCCCAGCACCGCGGCGTCGCGCCGCGCCATCCGGGTCAGCTCCTCGTCGGCCTCGTACACGCGGGCCACCTGGCGGTCCATCGCCCCGTAGGCGATGAGGTCGGGCGCCCCGTGCAGGGTGTCCACCAGGGAGGTCGACAGCCGCCCGCGCGCCACCGCCTGGCGCCGCCCCGGGGCCCGGCCCAGCGCGGCGGCCGCCCAGGGCACCGCCAGCCCCGCCAGCAGCAGGCCCGCGGCCAGCAGCGCTCCGCCCGGCGCGTACACGGCGGTGACCACCAGGACGGTGACCCCGCCGGTCACCAGGGACACCAGCGGCGGGGTCAGGCCGCGCACCAGCAGGTCCAGGGTCGCCTCGGTGTCGTTGACCAGGCGCGACACCAGGTCGCCGGACCGGAACCGGCCGAAGGGCTCGGTGGCGGCGAGCCTGCGGTACACGCGCACCCGCACCTCGGCCAGCGTGCGGAACGCGGCGTCGTGGGTGACCAGCCGCTCCAGGTACCGGCTCACCCCCTTGCCGACGCCCAGCGCCCGGGTGGCCACCACCGAGACCCCCAGCGCGGTGATCCCCGGGTGCGAGGCCGCGGTGGCCAGCATCCACGCGGCCACCCCCAGCAGCGCCACACCGGAGCCGGTGGCCACCGCGCCCAGCAGGACGCCCAGCGCGAACCTCCCGGCCCGGGGCCGGGCCAGCGCGACCATCCGCCGCAGCGGGTCGCGGCGGCGCTCCGCCTCGGGCACGGGCGCGGCGTCGGCGGTATCGGTCGTGCTCATCGGTTCAGCGCCCCTTCACGGCCCGGCAGCGGGAGTTCCACGACCCGGGCGCCGAGGACGGCCTCGGCCCAGCCGGTGTCGTGGGCGACGATGACCGCGGTGCGCCCCCGCAGGAGGCGGTCCACGGCGGTGCGGACCGCGGCGGCGTTCTCCGGGTCCAGGTGGGCGGTGGGCTCGTCCAGCAGCACCAGCGGGGCGTCCCGGCAGAACGCCCGGGCCAGCGCGATCCGCTGGCGCTGGCCCGCCGAGAGCCGGGCGCCGCGCTCGCCGAGCCGGGTGTCGTACCCGTCGGGCAGCGCGGACACGAACCCGTCGGCCTCGGCCAGCCGGGCGGCCTCGCGCACCCGCTCCAGGGGGGTGTCGGGGGCGCCCAGCCGGATGTTGTCGGCCACCGAAACGTCGAACAGGTAGGGGTGCTGGGGCACCCAGGCCACCCCCAGCCGCCAGTCGTCGGCGGGGACGGACTCCAGCGGCTCCCACGCGCCGCCGGGCGCGCGCACCTCGACCCGCCCCTCCGAGGGGGTGTTCATCCGCAGCAGCAGCGACAGCAGGGTGGTCTTGCCCGACCCGCTGGGCCCGGTGAGCAGCACCCGCTCGCCCGAGCGCACCGTCAGGTCCACCCCGGACAGGGCGGGCAGGTCCCGCCCCGGGTAGGTCAGCGACACCCCGCTCAGCCGCAGGTCGCCGCCGGTCGCCGGGGACCGCTCCCCGGTGGGCGCGGGCGCGCCGCCGTCTGCGGTCCGGCGCCGCTCCAGCTCGGTGAACACCTGGTCGGCGGCGGCCACGCCCTCCATGCTCGCGTGGAACCGGGCGCCCACCTCGCGCAGAGGCAGGTAGGCCTCCGGCGCCAGGATCAGCACCAGCAGGGCGGTCTGGTAGTCCATGTACCCGCCCAGCAGCCGCAGCCCCACCTCCACGGCGACCAGCGCCACCGCCAGGGTGGCCAGCAGTTCCAGGGCGAACGCGGACAGGAACGCGATCCGCAGCGTCCCCATGGTCGCCCTGCGGTGCTCCTCGCCGACCCGCCGGATGAGCGCCGCCTGCGCCTTGGCCCGGCGGAACACCGCCAGGGTCGGCAGCCCCTCCACCACGTCCAGGAAGTGCCCGCCGAGCCTGCTCAGCAGCCGCCACTGCCGCTCGGTGCGGTTCTGCGTGTGCATGCCGATGAGCGCCATGAAGACGGGGATGAGCGGCACCGTCACCAGGATGACGACCCCGGAGATCCAGTCGGCCCAGAACACCACGGCCAGCACCGCGACCGGCACGATCGCCGCCAGCACCAGCTGGGGCAGGTAGCGGGCGAAGTAGTCGTCGAGCGCGTCCAGGCCCCGCGTGGCCAGGGTGACCAGCTCCCCGGCCTTGGGCGCCTCCCCGTCCTCGCCGCGCTGGGCGGTCCACACCGTCCCGTCGCCGGTGACGCGGTCGATCAGCCGGCGCCGCAGGATCGACTTGGTGCGGGCGGCGCTGTGCAGCGCCGACGCCTCGGCCGCGTAGGACAGCAGGGCGCGGACCAGGGCGATGCCGGCGACGGCGGCGACCGCCCACCCCAGGGGGGCGAACCCCGACCCGGCGAACACCTCCGAGATGACGTGGGCGAGCAGCCAGGCCTGGGCCAGGATCAGCCCGGTGATCGCCACCCCGCTGAGCACGGAGACGGCCAGGTGGGTGCGGACCGCCGACGCGGTCCGCACCAGGCGCGGATCGAGCGGTTTCAATGGGACCCCTTTGAGGGTGGCGGTGGACGGTGGGCGTTCGTGCCCAGTCTCGCCGATGGACACCGGATACGGGCACGGCCCCCGCCCCGGGCGATGGGGGAGGGGGCCGCGCCCTTCGGATCAGGCGCCGGAGCGCTGGGCCACGGACTCGCCGGTGACGGTGGCACCGGTGACCCGCTTGCGGAACACCCAGTAGCTCCAGCCCTGGTAGAGGAGCACCAGCGGCAGGAAGACGACGGCCACCCAGGTCATGATGGTGAGCGTGTAGTCCGCCGAGGAGGCGTTCTCGACGGTGAGGCTGAACGCCGGGTCGGTGGTGGAGGGCAGCACGTCCGGGAACAGCGACCCGAACAGGGTGACCACGGCGGCCAGGATGGTGGCCACCATGAGCCCGAACGCCAGGCCCTCGCGCCGCGCCCGGGCCGCCGCGACCCCGCCGACCAGGGCGAGGGCGGCCAGCGCCACGAGCGGCCAGGTCCACGCCTGCCCGTGGGCGAGCTGGGTCCACAGCAGGAACGCGGCCGCGGCGGGCACGGCGACGCAGGCGGTGCGCAGCGCGGCGGCGCGGGCGCGGACCCGGACCGGCCCGTCGGTCTTCAGGCTCAGGAACACCGCCCCGTGCAGGGTGAAGAGCGACAGGGTGGTGAGCCCGCCCAGCAGCGCGTACGGGTTGAACAGGTCCACCAGGGACGCGGTGACGATGTGGTCGGCGTCCATGGCCACACCCCGGACGACGTTGGCGAAGACGATCCCCCACAGCAGGGCCGGCGCGGCGCTGCCGAAGAAGATGGCCCGGTCCCACCACAGCCGCCAGACGGGGTCGTCCCGCTTGCCGCGGTACTCGAACGCCACACCGCGCAGGATGAGCGCGATGAGGATGACGAACAGCGGCAGGTAGAACCCGCTGAACAGGGAGGCGTACCAGGCGGGGAACGCGGCGAACGTGGCCCCGCCCGCCGTGATCAGCCAGACCTCGTTGGCGTCCCACACCGGTCCGATGGAGTTGATGGCGACCCTGCGGTCGACGGAGTCCCTTCTGCCCATGAACGGCATCAGGGTGCCGACGCCGAAGTCGAACCCCTCCAGGACGAAGTACCCGATCCACAGGACCGAGATGGCGATGAACCAGATGACGGCCAGATCCATGGTCATGTCCTAGTAGCTGAAGTGAGGGATCTTCGACTCGTCGCCGTCCCTCTCGAGGTCGGGGACGAGGTGGGACGGGCCCGCCTTGATGTACTTGACCAGCAGGCCGACCTCGACGACGGCGAGGACGCCGTAGACGAGGGTGAACCCGGTCAGGCTCAGGGCGACGGTGCCCAGGCTCACGCCGGGCGAGACGCTGGCGGCGGTGAGCAGGTAGCCGTGGACGGTCCAGGGCTGGCGGCCCATCTCGGTGAGCACCCAGCCGAAGATGTTGGCGGACAGGGCGGCGGGCAGGGCGAGCACGGCCAGCGGGTAGAACCAGCGGGTCAGCCTGCCGTGCACGGACGGCGTCCGGCCGCCGCGGGTGAGCCACAGCCCGAGCGCGGCGACGGCGACCCCGGCCATGCCCAGGCCCATCATGAGGCGGAACGACCAGTACGTGACGAACACGTTGGGGACGTAGTCCCCCTCGCCGTACTCGGCCTCGTAGGCCTCCTGGAGGTTGTTGATCCCGTGGACCTCGCCGTCGAACTCGCCGGTCGCGAGGAAGCTGAGGATGTTGGGGATGGTGATGTCGATGGGGTTGTACCGCGCCTCGGTGTCGCCGACGGCGAACGCGGAGAACGGCGCCCCCTCCTCGGTCTCCCACAGGGCCTCGGCCGCGGCGAGCTTCATGGGCTCGTACTGGGCGGCGAGCTTGGCCTGGTGGTCCCCGGAGAACACCACGATCACACCGGCGATGAGCGTGAACACCAGCCCGACCTTGAGCGTGCCGCGGAAGAGGGCGAAGTCGCCCTTGGGCGGGGTCGTGCCGCGGATCCCGGTGTCGTTGTGCCTCTGGTTGCGCCACAGCTTGTAGGCGCTGACGCAGACCACGAACAGCCCGGCGGTGATGAACGCGGCCGAGACGGTGTGCAGGTAGGTGGACCAGGCCTGGTCGTTGCTGAGCACGGCCCAGATGTCGTTGAGCTCGGCGCGCCCGTTCTCGGGGTTGACCTCGAACCCGACGGGGCGGCGCATCCAGGCGTTGGCGGCCAGGATGAAGTAGGCCGACAGGTTGGTGCCGATCGCCACCATCCAGATGCAGGCCAGGTGGGCGGCGCGGGGCAGCCGGTGCCAGCCGAAGATCCACAGGCCGATGAAGGTGGACTCCAGGAAGAAGGCGAGCAGCGCCTCCATCGCCAGCGGGGCGCCGAAGACGTCGCCGACGAACCGGGAGTACTCACTCCAGTTCATGCCGAACTGGAACTCCTGGACGATGCCGGTGACCACGCCCATGGCGAAGTTGATCAGGAAGAGCTTCCCGAAGAACTGGGTCGCCTGGAGGTACTCGTGCCTGCCGGTGCGGTACCAGACCGTCTGGAGGACGGCCACGATGAACGACAGGCCGATCGTCAACGGAACGAACAGGAAGTGGTAGATCGTGGTGACACCGAACTGCCACCGCGCGAGTTCAAGGGCTTCCATACCCGCCTCTCAGGTACCGACCACCGGTAGTACTACACATCGTAGTTCTACAACGTGTCGTAGTCGCCTCCGGGGGTCCGCGAAGGGTCCCCGAGAGGCTTCCGAGGGGGAGGGAGAGGGGGTCCCGGCCGGGGGAGAACGGTCGGAACGCGGTCGCGTGACCATTCTGACCTGGGAGGACGCGGAATCCCCGGAGGCCGGGGAGCCGTGTCTGTGGACTCGGACACATGCGGGGCCATCCCGGGAACGACGGAGGCGGCGCACCCCCGCGGGGATGCGCCGCCTCGGCGTCGACGGAGTCGGTCAGGTGTCGGTGCGGTCGGCCAGCATCCGCTCCATGAGGTCCACCTCGGCCCCCTGGGCGTCGATCATGCCCTGGGCGAAGTCCACGACCATCTCCTCCCGGCCCAGGTCCACCTCGGCCTCGGCCATCTCGATGCCGCCCAGGTGGTGGGCGATCATCAGCTCCAGGAAGACGATCTCGGCCTCCACGCCCTCGGCCGCCCGGAGCCCGTCGAGCTGCTCGGCGGTGGCCAGCCCCGGCATGGCCTCGGGCACCCCGCCGTCCCCGCCGCCGTGGTCGTGCCCCGCCATCCAGGCCATCGGCCGGTCCGGGGCGCGCATCGGCAGGTCCCAGGCCAGCAGCCACCCCTGCATGCGCCCCACCTGGGCCTGCTGGGTGCGGGCCATGTCGGTGGCGACGGTGTGCAGCTCGGGGTCCTCCGTCTTGTCGAGGATGATCATCGACATGTCCACGGCCTGGTTGTGGTGGACGCTCATGTCCCGCAGGAAGCCCGCGTCGGCACCGGTGTCCAGCGGGTACGAGGGGCGTCCCAGCAGGTAGCCGCCGAGCAGGGCGACTGCGACCAGGATCACTGCGGCCCAGGTCGGCACGGAGGCGAACGACGTCCTGCGGGGCTCGGACTCCTCCGGGAACTCCCCCGGAACGGCCTCCCCGCCGTCGTCCCCGGGTCCGTCCGCGGTGTGGCCGAGGTCACCGATCGGGTCGCGCTCGGTACCGCTTTCGTCTCCCATGGGAACCATCCTGGTCAAATCGCCCGACTCTGATGCCAAAGTAGAGGATAGGTAAGTCCCAGGCCCCACCACCCACCTCAGGAGACCCAGTGGCCAAGAAGAAGACGGCGGAGGAGCGTCGCCAGCGCGCCGCCGCCCTCAAGGCGGAACGCCTGCGCAAGGAGAGACAGCGCAAGATCCTCGGCATCGCCGGCGGCGCGCTGGCGGCCGTGGTGGTCGTGGGTCTCATCGGTTTCCTCTTCTACATGGATCATCGCAGCCGGCAGATCCCCGGTATGGCGGAACACGAGATCGGCTCCTACCTCCACGTCGACACCGGTGAGAAGGTCGACTACGAGCAGAGCCCGCCGGTCGGCGGCGACCACTGGAGCGCCTGGCAGAACTGCGGCGTCTACCCCTCGCCGGTGACCCCCGAGTTCGCGGTGCACTCCCTGGAGCACGGCGCGGTGTGGATCGCCTACGACCCCGAGCTGCCCGCGGACCAGGTCGAGCAGCTGAACGGCTTCTACACGCCGGGCTCCTACCTGCTGGTCACCCCGTACGAGGGTGAGATGGACGGCCCGATCGTGGCCTCCGCCTGGGGCCGCCAGGTCGCCGTGGACAGCCCGACCGACGAGAGCCTCCAGCGCTTCGTCCGCGCCTTCGAGCAGAGCAGCGACGTGCCGGAGCCGGGCGCGCTGTGCTCCCAGGGCGTGGCCGAGAACGCCGAGGAGGTCGAGGCCATGCTCGCCGGCGGTGGCGGCGAGGAGCAGCTCCCCGAGGGGATGGACGGCCCCGCCGAGGGCGCCGAGGGCGACGCGCCGGCCGAGGGCGAGAGCGACGCCCCCGCCGAGGAGGAGAGCGAGGCCCCCGCCGGGGACGAGAGCGAGGCTCCCGCCGAGGAGGGGTCCGAGTAGCGGACACCCCCTGTCGGAAGACGGAGGGAAGGGGCGGTGCGACCACGGTCGCACCGCCCCTTCCGGGTTCTGCGGGCCGTTCGGCGGGCGGTCCCCGGTGTGGCGGAGGTTCGGGAGGACCCTGCCTAGAGCTCCCCGTCGGGCAGCGGCGGCAGGTGCTCGGAGACCAGGTCGCTCACGGTCGTGAGCGCCGCGGCCGGGGGGCCGTAGGAGGTCGGGATCAGCAGCTCGACGTAGGCCTCGTGGCCGACCGCGGTGAAGACCGTAGGGGCGTCGGCCGGCTCGGACAGCCACGGGACCCCGTTGACCTCCTCGAGCAGGGAGTCCGGGGCCAGTGCCACGGGCCGCTCCACCCCGCAGCGCAGGCCGATCGCCGGGTCGCCCCAGGCGGCGGTGAGATCGGACGCGGGCCGGACGTCGACGCGCTCGGCGTCCATGAGGGTGTCCGGCAGGTCGGCGACCAGCGCCGTGCACAGCTCCTCGGCCGCGGCGTCGGGCAGCGGCGGCTCCATGCGCACCGTCTGCGCCCCGCACCCCGCGACCGCGCCCAGCAGGAGGAGCACGGGGGTCAGCCGCAGGAGTACGCGCACCACATTCTCCGAAGGGTCGGGTCAGATGTTGACGATGGGACAGGTGAGTGTCCGGGCGATCCCCTCGAGACGCTGGATGCGGGCCACCACCAGCGTTCCCAGGGCGTCCACGTCGTCGGCCTCGGCCTGGACGATCACATCGTAGGGGCCGGTCACGTCGTGGGCCTCCGTGACCCCCTCGATGCCCCGGATGCGCTCGGCGACCTCGGCGGCGCGGCCGACCTCGGTCTGGATCAGGATGTATGCCCGCACCATGTGTACTCCTTCGTGCATGCCGGGTACGGGAGCACCCGACGGTGAGGCCGATGACGAACGTGTGACGAACGTGGGTCTGGACCACCGCGCCGGAGCGTCACCGTACCCTGTTCCCTGTGCAGAACACCATTGGGGGTCTGGGCGAGTTCGCTCTGATCAGACGCGTGACGGGCCAATTCCCCGGGACGGACGATGTAATCCTCGGTCCGGGTGACGATGCGGCCGTCGTCGCCGCCCCCGACGGCCGGACCGTGGCCACCACCGACCTACTGGTGGAGGGCCGCCACTTCCGGCGCGACTGGTCCACGGCCCGCGACGTCGGCCACCGGGCGGTGGCCCAGAACTTCGCCGACGTCGTCGCCATGGGCGCCCGCCCCACCGGCCTGCTCATCGGCTTCGCCGCCCCCGCCGACCTGCCCCTGGAGTGGGCGGAGGAGTTCACGCTGGGCGTGCGCGACGAGTGCGCGGCCGCGGGCGGCGCGGTGGTGGGCGGCGACACCGTCGGCTCCGACACCATCACCGTCGCGATCACCGCGCTGGGCGACCTCCAGGGCCGGGCCCCGGTCCGCCGCGACGGCGCCCGCCCCGGCGACGTCGTCGCCTACTGCGGGCACCTGGGCCTGTCCGGCGCCGGGCTGGCCCTGCTCACCGCCGGGACCGACGGGCCCGCCGCCTGCCTGGACGAGTACCGCAGGCCCTCCCCGCCCTACTCCGCGGGACCCGAGGCGGCCCGGCTGGGCGCCACCGCCATGCTCGACGTCAGCGACGGCCTCGCCCAGGACCTGGGCCACGTGTGCCGGGCCTCACGGGTGCGCATCGACCTGGACCCGGACCTGCTGCGCCCCGAGCCCGCGCTGGTCGAGGCCGTGCGCGTCCTGGGCGGGGGGCCCGGCCGGGCCCTGGCGTTCATGGTCTCCGGGGGCGAGGACCACGCCCTGGCCGCGACCTTCCCCGCCGGAGCGGACCTGCCCGACCACTGGCACCGCATCGGGACCGTCCTCCCGGCCGAGGAGGGGGAGCGCCGCGTCACCGTCGGCGGGCGGGTCCCCGAACGCACCGGATGGGATCATTTCCCCGGCGAATGAGCGCGTTTGGATTTGTCTGTTTTGGCTCGCGCGCTAGGCTTGCGGCCGGGAATCGCCCGGTCCCGCTCGCACCGAGCGGCGGCCACCGGGCAGGGCGAGATCGGTTTCCGATCCCGGGGAGAGGCGGTCCATGGGGCGGCACGGCCAGCGGCAGGGCACCCGTCGCGGTGCGCACCGCAACGAGCCCGCTGACACCGGGGCGCTGCGCAGGCTGGGCGGCTTCATCGAGAGCACCGTCCCCAAGCGCGTGGAGCCCCCGCGCCTGCTCAACGTGCTCGTCGTCTCCGGCGTGATCCTGGGCCTGCTCCTCTTCGGCTACAGCACCACCCAGATCTACCTCCAGTTCGGCGGCACTCCCGGGGGCACCGCACAGAACCCGGGCACCCAGGACGGGGTGGGCCCCAGCGGCGGCGTCACCCCCGAGCCCGACGCCGGGACGCCCGCGCCGCAGACCCAGGCGGGCACCGAGCCCACCACCGTCTCCTACCGCGTCGTGGAGTCGGGCGAGGCGGGCTTCAGCGCGCAGGTCACGGTCACCAACACCTCCCGCAGCAGGCTCGACGCCTGGGAACTGGCCCTGGCGTTCGAGGACGCCGAGGTCACCCACGTCGACGGCGCCGACTGGGAGGCCATCGACGACGGCATCCTGGCCCGCCAGCCCGGCAGCGCCGACGGGCTCGAGCCCGGGGAGAGCGCCTCGCTCACCTTCCAGGCCCTGGGCGCCGCGCAGAGCCCGACCCGCTGCTCCCTCAACGGGCACATCTGCAGCCTGTGAGCGGTCCCACCGTGTTCCGGCGCCGCCCCCTCCGTCCGGTCCCGGGAACGGCGAAGGCCCCCCGACCGGAGTCGGAGGGCCTCGAAGACCTGTCGGGGGCGGTGCTCCCTAGCGGGTCACCTTGCCGGCCTTGATGCACGAGGTGCAGGCGTTCACGCGCTTGGGCGTGCCGCCGACGCGGGTGCGGACGGTCTGGATGTTGGGGTTCCAGCGGCGGCGGGTGCGACGGTGCGAGTGGGAAACACTGTTACCGAACCCTGGTCCCTTGCCGCAGACGTCGCAGACGGAAGCCACGGTAACTCCATTCAAGTGTTCGGGATCGCGCACGTCGCCGCACGCGAAGGTTCAACCGGCCGGAAGGGGCCGGGCGGACAGGTCGGCGCGAACGCCAACCGTGGAAGAGTACACGAGGGGAGGTGAAAAGCCCCCAGCGTGCGCCGGCGGGACGTGGTGCCGCCGGAAGGACCATCGACCGCCGCCACGCGGGCACGGCGGAAACACGATGAACTCACACGAGTATAGCGCCGCCGGAGACGTCGGCGGACATCCGTGCCTTCGGCCCCGTCCCGGGAGAATGCCGACCCGCCGCCGCCCCGCTCCCGGGAGGCGCCGCCGAGCGTCGCAGCGGGGCACTAGCGTTGGCCGTGACCGGCGATCCTGAAGAGGAAGACCATGACCACCTGGGACGAACCGCTGGGCCGGGGCCCGCTGCGCGGCAAGACGGCCAAGGCCCTGGAGGAGAAGCTCGACCTCCACACCCTCGGCGACCTCCTGCGCTACTACCCGCGCCGCTACGACCGGCGCGGCGACCTCACCGACCTGGCCCTGCTGCGCGAGGGCGAGCAGGCCACCGTGCAGGCCCGCGTCCTGGACGCCAAGAGGCGCACGGTCCCGCCCCGGCAGGGCCGGCGGCGGATGGACCTGCTGGAGGTCGTCGTGACCGACGGCACCGGCCGGCTGCACCTCACGTTCTTCAACCAGGGCGCCTACCACCAGACCCGGCTCACCCCCGGGCGGCTGGCCATGTTCTCCGGCCGGGTCGGCACCTTCAAGGGGCGCCGCCAGCTCGACCACCCGCAGTACGAGCTCCTCGACGAGGACGGCTCCGAGGTGGACCGGGCCCGCGCCTACGCCGACGAGCTCATCCCGGTCTACCCGGCGGTCAAGGGCATGGACTCGGCCACCATCGGCCGCGCCGTCGAGGTCGCCCTGGGCGTCGTGGACGACCTGCCCGACCCGCTGCCGCCCGCCGTCCTCGGCGACCGCCCGGGGATCGCCGACGCACTGCGGAGGATCCACCGGCCGCAGAGCGACCAGGACATCGGCTCCGCCCGCCGCCGCCTGAAGTGGGACGAGGCGTTCGTCCTGCAACTGGCGCTGGCCCGCCGGCGCCGCGACGCCGAGAGCCTGCCCGCGGTGCCCCGGCCCGGCGCCGACGGCGGCATCCTCGACGCCTTCGACGCGCAGCTGCCGTTCACCCTCACCGACGGCCAGCGGGAGGTCGGCGACCTGCTCGCCGCGCGGCTCGACTCCGCCCACCCCATGCACTGCCTGCTCCAGGGCGACGTGGGCGCGGGCAAGACCCTGGTGGCGCTGCGGGCCATGCTCCGCGTGGTGGACTCCGGCGGCCAGGCCGTCATGCTCGCCCCCACCGAGGTGCTGGCCCAGCAGCACCACCGCTCCATCGGCGCCATGCTCGGCGCGCTGGGCCGGGCTGGGCAGATCGACGGGGCCGAGCGGGCCACCCGGACCGCCCTGCTCACCGGGTCCATGGGGGCCGCCGCCCGGCGCGAGGCCCTGCTGGACGCCGCCTCCGGCGCCGCCGGGATCGTGGTGGGCACGCACGCCCTGCTCCAGGAGCACGTGTCCTTCGCCGACCTGGGCCTGGTCGTGGTCGACGAGCAGCACCGGTTCGGTGTGGAGCAGCGCGACGCCCTGCGGGCCAAGGCCGCCGACGGCCGCCCGCACGTGCTGGTGATGACCGCCACGCCCATCCCGCGCACCGTCGCCATGACCGTCTACGGCGACCTCGACGTGGTCGCCCTCACCCAGCTGCCCGCCGGGCGGGCGCCGGTGTCCACCCACGTGGTCCCGGCCAAGGACAAGCCCCACTACCTCAGCCGGGCCTGGGAGCGGATCCGCGAGGAGGCGGCCCAGGGCCGACAGGCCTTCGTGGTCTGCCCGCGCATCGGCGACGGCGACTCCGCCGAGGACGCCCAGGCCGCGGGGGAGGAGGGCGAACGCGCCCCGCTGTCGGTGCTGGAGATCGCCGCCCGGCTGACCGAGGGCCCCCTGGCCGGCCTGCGCGTGGAGGTGCTGCACGGGCGGATGGCCCCCGACGACAAGGACGCGGTGATGGGCCGCTTCTCCGCCGGCACCACCGACGTGGTGGTGTCCACCACCGTCATCGAGGTGGGCGTGGACGTGCCCAACGCCACTGTGATGGTCATCATGGACGCCGACCGGTTCGGGGTCTCCCAGCTGCACCAGCTGCGCGGCCGGGTCGGCCGCGGCAAGCTGCCGGGTCTGTGCCTGCTGGTCACCGAGTCCGAGGAGGGCTCGCCCGCCCGGGAGCGGCTCGACGTGGTCGCCTCGACCACCGACGGCTTCGTGCTCTCCCAGGAGGACCTGCGGATGCGCCGCGAGGGCGACGTGCTGGGCGACGCCCAGTCGGGCCGCTCCAGCCTGCGCCTGCTCACCCTGCTCAAGGACGAGAAGGTCATCGAGGAGGCCCGCGAGCGCGCCGCCGCCTACCTGGAGGAGGACCCGGAGCTGACCGCCCACCCGCCCCTGGTCCGCGCCCTGGAGGAGCTGCTCCCGGAGGAGCGCGCCGAGTACCTCGACAAGACCTGAGCCCCGGGCCCCGGGGCCTGTTCTCCGAACGCCTGTGCCGCCGGGGGTTCGTGAGGCGCCCGGCGGGGCCGGAGGTGCGGTCCTCGAGGAAGGCCTGCGGCCGTGGGCCGTCCGTCGGGGGCCTTCCGCCGCCCGGCGGGCGGGCCGAAGCGCGGCGGAGGTACGAGAGGGCCCGGCCTAGGCGGAGTAGTGGGCGTACCAGAGGACGGCCTCGCCGTAGCCGCGCCTGCGGTCGCGGGCGAGGCCGGCGGGCCAGGCGGGCTCGGCGGTGCGCTTGGAGCGCTCCACCACCACCAGCGCGCCGTCGGCCAGCCAGGAGCGGGAGGCCAGGTCGGCGAGCACGGCGGCGATCTCGGCGTCGGTGACCGCGTACGGCGGGTCCGCCACCACCAGGTCGTAGGGCCCGTCCGGGTTGTCCTGCGCGACCACCCGCTCCACCCGGTCGGCGGCCAGCCGGGCGCCGGGCAGGCCCAGCGCGTCGATGTTGTCCCGCACCACCTTGGCCGCCTTGCGGTCGGCCTCCACCAGCAGCGCGTGGGAGGCGCCCCGGGACAGGGCCTCCAGGCCGATGGCCCCCGAGCCCGCGTACAGGTCCATGACCCGCAGCCCCGTCAGCGGGCCGAGGTCGGACTGGGCGGAGGCGAACAGGGCCTCGCGGGCCCGGTCGCTGGTGGGGCGGGTGGTGCGGCCGTCGGGGACGGAGATGCGGCGCCCCCCGGCCGTCCCGGCGATGATGCGGGTCATGGCACCACCGTAGCCAAGGCGCCGCGCCTCCCGGACTCCCCGGCGCGCCTCCTCCCGCAGTGGGGGTGACGGGGGGAAAGTGGCCACTAAGCGGGAGTTGCCCGAATCCGTACCGGGGGCGACCCCTACGATCGCGGTACTCGAACGCCATGTCCGAAAGGGGCGATCCACCGTGCGCCGTGCCGTCTGCCCGGGTTCCTTCGATCCGGTGACCTACGGTCACATCGACATCATCGGCCGGGCGGCCAAGCAGTACGACGAGGTCGTCGCCGCTGTGCTCAACAACGTGAACAAGAGGGGCCTGTTCACGGTCCCGGAGAAGCTCGACATGCTCCGCGTGGGGACCGAGGACCTCGCCAACGTGCAGGTCGCCGAGTTCGACGGGCTCCTGGTCGACTTCTGCCGCGCCAACGGCATCGACACCATCGTGCGCAGCCTCCGTTCGGTCAGCGACTTCGACTACGAGCTCCAGATCGCCCAGATGAACTACCGTCTGTCCGGGGTGGAGACGGTGTTCATGACCGCGAACCCGCAGTACTCCTTCCTGTCCTCCAGCCTGGTCCGGGAGATCGCCCAGTACCACGGCGACGTCTCCAACCTGGTGACGCCCTACGTGCAGGACCGGCTGCGCGAGAAGTACACCGCGAACGGCTGATACGCGGGCCTTCCGGAGCTGATTTGGGTGCTCGGGGACGTGATGGGTAGAATCCAGGTTCGACCATGTGCGTCGCCGTCTTCGGCGTGCGCGCGGGCCGGTACCGGCCGCCACCGGCGGACCGCCCGGCTCCCGGAATCCTCGTGAAAGCCCGATGACCCTGTCTCGTCTCAATCCCCGTGACCCGTTCGTGGTCGACACCCAGGCGCTGGGCCGCCAGCCGGGGTCGATGCGGACGGTCCAGCGCATCGTGACCGTCCCCGAGGCGTTCGCGAACGCGATGTCCTCCGTGCCCGAGGGCCGCGAGCTGGAGCTCGACCTGCGCCTCGAAGCGGTGATGGAGGGCGTCCTGGTCACCGGGACCGTGCGCGGGCAGGTCACGGCCGAGTGCTCGCGCTGCCTCGACCCCCTCTCCGAGGACTTCGAGGCGGGCTTCCAGGAGATGTTCCGGTACACCGCCGACGAGGACGGCCTCCACCAGGAGGACCTGGAAGCGGACGACGACGATGAGGACTACTATCTAGAGGGCGACCTGCTCGACCTCGAACCCGTGGTCCGAGACGCCGTCGTCCTCGCCCTCCCGCTCTCGCCGCTGTGCGACCCGGACTGCCCGGGCCTGTGCTCGGAGTGCGGTGCCCGACTCGCCGACGCGGGACCCGACCACGGTCACGACGACCGGGTCGACCCCCGGTGGGAGGCGCTCCGCGACCTCGCGGAGCGGCCCGGCGAGTGACAACAGCCCTTCCCCGTGCACCACGGGGATGATCCCGGCCCCGTGCCGGGCGCCCCGTTCTACGGAGCACACCCCGCAGTGCGCGGGGTTGACCAGATAAGCGACCTCCCGCGATCCGCGCGGGGGTGACCCAGGAGGATTGAAGTGGCCGTCCCGAAGCGGAAGATGTCGCGGAGCAACACCCGGACCCGCCGTTCCCAGTGGAAGGCGTCGCGCCCGGTGCTGGTCAACTGCCCGCGCTGCCGCGACCCCAAGCAGCCCCACGTCGCCTGCCCGAACTGCGGCACCTACAACAACCGCCAGGTCGTCAACCCGGCGTAACCGCGTATGCCAGGTCTTCGGGTCACCGCACCCGACTCCTGCCCCCGGGGCGGGTCCGTACCACGGACCCGCCCCGAACGCTGTCCGGGGCCCGCGGGGGAGGCGCGGACGGGCCGGGATTTGTAGAGTGTGACCGAGGGACGGCCCAGGGTGTGTTCCGCGGATGTCCTCGTGCCGTCCGGCACGAGCGGCCTCCAGGCGATCTCTCGCAGGACGACCGTTCCGGGGTGCCGCGCGGCACCGCGCGGCGGGGCCCGCCCGGGTCCGGCCCTCCGGACGCGGGCGGCGCCGCGAGAGACGGACCGGAGGACGCGAGCGAACACGCCCCGAGCCGCCCCCGCCCCGTCCTACCGTCCACGCGACGGCCGGCCCGCGGACCGCACCGGAGTTCCCGAGTTCGTGGTGGCCGCCGGGGGAGCGGGCGCCGTGTCCGGCGTCGGCTCCCGCGACGCTCACCTCGTTTTCGAGCACCCTGGTCGGGCCGTGCGTCCGCGACCGCGCACGCGCGCCGCACCGGCGTGCCCGAACAGGGAAGTGAAACGAGTGGCCACGCAGCTCTCCTCCGCCGAGACCAAGGCGTTCCACCAGGCCATCGGGGTCGAGGTCGACCCCAGGATCCTGGTCCGCGCGCTGACCCACCGCTCCTACGCCTACGAGAAGGGCGGCCTGCCCACCAACGAGCGCCTGGAGTTCCTGGGCGACTCCGTGCTCGGCCTGGTGGTCACCGACACGCTCTTCCGCAAGCACCCCGACCTGCCCGAGGGGCAGCTGGCCAAGCTGCGCGCCGCGGTCGTCAACATGCGGGCGCTGGCCGACGTGGCCCGCGGCCTGGGCATCGGCGCCTACATCCGGCTGGGCCGCGGCGAGGAGGGCACCGGCGGGCGCGACAAGTCGTCGATCCTGGCCGACACCCTGGAGGCCATCATCGGCGCGGTCTACCTGGACCGGGGCCTGGACACCGCCTCGGAGTTCGTGCACCGGCTGTTCGACCCGCTGATCGCGACCGCCTCCGGGCTGGGCGCGGGCCTGGACTGGAAGACCTCGCTCCAGGAGCTGACGGCCGCGGAGATGCTGGGCGTGCCCGAGTACCACGTGGACGAGTCGGGCCCCGACCACCAGAAGACGTTCCGGGCCACGGTCAGGGTCGCGGGGGAGAGCTACGGCCTGGGCGAGGGCCGCAGCAAGAAGGAGGCGGAGCAGCAGGCCGCCGAGTCCGCCTGGAAGGCGATCAAGGCCCGATCCGAGGCCGCCGGAAACGGAAAGAGGTAGGTACCCCGATGCCCGAGCTGCCCGAGGTCGAGGTCGTACGCCGGGGGCTGGCCGCCCACGCCGTGGGACGCACCGTCGCCGGGGTCGAGGTCCTGCACCCCCGCGCGGTGCGCAGGCACACCCCCGGCCCCGCCGACTTCGCGGCCCGGCTCGAGGGGCGCACCCCCACGGCCGCGCTGCGCCGCGGCAAGTACATGTGGCTGGCCCTGGACGACGGGTCGATGCTCCTGGCCCACCTGGGGATGAGCGGCCAGATGCTGGTCCAGCCGCAGGGCAAGCCGGACGAGAAGCACCTGCGGGTGCGGCTGCCGCTGTCGGACGGCAACGAGCTGCGGTTCGTCGACCAGCGCACCTTCGGCCACCTGATGGTGGACGTGCCGGGGGAGCGGGCGGACGTGCCGGCGTCGGTCGACCACATCGCCCTGGACCCGCTGGACGCGGAGTTCGTCCCGGAGGCGTTCGTGCGCGCGCTGCGCGCCAGGGACACCGAGGTCAAGCGGGCGCTGCTGGACCAGTCGCTGATCAGCGGCGTGGGCAACATCTACGCCGACGAGGCCCTGTGGCGGTCCGGCCTGCACGGGCGGCGCGGCACCCGGGGGCTGACCCGGGCCCAGGCGACCGAACTGCTGGGGCACGTGCGCGACGTCATGACGGAGGCGCTGGCGGTGGGCGGCACCACCTTCGACGGGCTCTACGTCAACGTCAACGGCGAGAGCGGCTACTTCGCCCGGGGACTCAACGCCTACGGGCGGGAGGACCGGCCGTGCGGCCGGTGCGCCTCCCCGATCGTGCGGGAGTCGTTCATGAACCGCTCCTCGTTCAGCTGCCCCTCGTGCCAGAGACCCCCGCGGAGGTCCCGCACCGCCTGACGGGACTGTGACGGGTGGGGCGGGTGGGGTTTTCCGGGTCGGAACGGCCCAGAGGACCGCACAGTGAGGAAAGTGTCTCCCCAAGGTAAGGAAGAGGAACGGTCAATGAGCGGCGGCGACGAGGTCGTCCGACTGACCGCGTGGGTGCGCGGACATGTCCAGGGAGTGGGTTTCCGCTGGTGGACGCGTTCCCGGGCGCTGGAACTGGGGCTGGTCGGGGCCGCCACGAACCTCGCGGACGGCCGTGTGGAGGTCGTGGCGGAGGGTTCCCGGAAAGCCTGCGAGGAGCTTCTTGAACGCCTCAAGGGCGGCGGAACACCCGGCCGTGTGGACTCTGTGGTCGAACGTTGGGGTCCGGTCGGGGGTACGTTCACCGGTTTCGTCGAGCGGTGAGTATCCTGGAGGGGTAACGCGATTCGAGCGCACCCCGCGACCGCGACGGTCGGTACCGAAGGCTCGTGGCAGGGTCTCGTGAGGTGCGTCGGCCGTCATCGTGCGTTCCCGCGCGTCTCCGGCCCGGCCGGGGCGGCCTTCTTCGCATCGTGTTGACACCACCTGCCCGGGTCTTCTCACTCCGGATCAGAGTGGTTACCGAGTGTTTGTAATCCAATCTTGACCAGTGGCGCGCCTAGTGAGACTCTGGAAGGCACACCGCGCAGCCTTCCACCCGCGTGGAAGAAACGTCCATGAAAGCGAATCGCACATCATGGAGAAAGAAATCCCGCGGGGTGTCGCATGCGCAAAATCACAACTGGTCACTCAGTGTGGAGGACCCACATCATGGCGAAGGCTCTGTTCGGCCACGTCGGCGGCTCCGACCCTCGTATGGTCCAGGAGATGCGACGGCTTCAGAAGCGGGTACGCGACCTCGAGGACGAGGTCAGCCGGCTCCAGGCGCGCAACGACCAGCTCAGCATGGCGGTCAGCGACGTCGCGGGTGCCACCGACCGCGAGCCCGCGCTCGCCTGATCCGCGCGTTCCGCGCCCGGCGATGACCGGCCGCGCGCACCGCGCACGAATCCAGGAGTGGGGACGCCTTTCCGCTGTATCGTCCGGGCGTCCCTGAATCCTCACCGGTGGGATTCCCACCGGATCCACAAGTCCACCGCGCCGCAGTCTTTCCTTTTCCATTGCGGCCTCTTTTCCTTTTAGTACCCGGCGGACTCCGTCACAACCCTCCGTGTCCGCCGGTGATCCCCCCTCCTCGACTCCTCCCGGGAAAGCCGGGAGGAAACGTACGAACACGCGACGCGCAGGGCGGACCTGCTCCGCCCGGCGGCGCGTCCCCCACCGGCACACCGCGCCGACCCCCGCACCCCTGTCGCCTCTTCGTGGCACCCTTGTACGGGTCGGCCCGCCTTCCCTCCCCGGAAAGCGCGGCGCGAACGCCCGGTGGCCACTGCGGGAGGTGTGGGTGTACCTGAAGAATCTGACGCTGCGCGGCTTCAAGTCGTTCGCGTCGGCCACCACCCTGCGCTTCGAACCGGGCATCACCTGTGTGGTGGGCCCCAACGGCTCGGGCAAGTCCAATGTCGTCGACGCCCTGTCCTGGGTGATGGGCGAGCAGGGTGCCAAGTCGCTGCGCGGCGGCAAGATGGAGGACGTCATCTTCGCGGGGACCTCCACCCGCCCCGCGCTGGGCCGCGCCGAGGTCAGCCTCACCATCGACAACACCGACGGCGCGCTGCCCATCGACTACACCGAGGTCACCATCAAGCGGACCATGTTCCGCAACGGCGGCTCGGAGTACGCGATCAACGGCGACACCTGCCGCCTCCTCGACATCCAGGACCTGCTCAGCGACTCCGGCATCGGCCGCGAGATGCACGTCATCGTCGGCCAGGGCCAGCTCGACACCGTCCTGCACGCCGGCCCCGAGGAGCGCCGCTCGCTGGTGGAGGAGGCCGCGGGCATCCTCAAGCACCGCAAGCGCAAAGAGAAGGCGATCCGCAAGCTCAACGCGATGCAGGGCAACCTGGACCGGGTCACCGACCTCACCGCCGAGCTGCGCCGCCAGCTCAAGCCGCTGGGCCGCCAGGCCGAGCTGGCCCGCCGGGCCGCCGTCATCCAGGCCGACCTGCGCGACTCCCGGCTGCGGCTGCTCGCCGACGACATCGTCACCCTCACCGAGCAGCTCGCCAAGGAGGAGGCCGACGAGAAGGACGTCCTGCGCCGCCGGGCGGCGGTGGAGGCCTCCCTCGCCCAGGCCCAGGAGCGCGAGTCCGAGCTGGAGGCCCAGGCCGCCGAGGCCGCCCCCGCCCTGGCCCGCGCCACCGAGACCTACCACGCGCTGTCCCGGCTCACCGAGCGACTGGACGCCGTGCGCGGACTGGCCGCCGAGCGCTTCCGCAACCTCGCCTCCGTCGGCGACGAGCCCGCCCACCGGCGCGACCCCGCGGAACTGGAGATGGAGGCCGAGGAGGCCGCGGCCCAGGAGGAGGAGCTGCTGGCCCGCCTGGACGAGGCCCGCGAGGTCCTGGAGACCGCCGTCGCCGAGCGCAGCGCCGCCGAGGACGCCCTGTACCGCGAGGAGAAGCGCCTGGAGGCCGCGGGCCGGGCCGCCGCCGAGCGCCGCGAGCAGCTGGTCCGCCTGTCGGCGAGCGTGGAGGGGCTGCGCGGCCGCCTGTCCTCCGGCGAGGCCGAGATCACCCGGCTGGAGGAGGCCGCCGCCCAGGCCGCCGAACGCGCCGAGCAGGCCCAGGCCGAGTACGAGATGGCCGCAGAGGAGGCGGCGGGCCTCGACGAGGGCGACGCCGAGCTGGACGCCGCCCAGGAGGAGGCCGCCGCCGCGCTCGCCGCGGTCGAGTCCGAGCTGAACCGGCTGCGCGACGCCGAGCGCTCCGCCGAGGGCGAGCGGGCCGCGCTGGCCGCCCGCAAGGAGGCCCTCGAACTGGGGCTGGCGGGCAGGGACGGCGCCGCCGCCCTGCTCGGCTCCGACCTGCCCGGACTGCTCGGCTCGCTGGCGTCCCTGGTCCAGGTGGAGCCCGGCCGGGAGGCCGCGGTGGCCGCCGCGCTGGGCGCGGCCGCCGGCGCCGTCGCGGTCGCCGACCCCGACACCGCCGTCGCCGCCCTCGAACTCCTGCGCGCCGAGGACGCGGGCCGGGCCGGGATCGTCATCGCCGGGGCCGTGCCCGCCGTGCCGCGCGCCGACTGGCCCCAGCCCCCGCCCGGGGTCCGCTACGCGGTGGACGCGGTCACCGCCCCCGAGCACCTGGCCGGGCCGGTCACCGCGCTGCTGGACCGGGTGCTGCTCGCCGCCGACCTGGCCGCCGCCCGCGACCTGGTCGCCAAGCTGCCCGCGGTGCGGGCCGTCACCCCCGACGGCGACGTGCTGGCCGGGGCGCTGGCCCACGGCGGCTCGGCCGCCGCGCCCAGCCTGCTGGAGGTCCAGGCCGCCGTCGACGAGGCCGCCGCCAGGCTGGAGACCGCCACCGCGGCCGCGGCCGCCGCGGCCGAGGAGCTGGACGCCGCCAAGGCCGAGCGGGCCGAGCTGTCCGCCCGGGTCCAGGAGCTGGCGGCCCGCCGCCGCCAGGGCGAGCGCAAGCGCAACGAGACCGCCCAGCGCCTGGGCAAGCTCGGCGGGCAGGCCCGCTCCGCCGAGGCCGAGTCCGCGAGGTACGCCGCTGCGGCGGCCAAGGCGGCCGCCGCCCGCGCGGAGGACGTCGAGAAGCTGGCCCGGCTGGAGGAGCGGCACGCCGAGGCCGAGGAGATGACCGCCTCCCTGGAGGAGGAGGCCCCCGACCCGGAGGTGCGCGACGAGCTGTCCGCGCAGGCCTCGCGCGCCCGCGCCGCCGAGATGGAGCGCCGCCTGGCGGTGCGCACCGCCGAGGAGCGCGCCCGCGCCGTCGCGGGCCGCGCCGAGCAGCTGCTCGTCCAGGCCGCCGAGGAGCGGCGGGCCGCCGAGCGCGCGGCACAGCGCCGCGCCCTGCGCGGAGCGCAGGCCACCCTCGCCGAGGCCGTCGCCGAGGGCGCCCGCCTGGCCCTGGAGCGCATCGCCGCCTCGCTGGCCGCCGCCGAGTCCGAGCGGGGCGCCGCCGAGGCGGGCAAGGAGGCCCGCGACGCCGAGCTGCGCACCGTGCGCGCCCGCGTCCGCGAGCTGTCCGTCGACCTGGAGAAGCTCACCGGTTCGGCGCACAGCGGCGAGATGGCCCGCGCCGAGCGCCGCCTGCGCCTGGAGCAGCTGGAGACCAAGGCGATGGAGGAGATGGGCGTGGACGTGCCCACCCTCGTCGCCGAGTACGGTCCGACCGTCCCGGTGCCGCCGCCCGCCGAGGCGGGCGAGGACGGCGTCCCGGTGCCGTACGTGCGCGAGGTCCAGCTCAAGCGGGCCAAGGCGGCCGAGCGCCAGCTCAACCAGCTGGGCAAGATCAACCCGCTGGCGCTGGAGGAGTTCGCCGCTCTGGAGGAGCGGCACGCCTTCCTCAACGCCCAGCTGGAGGACCTCAAGAAGACCCGGCGCGACCTCATGGACATCGTCCAGGAGGTGGACGCCCGCGTGCAGGAGGTGTTCGCCTCCGCCTACCTGGACGTGGAGCGCGAGTTCTCGGCGATCTTCGGCCGGCTGTTCCCGGGCGGTGAGGGGCGGCTGCTGCTCACCGACCCCGACGACATGCTCACCACCGGCATCGAGGTGGAGGCCCGCCCGCCCGGCAAGAAGGTCAAGCGGCTGTCGCTGCTGTCGGGCGGCGAGCGCTCGCTGACCGCGGTGGCGTTCCTGGCGGCGATCTTCAAGGCCCGCCCGTCGCCGTTCTACGTGATGGACGAGGTCGAGGCGGCCCTGGACGACACCAACCTCCAGCGGCTGCTGGTGATCTTCGAGGAGCTGCGGGAGTCCTCCCAGCTCATCGTCATCACCCACCAGAAGCGCACCATGGAGGCGGCCGACGCGCTGTACGGCGTCACCATGCAGGGCGACGGCATCTCGCAGGTCATCAGCCAGAAGATCGAGCGCTCCGCCTGACCCGGGAAAAGGGGGCGGCCGCCCCCTCCCGGAGAGGGGACGGCCGCGGGCCGGGGAGGGGTCAGCCCCGGTCGATGGTGATGACCGGGGAGGTCCAGGTCTCCCAGTGGTCGGGGTTCCCGGCGTCGCCGAGCGCCTTGAGGGCGCGCAGCTCCAGCCGGTACTCGCCGTCCCTCACGTCCTTGACGCGGCCGTGCGCGTCGACGTAGGTGCCATCCCACACGTAGCTGTGGAACGAGGTCGGCGTGGCGTTGCGGCCGACGTGGTCGACCGACACCGCGATGTTGTTGCGCGGGTGGACCGGGCGGCCGGTCCGCTCGTCGATGACCACCAGCTCCAGCCTGGAGACGTGGTGGTCGAGGTGCGCGATGACGTAGGGGGCGTCGGGCAGGCCGTCCACCCACTCCAGGGTGTAGGTCTCGCCGTCGGGGCGGTTCTCGAACGTCCCGCCGTCGGCGCACTCCAGGCCGGAGAACGCGGCGCACCCGGTGATCCGGGTCAGCCAGGGCAGCCCGTACTCGGTCGGGGTGACCGCGGTGATCTCCTGGTAGTCCCCGTTGTAGGCGGCGTAGGGGACCCGGAAGGTCTCCCCGCCGACCTGGGACACCACCACGTAGCCGCCGTAGACCATCTGCTCGTAGTCGCGGGCGGGCGGGGTGACGGTGACCCGGACGTCCACGGAGTCGCCCGCGGCGACGGTCACCTTGTCGGAGTCGAACGCCACGTCGGCGGAGCCGTCGTTGAAGCTCGGCGCGAAGGTGTCGCCGTGGGTGCCCAGCGCGCTCTCGTGGGAGAGCTCGTACACGGCCTCCTCGTCGCCGTCGTTGGTGATGGTGACGGTCTCCGTGGCCGGCCCCCCGGTCGCGCCCAGGGACAGCTTGCCCGGGGTGACCGTGGAGGCGGCCAGCACCGAGCCGGGGACGTCGAGCATGCCCGCGCCCTGGCGGTGGACGTTGTCCAGGAGGCCGAGGCCGGGGTTGCCCCACCAGGCCCGGGGGTCGGCGCTGTTCTGGAGGACGGTGCGCACCTCGTGCGCGTCCAGGTCGGGGCGGGCCTGGAGGAGCAGGGCCACGCCGCCGGCCACGTGCGGCGACGCCATCGAGGTGCCGCTGATGGTGGCGTAGCCGCCCTTGGCCATCGGGTAGGTCGAGTTGATCAGGCCGCCGGGGGCGCCGATGTCCGGCTTGACGGAGAGGTCCGCGGCCAGGCCGTAGGAGCTGAAGGAGCTGATCAGGCCGCCGGTGGGGTTGGGGACGGTGGAGGTCTGCTCGGTCCACTCCAGGGTGACGGGCTCGCCGCCCTCCAGCAGCTCCAGCAGGTGGGCGCCGGAGGTGTCGGAGACGCCGACGGAGAAGGCGTCGCCCGCCGCGACGCCGCCGCCGGCGAACAGGCCGGGCACGTTGTTGTAGATGACGACGCCGGTGGCGCCGGCCGCCACGGCCGCGTCGTACTTCTCGGCGAAGGTGCACCCGCCGCGGATGACGAGCGCCGTCCGCCCGGTCATGTCGCCGACCTCGTCGCCGAGGGCGGTACAGGCCCGGCCGGCCTCGGCGAGCGGGTCGGTGGCGCCCGAGGTGGGCGGCACCGGGGCGTCGTCCATCTCCATGTAGGGGACGGGCTCGCCGCCGGGCCGCGCGAGGGCGGTGGCGGTCCGCACGTGGGTGTTGTCGAAGGAGGCGACGCCGATGACGTTCTCGCCCAGGCCGGGGGCGCCCGCCGAGTACAGGCCGGTGGCGCCCTCGTTGCCGATGGAGGCGACGACGACCATGCCCTCGTCGACCAGGTTGTCGGCGGCGGTGGCGGTCGGGTACTGCGGCCAGGAGTGGGAGGAGCCGATGCTCATGTTGAGCACGTCCATGTCGTCGGCCAGCGCCTGCTCCATGGCCGCGATCATGATGTCGGAGGTGGTGGAGCCGGAGCAGCCGAACACCTTGTAGGCGCCGAACTCGACGTCGGGGGCCACACCGGTGACCTCGCCCTCGGCGCCGACGATGCCCGCGACGTGGGTGCCGTGGCCGTTGCAGTCCTGGGGGTCCGAGTCGGGCACCGGGACGGCGGCCGGGTCCTGGGCGTTGAAGTCGTCGCCGACGAAGTCGTGGCCGGTGACCACGCGGTCGTTGGGGAAGCCGCCGCCGCCCAGGTCGGGGTGGGTGTAGTCGACGCCGGTGTCCATGACGGCGACCCGGACGCCCTCGCCCCTGAGGCCGAGCTCGTTCTGGGCGATGTCGGCGCCGGTCATGGGGAGGGCGGTGTCGAGGTCGGGGACGCTCTCGTCCACCTCGGGGATCTGGTAGGTGACGACGGGGTAGATGGCCCGGACGCCGGGGATCTCGCGCGCGGTGCTCACCTGCGCGTCGTCCATCTCGACGGAGAAGCCGTTCCACAGGTCGCTGAAGGAGTGGCGTTCGTCGTACTCCAGGCCGAACGCCTCGGCCTCGGTGCGGAACTCGTCCTGCTCGGCGTCGACCTTCGACTCGGAGGTGCCCTGGGTGGTGGGCGGGCTCTCCAGCTCGATGAACCACAGGCCGTTCGCCTGGTGGACCAGTTCGCCGTCGCCGGGGGCGGGAACGGGGTGCAGGGGCGCGAGTTCCGAGATCTCGTCGGCTCCCGCCGGGGCGGCGGAGACGAGGCCCGCCAGCAGGGTCAGCCCGGCGAGTGACGCCAGGTGTTTACGGTGGGGTGCCACCTTGTCAACACATCCCTTCTCTGCGCGCGCCTCGGGACGCCGGGGGAATGGTGGCGGGACAGCCCGTGGGGGTACGGGGTACACGGTTGGGGCTATACACCGCGTCAAGTCCTTACTCGGTTAAATGGCGCGCATAGCAACGAGATCATTGCTGTGTGCCATCTCCGTGTCAATGTTCACCAAGACTCAATATGGCCACACAGAGGATGAAAACGCTCCCAAGTGACGTGTGTTTCGCAAGGTGAGAAAGCGGATGAAGTTCACTTTTGGGTAGATTCCCGGAGTCCTGAATTGTGGTACCGGGTCCCTTTTCCGCCCTCGCCCGCCGCGAACGCCGGGCCGGACCCGGCGCCGCCCCGGCCGGTGCCCGCCGGGCGCCGGCCAGTACAGTGGTGGGGCCGATCCGCCCCGTACACGGGCGACCGGCCGGTGTCGACAAAGCGAAGTCCGGTACCGCGGCCCGCCACGGCCGCCCAACCCGGCGCTGCCCCGCAACCGTGAAGCCCCGCCCCGGCGGGGACGAGCCGGGTCGCCTGACCGACACCGCACGCCACCGTCCTCGTGGGAGGGACAGGGCCGTCCTCCGCCATGGCCGCTCCCCTTCCCCCGGTTCCCCAAGGAGCACCGTGCGGATCGCACACCGACTTCCCGCCGTCCTGCTGGGCGCGACACTCGCCCTCACCGCCTGCGGCGGCCAGGGCGAGGAGCCCGAGCCCGCCGAGTCCGCCGAGCCGGGTACCGACACCGCCGCCGCGACCTGCGCGCCGCCCGCGGCCGACCCGGACCGCCCCGGCGTCGGCGACGGCACCTTCCCGGTCACCCTCACCGACGCCACCGGCGAGGTCACCCTGGAGGCCGCCCCCGAGCGGATCGTCTCCCTCTCCCCGAGCCACACCGAGATGCTCTTCGCCATCGGCGCGGGCGACCTGGTGGAGGCGGCCGACGAGTACTCCAACCACCCGCCCGAGGCGCCCACCACCGACCTGAGCGGGTTCACCCCCAGCGTGGAGGCCGTCACCGAGTACGACCCCGACCTGGTCGTCATGTCCGACAGCACCGCCGAGGTCGCCGAGCAGCTCGGCGAGGTGGACATCCCCACCCTGGTCCTGCCGGCCGCCGCCACCCTGGAGGACACCTACGCCCAGATCCGCCTGCTGGGCGACGCCACCGGCCACAGCGAGGACGCGGACGCCGAGGCGACCCGGGTCGAGACCGAGTTCGCCGAGGTCGTCGAAGAGGTCTGCGCCGAGGCGGGCGACAGCGGCCTGAGCTTCTACCAGGAGCTGGACGAGACCCCCTTCGCCGCCACCTCCGAGACCTTCGTCGGCCAGGTCTACTCCTCGTTCGGCCTGGTCAACATCGCCGACGCGGCCGACGACGGCACCGCCGGGGGCTATCCGCAGCTCTCGCAGGAGTACATCGTCGAGGAGAACCCCGACCTGATCTTCCTGTCCTACGGCGACGAGGCCGCCGTCGGGGCCGTGGCCGAGCGCCCCGCCTTCGACACCGTCACCGCCGTCCAGAACGACGCCGTCTACCTGCTCGACGCCGACATCGCCTCCCGCTGGGGGCCGCGCGTGGTCGACTTCGCCCGGCTCGTCGGCGACGCCGTCCTCGAGAACGCGGACAAGTAGTGCCCCGGGGCGTTGTCGGTGTCCCCCTCGGCTGGGGCGCGGGCGGCCTGGTCCTGTTGGCCGCGGCCGTCCTCTTCGGGGTCTCCGCGGGAGCGGCCTCCCTGTCCGCGTCCGACATCGTCCTGCACCTGCTGAGCCTCCTGCCGCTCGACGTGGAGTCACCGCTCACCGAGCGGCAGGCGGCCCTGCTGGTCGAACTCCGGCTGCCCCGGGTGGTCATGGGCGCCGTGGTCGGAGCCCTGCTGGCCACCGCGGGCGCCGCCTACCAGGGCGTCTTCCGCAACCCGCTGGCCGACCCCTACCTGCTGGGGGCCGCCGCCGGGGCCGGGCTGGGCGCCACCGCGGTCATCGTCTTCGGCGCCCAGATCAGCGACGAGCCCCGGGCCCTGGTGCCGGTGGCCGCCTTCGCCGGGGCCCTGGCCGGGGTCGCCGCCGCCTACCTGCTCGGCACCACCGCGGGCGGGGGCGGCACCGCCGCGCTCGTCCTGGCCGGGGTGGCGGTGTCCTCGTTCCTGTCGGCCGTCCAGACGTTCGTGCAGCAGATGGGCACCGACCAGCTCCAGCGCATCTACGCCTGGCTGCTGGGCGGACTGGGCCGGGGAGGCTGGGACGACGTGCGCCTGATCGCCCCCTACGCGGTGACCGGGATGCTCGTCCTGCTGGTGTGCGGCCACCTGCTGGACATGCTCGCGCTGGGCGACGACAAGGCCGTCAGCCTGGGGCTGGACCCGGCCGTGGTGCGGATCACCGTGATCTCCGCCGCCTCCCTGGCCACCGCCGCGGCGGTCTCGGTGAGCGGCCTCATCGGGTTCGTCGGCATCGTGGTGCCGCACATCGTGCGCCGGCTGGTGGGGTCGAGCTACCGGGCCGTCCTGCCGGTGACCATGATCGTCGGCGCGGCCTTCCTGGTCGCCGTCGACATCGTCGCGCGCACCGTCGCGGCACCGGCCGAACTGCCGATCGGGGTGGTCACCGCGTTCCTGGGGGCGCCGTTCTTCGTGCTGATCCTGCGCACCACACGCCACCGCTCCGTCTGAACGGGCCCGTGCCCGGTCACCGGTTCGTTCCCGGCACGCCACCACGGTGTGATGCGAATGCGTCGAACACTCTGGGAGACTGGGCGGGCTATGGAAATCTACTTGTACGCAGGTCTTGCCATCGTCCTCGTGCTCGCGGCCGTCGGCGGATTCTTCCTGGTCAGGACCCGGCGTTCGGTCGCGCCGGGCGAGGAGGAGACCGCTCCCGAGGTCACCCGCGAGCCCCAGCCGACCACCCCGGAGGACCGGGAGAAGGACGGCGGGGCCGACCTCCTCCCGCCCGCCCAGGCACCTCCGGCGGGCGCGACCGCGGCCCCCGCACCGCCCGCCGAACCCGAGCTGGAGACGCCCCCGCCCTCGGCCGGACGCATGGTCCGGCTGCGCGCCCGGCTCGCCCGCTCGCAGAGCGCCCTGGGCCAGGGGCTGCTCAACCTCCTGTCCTCCTCCTCCCTCGACGAGGACGCCTGGGAGGAGATCGAGGACACCCTCATCACCGCCGACATCGGCGTCACCTCGGCCACGCAGATCGTGGAGAACCTGCGCACCAAGGTCAAGGTGCTGGGGACCCGCGACCGCGACGAGGTCCGCGCCCTGCTCCGCGAGGAGCTGCTCGCCCAGATCCGCACCGACGCCGACCGGGCGGTGCACACCGCGCCGCACGGCGACCGCCCCGCGGTCATCATGGTCGTCGGCGTCAACGGCACCGGGAAGACCACCACCACGGGCAAGCTGGCCCGGGTGCTGGTGGGCGACGGCCGCTCGGTCGTCCTGGGCGCCGCCGACACCTTCCGCGCAGCCGCCAGCGAGCAGCTCCAGACCTGGGGGTCGCGGGTGGGCGCCCCGGTCGTGCGCAAGGAGGAGGGCGCAGACCCGGCCAGCGTGGCCTTCGACGCGGTGGCGCGCGGCATCGAGGACGGCGCCGACACCGTCATCATCGACACCGCCGGGCGCCTGCACACCAAGACGGGCCTGATGGACGAGCTCGGCAAGGTCAAGCGCGTGGTGGAGAAGAAGTCCCAGGTGGACGAGGTGCTGCTGGTGCTGGACGCCACCACCGGCCAGAACGGCCTGCGCCAGGCGCGGGTGTTCGCCGAGGTGGTCAACGTGACCGGCATCGCGCTCACCAAGCTGGACGGTACCGCCAAGGGCGGCATCATCGTGCAGGTCCAGCGGGAGCTGGGCGTGCCGGTCAAGCTGGTCGGCCTGGGGGAGGGCCCCGACGACCTGGCGCCGTTCGACCCCGAGGTGTTCGTGGACGCCATCCTCGGCTGAGCGCGGACCCCTCCACGGCGGCTTAGCCGCCCCCGACACGGGGCGGTGTACCGCCGGCGTCTCCGGGGGAGTCGCGCGAGCTTACTGTGACCCACGTCATGCAATTGAAATACCGGTGTTACACGGAGGGGTGACTTCCTGGCAATGACTCCGTTATCGCCGTGAGATGTGACGCTGTGTTGCGCGAACGTCGCCCAGAGTCGATGCGAGGGCGGTCGCCCTGCGCCGGTGCACGTGCATTGGCCGCATGCGGGGGGTCCGTTCACGGGGCGTTAACACGGCTGGCTGTCCTTTTACGCCCGTGCAACACGTGGGGCGCCACCGAGAAACACCCCGGTCGGACAGTTGCCTGCGTGGTGTTCTGCATCGGGCCCGATGATGCGCTCGCTGACTGCCGCCCTCACAGACAATCCCCCGTCCGTCCTATGGAGGCGACGTAATGATTGACACCGGCACGACAGCCTGGTTGTTGACCAGTGCCGCGCTCGTGATGCTCATGACACCGGGCCTGGCCTTCTTCTACGGAGGCATGTCGCGGGCCAAGAGCGTCCTGAACATGATGCTGATGAGCTTCGCCAGCATCGCCATCGTGAGCATGCTCTGGGTCCTGGTCGGCCACTCGCTGACCTACTCCGAGGGTTTCGGGCCCCTGCAGGCGTTCATCGGCGGCTTCGACTACGTCGGCCTCACCAGCCTGATCGGCGAGAACTCGGGTGAGGGCCCCGGTTCCTACCCGCTGCTGGTCGACGCCGGCTTCCAGATGATGTTCGCCATCATCACCGTCGCCCTGATCAGCGGTGCCATCGCCGACCGCGCCAAGTTCGGCGCCTGGCTGCTGTTCGTCCCGGTGTGGGCCCTGCTGGTCTACTTCCCCGTCGCCCACTGGGTCTGGGGCGAGGGCTGGATCGAGAGCATGACCATCGGCGGCTACAACGTCATCGACTTCGCCGGCGGCACCGCGGTCCACATCAACGCCGGCGCCGCGGCCCTGGCGCTGACCTTCGTGCTCGGCCGCCGCAAGGGCTTCGGCTCCGAGTCGATGCGCCCGCACAACCTGCCGTTCGTCCTGCTGGGCACCGCGCTCCTGTGGTTCGGCTGGTTCGGCTTCAACGCCGGCTCTGCCTACGTCGCCGACGGCACCGCCGCCCTGGCCCTGGTCAACACCCAGGTCGCGACCGCCGCCGCCACCGCCGCGTGGATGCTCGTCGAGCGCATCCGCTACGGCAAGGTCAGCGCCCTGGGCTTCGCGTCCGGCGCCGTCGCCGGCCTGGTCGCCATCACCCCGGCCGCCGCCAACCTCACCCCGGTCGGCGCGATCATCCTCGGCCTCGTCTCCGGCGGCGTCTGCGCCTACGCCATCAGCTGGAAGTTCAAGTTCAAGTACGACGACGCCCTGGACGTGGTCGGCATCCACATGGTCGGCGGCATCATCGGCTGCCTGGCCCTGGGCTTCCTGGCCGCCGACGTCACGGGCGGCTCCGCCGGCCTCTTCTACGGGGGCGGTGTCGGCCTCCTCGCCGTCCAGGCCGTCTCCGTGGTCGGCGTCATGCTCTACTCCTTCGTCATCACCTTCGTCATCGGCAAGGTCATCGACCTCATCATCGGGTTCCGCATCCCCGAGGAGGTCGAGACCAACGGGCTCGACCACGAGCTCCACGCCGAGTCGGCCTACGCCTTCGACGAACTCGACGAGCTGGAGGCGGAAGCGGTCTCCTCGCCGACGCCTCCGGGCGGGGAGACGGCCTCATCGCAGGTCAAGGCCTAGTCTTCAACGTTGAGGCCGGAGGTCTTGCGCCGCTGACGCGGTGAGGTGACCCAGGGGCCGGCGGGGAGTGATCCCCGCCGGCCCCGTCGTCGTCCACGGAACCACCGCCGATGTGGCATATGGGGGCATTCGTACCGGATGTTGGCCGTGTTCTGTGCTGTGGTTCGATACCCTGGCGGGGCGGCGCGGTCGGGGCGCCGGACGCCGCCGAGGCCGGTCGTACGGCCGGATCGCGCGAAGCGCCCATGCCGACCCGAACCCGGGGGCGCGCGGGCGCATCCCAGGGGGCGAACAGGTCGAGGGGGTGCACCCCGGCCGGACTCCCGGAAGAAACCACGCTGATTCGTACGTGCCCCGCACCGCGGGGTCAGGAGGCAAGATGGCGCCGGTCATTCACAACAGGCTTCGCAGGGGCGGGCGCACCGTGCTCGCCGCGGCGGGTGCGACGGTCGTGCTCGGCCTGGCCGGATGCTCCATCGACCTGAGCAACCTGCGCCCCGGCGGCGGCGAGGAGGAGCCCAGCCCCGAGCCCGCCGAGCCGGTGGCCGCCGCGCCCCTCGTGGAGCAGGCGCTGACCGACCTCGCCGGGTACCAGGGCCTGGTCGCCACCGGCCAGGTCGCCGAGAGCGTGGGCGCCGACGTGCGCGACGCCTCGCTCACCGTCGCCGACGGCGGCGCCGCCAACGGCACCATCCGCTCCGGCAGCATCGAGGCCGACCTCATTAGCGCCGACGGGCGGATCTTCATCCGGGCGCTGGAGGACTTCTGGCTCGACCAGGGCGTCTTCGCGCCCGACTTCGACGAGTTCGGCGGCAACTGGGTGCGGGCCTCCGGCGCGCAGGCCGGGATCGACCCCAGCGCCGTGCTCGCCCCGCCGGTCCTCGCCGAGATCCTGGGCGGCATCGAGCTGGAGTCGGACGAGGCCGTCGAGGAGAACCTGGACGGCACCCTCACCCACCGCGTCGACCTGGCGGGCGAGCGCAACCAGATATGGATCGACGCCGAGAGCGGCCAGATCAAGCGCATCGCCATCGAGGAGCTCGTGGCGCCGGAGGCCGAGAGCGGCCCCCAGGTCCGCCTGGACCTGGCCGAGGCCGACACCGCCGCCGTCGAGGAGCTCTACGACGGGGTCATCGCCGCCACCACGGACGAGCTCGGCTCCTCGCGCGACGCGCGCATCGAGGTCGGCTGGGAGGGCCAGGCCGAGATGACCTGCGAGGACGGCCCCAACTGCACCTGGTCGGGCACCGTCCGCGACGCCGCCGGGACCGGCAGCGGGACGGTCGCCGTCCGCATGGACGTGACCTTCAGCAACTCCGAGATCGGCGAGCAGACCTGCGACGACAGCGGGAACCTGGAGGCGGGCGGCACGCTGGACCTGTCGTGCAGCGCCGACTACAACATCGTCAGCCAGACCCAGCAGACGTACACGATCGACGGCAACGCCACCCTGAGCACCCGGGGCCTGCCCGGAAGCCAGCAGGAGAGCATGCTGGAGGCCCTGAACGAGCAGCGCGAGGCCACGCTGTCCGGCGGCGGGGAGCCCGCGGGCGAGGAGAGCGAGGAGGACGGGGGCGGCAACTGACACGCTCCGCGTCCGGGTGGGGGAGGGGCCGGGGTTTCCCGGCCCCTCCTCCCCGTTCCGGGCCCCCGACGGGTTTCCGCCGGTGTGACGAGGTCCGGGTAGGCTTAGAGACCAATTCCGAGACGAAGGACTGGCCACACTCGTGTTCGAGACGCTTTCCGACCGGCTGACATCGGTCTTCTCCTCGCTGCGGGGCAAGGGGCGCCTGTCCGAGGAGGACATCAACGCGACCGCGCGGGAGATCCGTCTCGCGCTGCTGGAGGCGGACGTCGCCCTGCCCGTGGTCCGTGATTTCATCGCGCGGATCAAGGAGCGCTCCCGGGGCGAGGAGGTCTCCAAGGCCCTCAACCCGGCCCAGCAGGTCATCAAGATCGTCAACGAGGAGCTCATCGAGGTCCTCGGCGGCGAGACCCGGCAGATCCGCTACGCCAAGAACCCGCCCACCGTCATCATGCTGGCGGGCCTCCAGGGCGCCGGTAAGACCACCCTGGCGGGCAAGCTCGCCAAGTGGCTGGCCGCGCAGCGCAACACGCCGCTGCTGGTCGCCGCCGACCTCCAGCGTCCCAACGCGGTCACCCAGCTCCAGGTCGTCGGCGAGCGCGCCGGCGCCCCCGTCTTCGCGCCCGAACCCGGCAACGGCGTGGGCGACCCGGTCGAGGTCGCGCGCGGTTCCATCGAGTTCGCGCGGCGCAACAACCACAACATCGTCATCATCGACACCGCCGGCCGCCTCGGTGTGGACACCGAGATGATGCAGCAGGCCGCGGACATCCGCGACGCCGTGTCGCCGGACGAGATCATCTTCGTCGTCGACGCGATGATCGGCCAGGACGCGGTCAACACCGCCCAGGCCTTCCTGGACGGGGTCGGCTACGACGCGGTCGCCCTCACCAAGCTCGACGGCGACGCGCGCGGCGGTGCCGCGCTGTCGATCCGGCACATCACCGGCCGTCCCATCATGTTCGCCTCCACCGGCGAGAAGCTGGACGACTTCGACCTGTTCCACCCGGACCGGATGGCCTCGCGCATCCTGGACATGGGTGACGTGCTCACGCTCATCGAGCAGGCGCAGCGCACGTTCGACGAGGCCGAGGTCCAGAAGATGGCCTCGACGATGGCGTCGGACGAGGACTTCACGCTGGACGACTTCCTCCAGCAGATGATGATGGTCCGCAAGCTCGGCCCCATCGGCAACCTGCTCGGCATGATGCCCGGCATGGGCCAGATGCGCGAGCAGATCGACAACATCGACGACAAGGCCCTGGACCGCCTCCAGGCGATCATCCAGTCGATGACGCCCGGCGAGCGGGCCAACCCCAAGATGATCAACGGCTCGCGCCGGCTGCGCATCGCCAACGGTTCGGGCACGCAGGTCGGCGACGTCAACAACCTGGTCACCCGGTTCTTCGAGGCGCAGAAGGTCATGCGCAAGATGAAGAACGGCGGCATGCCCGGGATCCCCGGCATGCCCGGCATGGGCGGTGGCGGCGGGGCCCGCAAGAAGGCCAAGGCCCAGCAGAAGAAGAAGGGCAAGCAGCGCAGCGGCAACCCGATGAAGGCCCGCCAGCAGGAGCTGGAGCGCCAGCAGCGCCGCAAGGAGCAGCAGGAGAACGCCCAGCCGCAGCTTCCGCCGGGGCTCGGCGGCGGCAAGCAGCCGCAGCTGCCCCCCGCGTTCGGCGGCGGCGGAATGCCGAACATGCCCGACCTGTCGGGATTCAAGCTGCCTGAGAAGTAGGCCACGCCGTGGGGCTGTCCAAGGAACCCGCGGGTGTCTGGCACAATGAGTAGTCGACTAACGGTGGCGGGCCGGCCCTCTAACTAGCCCGCCGCCCACGTCTGTTCCGGTGGGCTCCACAACCCCACGTGGCCGCCCCGCCGGGCGCCTCAACCGTTAATCGGGAGAAGACCACTCCAGTGGCTGTCAAACTGAAGCTCAAGCGTATGGGCAAGATCCGTACGCCCCAGTACCGCATCGTCGTCGCCGACGCCCGCACCAAGCGTGACGGCAAGGCGATCGAGGAGATCGGCAAGTACCACCCCAAGGAGCACCCGAGCCTCATCGAGGTCGACTCCGAGCGGGTCCAGTACTGGCTCGGCGTGGGCGCCCAGCCCTCCGACGCGGTCAAGGTCCTCCTGCGCAAGACCGGTGACTGGCAGAAGTTCAAGGGCCTGGCCGCGCCGGCCCCGCTGAAGGTCGCCGAGGCCAAGGACCCGGAGGCCAAGGAGGCCGCCTTCCAGGCCGCCCTGAAGGAGCTCGTGCTCCCCGGCGCCGAGAAGAAGACCGCCGCCCCGAAGAAGAAGGCGGAGAAGCCCGCCGCCGAGACCGCTGAGGCCGAGAAGTCCGAGGGCGAGGCCTGACGTGCTGGAAGAGGCGCTTGAGCACCTCGTGAAGGGGATCGTTGCGAACGCCGACGATGTCCAGGTGCGGGTCAAACGACTCCGCAAGGGCAAAGTCCTGGAGGTCCGGGTGCACCCCGACGACCTCGGCAAGGTGATCGGCCGTAACGGACGCACCGCCAAGGCCCTGCGCACCGTCATCGGCGCGCTGGCCGGCGGCCGCTACGTCCGCGTCGATCTGCTGGACCTGAACGAAGTGCGCTGACGCGCCTTGCGGGGGCGCCGATCCCGGTCGGCGCCCCCGCAGCCGTGCCCGGGGCCACACGGCCCCGGGCACGGTCTTTTCCCCCGCCGTTCCCGGCACCCGAGTTTCCCCTTGTTCCCCGACTACCCCGCGCGAGGGCGGGAGGGAGGACGGAGTCCCATGCGTCTGGTGGTCGGCCGTATCGGCCGCGCCCACGGCATCCGCGGCGACGTCGCCATCGACGTGCGCACCGACACCCCCGAGGAGCGGTTCTTCGTCGGCTCCGTCCTGGAGACCGACCGGCCCGGGGGCGGTCCGCTGACCGTCGGGGCGGTGCGCGTGCACAGCGGCCGCCTGCTGGTGCGCTTCAAGGGCGTCGCCGACCGCACCGCCGCCGAGGAGCTGCGCGGGACCACCCTGCTCATCGACTCCGAGGACCTGGAGCCCACCGGCGACCCCGACGAGTTCCACGACCACGAGCTCATCGGCCTGACCGCCGTGACGACCGGCGGCGAGGAGGTCGGGACGGTGGACGACGTGCTCCACCACGCCCAGGACGTCCTGGTCCTGGCCGCCCCCGGCGGCCGCGAGGTGCTCGTCCCGTTCGTCGCGGAGCTGGTCCCCGAGGTGGACGTGCCCGGCGGCCGGATCGTCCTGGACCCGCCCCCGGGGCTGCTCGACCTCGCCGACTGAAGGGCGCACCGTGCGCATCGACATCATCAGCATCTTCCCCGACTACTTCGCGCCGCTGGAGCTGTCCCTCATCGGCAGGGCGCGCGCCTCCGGGCTGCTCGACGTGCACGTCCACGACCTGCGCTCGTGGACCCACGACCGCCACAACACCGTGGACGACACCCCCTACGGCGGCGGCCCCGGCATGGTGATGAAGCCCGAGCCGTGGGGCGAGGCGCTGGACGCCGTGGTCGGCGACGCGCCCGCCCGGCTCATCCTGCCGACCCCCAGCGGCCGCCCCTTCCGGCAGGCCGACGCCGAGAGGCTGGCGGGGGAGGGGCACCTCGTGTTCGGCTGCGGACGCTACGAGGGCATCGACTCCCGGGTCGCCCAGGAAGCCGCGGAGCGGATGCCCGTCGAGGAGATCAGCATCGGCGACTACGTGCTCAACGGCGGGGAGTCGGCGACCCTGGTCATGGTCGAGGCGATCACCCGGCTGCTGCCCGGGGTGCTGGGCAACCGGGAGTCCGCGGTGCAGGACTCGTTCGCCTCCGGGGGCATGGAGAACCTGGTCGAGGGCCCGGTGTACACCAAGCCCTCCGAATGGCGCGGCCGCGGGGTGCCGCCGGTCCTGCTGTCGGGCGACCACGGCGCGGTCGACCGCTGGCGGCGCGACGAGGCGCTGCGCAAGACCGCGCGCAACCGCCCCGACCTGGTGGCCGCCATCCCCGCGGAGTCCCTGGACCGGCGGGACCGGGAGGTCCTGGCCGAGGAGGGTGTACCCGAGACCACCTGACCAGGTGGTTCGGTGCGCCGCACGGGATGTGGCAAACTGGGTGGGTTCCCCCCTGGTGATCCTCAGGCATCCGCATGCCGGCGGCACGACGTCGGCCTCTGTGTCGGTCACCCGGGCGGTTCGACAGTCAGACCCTTACGGGCCATCGCCCGCGCACCCCCGCACGCCCGCAGCGGGCGGGGTGGGGCGCGGAGCGCTATCGATGAGGATTCAGATGCACACCGCCATTCAGGAGCTGGAGAAGGCCCAGCTGCGTTCCGACGTCCCGGAGTTCCGCCCCGGTGACACCCTCAACGTTCACGTGCGCGTGACCGAGGGCAACCGTACCCGTGTCCAGGTCTTCAAGGGCGTTGTCATCCGCCGCCAGGGCTCCGGCAGCCGCGAGACCTTCACCATCCGCAAGGTGAGCTACGGCGTCGGCGTGGAGCGGACCTTCCCGATCCACACCCCGGCGATCGAGAAGTACGAGGTCGCGGCCCGTGGCCGTGTCCGCCGCGCCAAGCTGTACTACCTGCGCGACCTGCGCGGCAAGGCCGCCCGCATCCGCGAGCGCCGCGAGCCCGCCGGTCAGTAGTCGCCTGGTTCCTCTCCGGAGTCGCCCCCGCGGTTTTCCCGCGAGGTATAAGCTTCGGCTCGATGAGTACAGACGACAGGGACCTCGGCGCGGACGGGGTTCAGGACGAGGATTCCGCCCGGCCCGGCCCTGAGGAGCACGGCTCCCCACTGGCTCCCGAGTCCGATCAGGACTCGGGAGCCAGTGCTGTCTCCGAAGCCGGGGCCGCCGACGCGGAGGAGAAGGCGGACGAGTCGATGAGCAAGGAGAAGCAGGGGTCGTTCTGGAAGGAACTGCCCATCCTCATCGTGATCGCCCTGGTACTGGCGTTCGTGATCAGGACCTGGGTGATGCAGGCCTTCTACATCCCCTCCGGGTCGATGGAGAACACCCTCCAGGTCGGCGACCGCGTGCTCGTCAACAAGGTCGTCTACGAGATCCGGGACATCCGGCGCGGCGAGGTCGTGGTCTTCGACGGCGACGGGTCGTGGGACGACCCCAACACCGTGGTGGTCCCCGAGCCGACCAACCCGGTCTCGCGCGGCTTCACCTGGGTGCAGCAGCAGCTCGGCGCGGCGCCCACCGGCAAGGAGTACATCAAGCGGGTCATCGGCCTGCCCGGCGACGTGGTGCAGTGCTGCGACGAGCAGCAGCGGGTCACGGTCAACGGCGTCGCCCTGGACGAGGAGGAGTACCTCTACCCGGGCAGCCTGACCTCGCACGAGGAGTTCGGTCCGGTCACGGTGCCCGACGGGCACGTGTGGGTGATGGGCGACCACCGGGCGATCTCCTCCGACTCCCGGCGCAACCAGGGCAACCCCGGGGGCGGGGCGGTGCCCATCGACCACGTGGTCGGGCGGGCGTTCGTGATCATCTGGCCCTTCGACCAGGCCGGCGGCCTGGGGATCCCGGAGACCTTCGCGCGGCTCGACGACGACGCCTGACGGGCGGCCGGAGGGCCGGTCGGCGGGATCGGTCCGAGGAAATCCTCTCGTCCGGGCACGAAAGTCCGTTCCGTGACGCATGATGGATCCCAGACCGTGTGGGTCTCGCGTGGAACGTCCCAGGGCCTTCCCCCGTTGGGAACAGAGCGAAGGCCGACAACGAGTGGATGACAGGGAGGAACCGGACACCCCGGCCGGAGACTGCAGACGAAAGCGAGCACGTGGATGAGTTCTGAGGACCTGGAGAAGTACGAGGCCGAGATGGAGCTCCAGCTCTATCGCGAGTACCGGGACGTCGTGGGGCTGTTCGGCTACGTCGTGGAGACCGAGCGGCGGTTCTACCTGACCAACCACGTCGACCTGCAGCCGCGTTCCACCGAGAACGGGGAGATGTACTTCGAGGTCGTGATGGAGGACGCCTGGGTCTGGGACATGTACCGGCCCGCCAGGTTCGTCCGCAACGTCCGCGTCGTGACGTTCAAGGACGTCAACGTCGAGGAGATCACCAAGGCCGACATCGAGCTGCCGCCCGCGGAGGGCGGCAGGGACTGACGCCGGTTATCCACAGAAGAGAACCGACCCTGGCGGGACGCCGCCCGATCACCGACCGTGGTAACGGGAGGTGGTCGACGTGGACGTGTACGCCGCGTACCGGAGGGACCTGGGCGGCCTCGGCGAGGACCTGGCCGCCGCGTTCCTGGAACGAGCCGGGATACGGGTGGTGGACCGCAACTGGCGGTGCCCCGCCGGGGAGATCGACATCGTGGCGCGGGACGGCCCCGTGCTGGTCGTCGCCGAGGTCAAGACCCGCACCCGGCTGCTGCACGGGCACCCGGTGGAGGCCATCGGCCGGAGCAAGCGCGGACGGCTGCGCCGCCTGGGCCGGGCCTGGGCCCGCGCCCGCCGGGTGCCCGGGCGCCCCCTGCGCGTCGACGGCCTGGGCGTCCTGCTCACCGGCGGCCGCGTGTACGTCTCCCACGAGCGGGGCCTGTCATGACCGCCCCGCGGAATCCCGCCCGCCCCTCCCCGAGCCGTGTCCCCCCGAGCCCCCGCTGGTACGGGAGGGCGGGCGGAGGGCAGGAGTCACCGCCCCTTGACGGCGCGCCCTCTCCCAGGCGGCCCGTGCGGGGGGTGCGATGATCACGCTCGCCCGGACCCACTGCGTCGCGCTGCTGGGGGTGGAGGGACACGTCGTCGAGATCGAGGTGCACCTGGGCGGCGGCGACCCCGGGGTCACCCTGGTCGGCCTGCCCGACGCGGCGCTGCGCGAGGCCCGCGACCGCATCCGCGCGGCCCTGGCCAACAGCGGCGAGGCCTGGCCCAGCGGCCAGATCACCATCAGCCTGTCCCCGGCCAGCCTGCCCAAGGCGGGCAGCATGTTCGACCTCGCCATCGCCGCCGCCGTCCTGGCCGCGGAGGGGGCGGTGCCGCCGGACCCGCTGGCGGGCACGGTCCTCATCGCCGAGCTGGGGCTGGACGGCCGGGCCCGCCCGGTGCGCGGGGTGCTGCCCGCGGTCATCGCCGCCCGCGAGCGCGGCCACGACCGCTTCGTGGTCGCCCGGGGCAACGCCGCCGAGGCCGCCCTGGTCCCCGACATCGAGGTGGTCGCGGTCGACTCCCTGGAGGAGCTGTGCCGCTGGGCGCGGGAGGGCCTGTTCCCCGAGGCGCGGCCGCCCGACCCGGCGCCGCGGCCGCGCCGCCCCGCCGACACCGAGCCCGACCTGGCCGACGTGCTGGGCCAGCCGGTGGCCCGGCGGGCGGTGGAGATCGCCGCCGCGGGCGGGCACAACCTGATGATGCTCGGCCCGCCCGGCACCGGGAAGAGCCTGCTGGCCGAGCGGCTGCCCACGGTGCTGCCCCGGCTGGACCCGGCGGCGGCGCTGGAGGCCACCGCCATCCACTCGGTCGCCGGCCTGCTGCCCGCCGGGTCCCCGCTGGTCACGGTGCCGCCCTTCGCCGCGCCGCACCACACCTCCACCCGGTCGGCCATCATCGGCGGCGGCAGCGGCCACCCCGCCCCGGGGTGGGTGTCCAAGGCGCACCGCGGGGTCCTCTTCGTGGACGAGGCGCCGCAGTTCGGCCGGGGCGTGCTGGACTCGCTGCGCGAGCCGCTGGAGCGCGGCGAGGTGGTGCTGGCCCGGGCCTCCTCCACGGTCGTGTTCCCGGCCCGGTTCCAGCTGGTGATGGCGGCCAACCCCTGCCCCTGCGCCAAGCCGGGCGCCCTGTGCGACTGCCCCGCGGGGGAGCGGCGCCGCTACTTCTCCCGGATCTCCGGGCCGCTGCTGGACCGGATCGACCTCAAGGTCGAGCTGCCCCAGGTGGGCCGGGCCGAACTGCTCGCGGACCGGGCCTTCGCCGAGTCCTCGGCGGTGGTGGGCGCCCGGGTGCTCGCGGCCCGCGAGCGGGCGGCCGCCCGCCTGGAGCGGACCCCGTGGACCGCCAACGCCCAGGTGCCCGGCGCCCACCTGCGCCGGGAGTTCCCGGTGGAGCCCGGCGCGCTGCGCATCCTCGGGACGGCCATGGACCAGGGCCGGATCAGCGCGCGCGGGGTGGACCGCACCCTGCGCGTCGCCTGGACGCTGGCGGACCTGGCGGACCGCGACCGCCCCGGGGAGGAGGAGGTGGCCTATGCCTTCGCGCTGTGGTCCGGCCGCGCCTGGTGACGCCGGGACCGGGCCGTGGGGCCCACCGGGCGGCCGCCCACGCGGGCGGCGGCGGGGAGCGCGGCCCGGGGCGGGCCGCGGTGACGGGCGAGGCGAGGAGCGGTGCGGTGGACGAGGACGAGGTGCGGGCCCTGGCGGCGCTGACGACGGTGGCCCCGCCCGGGGACCCGTGGCTGGGGGCGGTGCTCGCCGAACACGGGGCGGCGCGGGTGTGGGCGGACCTGGTGGCCGGGGCACCGCCGCCGGCCGGACCGGCGGACGGGGAGGCGGTCGTGGACCGGGACCGGGTGGCGCTGCGCTGGCGGCGCTGGCACGCGCAGGCCCGCGGGGTGGACGTCGACGCCCTGCTGGCGGCCTCGGCCGCGGCCGGGGTCAGGTTCGTGGCGCCGGGGGACCCCGAGTGGCCCGGCAGGCTGGAGGCGCTGGACGCCCCCGGCGGCCGCCGCTCGCACGGACTGTGGGTGCGCGGCCGCGGCGACCTGCGCAACCTGTGCCTGCGCTCGGTGGCGATCGTCGGCTCCCGGGCGTCCACCCCCTACGGCGGGCACGTCGCCGCCGAACTCGCCTACGACCTGGCCGAGCGCTCCGTCGTGGTGGTGTCCGGCGGGGCCTACGGCATCGACGGCGCCGCGCACCGGGCCGCCCACGCGGCGGGCGCCACCGTGGTCGTGCTCGCCTGCGGGCCGGACGTGGACTACCCGCGCGGCCACGCCGGGATGTTCACCGACATCGCCCGCACCGGGGTCCTGGTGAGCGAGCGCCCCGTCGGCCTGCGCCCGCGGGCCAAGGACTTCCTGGTCCGCAACCGGCTCATCGCCGCGCTCACCCCCGGCACCGTGGTGGTCGAGGCCGGGCTGCGCAGCGGGGCGCTCAACACCGCCGCGCACGCCGCCGAGCTGCACCGGGTGCTCATGGCCGTCCCCGGACCGGTCACCTCGGCGATGTCCGCGGGCTGCCACCTGCTACTGCGCGACCGGCAGGCGGCCTGCGTCACGAGCGCCGAGGACGTGCTCGACCAGATCGGGCCCCTGGGCGGGGTCCCGCCCGGCCCGGTGCGGGTCACCGCAGAGCTGGCGCCCGAGAGCGCCCGGGTGCTGGCCGCCGTCCCCCGCGGCGGGGGCGGGCCCGCCGTCATCGCCCGGGCCTGCGGCCGGGACCTGGAGTCCACCATGCGGGCGCTGGGACTGCTGGCCGCCGCCGGGCTCGTGGAGCGCTGCCCCGCCGGGTGGCGGCCCGTCCGGTGAGGTCACTCGGCGGCGAGCAGCCAGGTCCGGCACAGCCACCAGGCGTCCACCGCGCCCAGCGGTGTGTACGGGTCCGTCCCGGTGGCCTCCGCGAAGCGCTGGAGCCGGTTGCGCACGGTGTTCGGGTGCACGAACAGGGCCTCGGCGGCCCTCGCCACGTCGCGGTCGCACTCGAACCAGGTGCGCACGGCCCGGGCCACGGGCAGCGCGTTCGCCCCGAGCGCCCGGCGGGCCGGAGCGTGGTGCCGCGCCAGCACCCCGGCCAGGTCGTCGCGCTCCACCACGGCGGCCAGCGCGGCCAGGCCGGCGATGTGCACCACCCCCGTGCGGCCCGCGGCCTCGGCCGCCGCCAGCGCCGACGCGGCCAGACGCCGCAGCTTGGACACGTGCTCCGGCTGCCCGGGCCCGGCCAGCCCCGCCGGCCCCGGCAGGGCGTCCGGGGCGGGGGAGCGGGCCAGCACCGCCACGAAGAGCCCGTCCACCTCGGCCGCCAGGACCGGCGCCGGGCCGCGCAGGTCCCGCTCCCAGCGGGCGGCGCTGTCCACCGGCTCCCCGGATCGGGCCGTCACCACCCACAGCTCCGCGGGCAGGCCCGCCTCGGCGGCGGCCAGCGACGCCGCCGAACCGCCCTCCAGCAGGCGCAGCAGCAGAGCGGTGTCCCGGGCGGTGGCGGACCGCTCCCGGTCGGCCAGGGTCTCGCGGTGGGCGGTGATCAGGCGGCCGCGCACCGCCTCGGCCCAGTCCTCGTACAGCTCGCGCATGTCGAGCAGCCGCTCGGCGCCCACCCCGTGGGCCCGGGCGATCTCCCGGACGTGCGCCCAGATCCCGCGTTCGGCGACGTGGATCGCGGACAGCACCGCCTCCACCGGGACGCCCTGGAGGGCCCGGGTCACCCCGAGCTCCTGGACGAAGCCCAGCTCGGCCTCGGTGGGCCCGCGCCGGGCGGCCACCGCCCGGGTCGCGGCCAGCAGCAGAGCCCGGGTGTGCGCGCTCATGTCGCCCGGGGTGAGCGCGGCCACCTCGCGCACCGAGCCGCGGACACCGGCCACGGTCGCCGCCAGCAGCCGGTCGTCGGCCACCACCTGTTCGATGACGGCGACCACGCCGTCCCAGTCCCCCCGCGGATCCATCAGCGCCTCCTCATGCGTTCCGCCGGATTGTGGCGGAGCACAACCCGGCCGGGCAAGGGTGTATCCGTGACCATGTCCTTCGGGCGAGGGGACGCTTACGATTGGTCCCGCGCACAAGCCCGGCGTCCGGGCGGCCGGTGTGCGGCGGCGGCCCCCTCTCCCCGAACAGGGCCGCGTCCCGGAAGCCGCGCCCTCCCCGAGCACACCGGCCCACGGCCGCCCCGCCGGCGCCGGCCCCGCCCCGGGCCCGGCGCCGACGGGGCGGGAACACCCCCGAGTACCGCGGCGCCCGCCGAACCGGGAAGGGCCCGGCGGGCGCCGCCCCCCACGAAAGGCCACCCATGAGCCGCCCACGCGTCGCCGTCATCGGAGCCGGGGCGGCGGGTCTGGCCGCCGCCAAGGCCCTGCTGGACCGCGGCCTGGAACCGGTGGTCCACGAACGCGGCGACCGCCCCGGCGGGCTGTGGGTGCGCACGGCCCCCGGCTCCCCGGCCTACGCCTCCCTGCACCTCAACACCAGCCGGGGACGCACCGGGTTCGCCGCCCGCCCCATGCCGCGGACGTGGCCCGACTACCCGTCGGCGGACCTCGTGGCCGGATACCTCGCCGACTACGCCGACGCCTTCGGGGTGACCGGGCACATCCGGTTCGGCACCGACGTCACCTCGGTGGAGCGCACGGAGGACGGCCGCTGGGAGGTGGCCGCCGGCCGGGACACCGCCCGCTACGACGCCGTCGTCGTCGCCAACGGGCACAACCGCGAACCCCGCATGCCCGCCGCGGCCTATCCGGGCGACTTCTCCGGCGTCCACATGCACGCCCGCGACTACAGCGACCCCGAACCGTTCCGGGGCCGCCGGGTCCTGGTCGTCGGCACCGGCAACTCCGCCATGGACATCGCCGTCGACGCCTCCCATGTCGCCCGCGGACCCGTCCTGCTGTCGGCCCGCCGCGGCGTCCACATCGTGCCCAAGTACCTGTTCGGGCGGCCCTCCGACGCGACCGGCGGGGCCCTGGCCGTGCTGCCCTGGCGCATCCGCCAGGCCGTCGCCCAGACCCTGCTGCGGCTGGCCGTGGGCCGCCCCCAGGACTACGGGCTGCCCGCCCCCTCCGGCGGACTGCTCCAGAACCACCCCACGGTCAGCGACACCGTCCTGAGCCGCCTCACCCACGGCGAGATCGTCGTCCGGCCGGGGATCGCGCGCTTCGAGGGCGACCGGGCGGTGTTCGCCGACGGGAGCGGGGACGCCGTCGACACTGTCGTCTGGGCCACCGGCTACCGCGTCGCCCTCCCCTTCCTCGACGAGCGCTGGACCGGCCCCGACCCCGAGCGCCTGCCCCTGTACAAGCGGGTGTTCCACCTGGACGACCCGAGCCTGGCGTTCGTCGGCCTCATGCAGTCCACCGGCGCCGCCCTGCCCGTCGTGGAGGCCCAGGGCGAACTCGTGGCCGCCCACCTGGCGGGGGAGTACGCCCTGCCCGACCCGGCCGCGCAGCGCCGGGCCGTCGCCCGCGACCTGCGCGCCGCCACCGCCCGCTGGGGCGACAGGCGCCCCATGATGCGGGTGGACTTCGACCACTACGTCGCCGACCTGCCCCGCGAGCGCGCCGCCGGGGCCAGGCGCCTGGCCGCCCGCCCCGAACGCGCCTTCGCGCCCGCCCGCCCCCAGGAGAGCCCCCGATGAGCCGACCCCTGCGCGACCTGCTGTCCGGCGGCCGCCGCGACCCCCGCGGCCTGCGCGTCCTGGTCACCGGGGCCTCGGGCACCTTCGGCCGGGCCCTGTGCACGAGGCTGAGCGACGCGGGCGCGCGGGTCGTCGGGCTGGACGCCCGCCCCCGCGGGGACGACCCCGTCGAGGTCCTCGCCTGCGACCTCACCGACGACGCCGCGGTGCCCGCGGCCGTCGCCGGGGCGCTGTCCCGGCTGGGCGGGCTCGACCTGCTGGTCAACAACGCCGGGATCGGCGGGCCCGCACCGGCCGAGCTGCCCCCGAGCGCCGAGGTCCGCCGCCAGCTGGACGTCAACCTGCTCGGCGCCTGGCGGGTCGGCGCCGCCTGCGTGGACGCCCTCGTCGACTCCCGGGGCCGGGTGGTCATGGTGTCCTCGCGCATGGCCGTCATGCAGCTGCCCCTGGCCGCCGCCTACGGGGCCTCCAAACGCGCGCTCGTCGCCTACGCCGACGCCCTGCGCCTGGAGCTGGCCCCGCACGTGACCGTCACCTGCGTCTACCCGTCGATGGTGCGCAGCCCCATCCACGACTCGACCGCCCGGGCGGGGCTGTCCCTGGAGGGGATGAGCACCTACGAGAGCCTGGACGGGGTCGTGGACACCGTGCTGCTGGCGGGGCTGTCGCGCCGTCCCCGCCGCGACCTGCCGACCACCCGCCGGGGCGCGGTCGAGTTCTTCCTGGCCCGGCACCTCCCGGCGGTCACCGACCGGATCGTCGCCCGCGCCCTGGCCGCCCGGGTCCGCTCCGGGGCCCTCGACGGGGCCGAACCCGCCCGCGGCGTGGTCCGGCGCACCGCTCCGCCGGAGGCGCGCTGATACCGTGCGTCCATGGCCAAGCCCTACAGTGACGCCCTGACCGCCGACGGCCCGCTGCTGTTCATCTCGGGCCAGGTCCCGGTGGGTCCCGCCGGAGAGGTCGCCGGGGACATCGGCGGCCAGACCCGGCAGGTCCTGAGCAACATCGAGGCGATCCTCGCCCGCCACGGCGCGGACCTGAGCCATGTGGTGCGACTCACCTACTACCTGCGGCACATCAGCGACCTGGAGGAGTTCCGCTCCGCGCTCCTGTCCCGCCTGCCCGAGGGGCACCGGCCCACCTCGACCCTGGTGGAGGTGAGCGCCCTCATCGACCCCACCTACATGGTGGAGATCGACGGCATCGCCTGCCTGCCCCGCCGGTGAGCCCGCTCGACGGCTTCGCCGCCCACCTGGCGGGCGAGCTGGGCCGCTCCCCGCACACCGTGCGCGGCTACCTCGCGGACCTGCGGTCCCTGCTGGAGGACCTGGAAGAGCAGGGGCTGGAGGTCGGCGACCTCGACGTGCCCGCGGTGCGCGCCTGGCTGTCCCGCGCCCGCGACCGGGGGGCGGGCCGCTCCACCGTCGCCCGCCGGGTGGCCGCCGTCCGCGCCTTCACCCGCTACCTGCACCGCGAGGGCGTGCTCGCCGCCGACCCGGGGCCGCGCCTGTCCGCCCCGTCCCAGCGGCGCGCGCTGCCCGCCGTCCTGGACGAGGCCCAGGCCGAGGCCGCGCTGTCGCGCCCGGTGGACGACACCCCGGTGGGCACCCGCCGCCGCGCCGTGGTGGAGCTGCTCTACGCCACGGGCGTGCGCGTCGCCGAGCTGTGCTCCCTGGACGTGGACGACGTCGACCGCGCCCGCACCACCGTGCGCGTCGTCGGCAAGGGCGACAAGGAGCGCACCGTTCCGGTGGGCGCCCCGGCCCTGGACGCCCTGGACGACTGGCTCGCCGCCGGCCGTCCGGCCCTGGTCGGCCCGTCCAGCGGCCCGGCCCTGTTCCTGGGCGTGCGTGGCGGGCGCCTGGACGTGCGCCGCGCCCGCGAGGACGTCCACGCCCACCTGGGCGCCGCGGGCCTGGACGCCGCCCCGCACGACCTGCGCCACAGCGCCGCCACCCACCTCCTCAACGGCGGCGCCGACCTGCGCAGCGTCCAGGAGTTCCTCGGCCACGCCAGCCCCCGCAGCACGCAGATCTACACCCACGTCTCCGTCGACCGCCTCCGCGACGTCTACCGCCGCTCCCACCCCCGCGCCTGACCCCCGCCCGCGCTCACCGGCTCGGCCGTGGGTCAGGGGGTGCGGGGGAGGAGGCGGACGGGGACGGGGCCCAGCAGGGAGAGCGGGTCGAGGTAGTCCCGGCCCCGGAGCAGGCCCCAGTGGAGGCAGGTGCGCTGCGGGCAGTGCCGCGGCGCGGCGGCGACGGTGCCGATGACCTGCCCGGCGGCCACCGGGTCGCCGCGGGCCAGGCCGGTCTCCACCGGCAGGTAGGTGGTGCGCAGGCCGCCGTGGGAGACCGACACCACGGGCGTGCCCGCGACCGTCCCGGCGAAGTGGACGCGGCCGGGGCCGGCCGCGAGGACCTCCTGGCCGGGCTCGGCGGCCAGGTCGGCGCCGCGGTGGCCGGGCAGCCAGGGGCGCTCGGGCGGGTCGAAGGGCCGCAGCACCCGCGGCGCCGGGTCCAGCGGCCACCGCCAGTCGGCGCCGGCGGCCGCCGGGGGAGCGGGCAGGAGGCAGGCCAGCAGGAGGAGGACGGGAAGGAGGAGGGGCACGAGGTTCCGCATACATCCAGGTTCGCCGCCGCGGGCCCGGAGGGCGGGCTTTTCCGCCGACCTGTGGACGACGGCGGGGGCCGCCCCCCGCGCAGGTCCGGCCCGTTCCCCGCGGAGGATAGAATCATCTGTGGCCCACCGGGCCGAACACACTACGCACGTCCACCAGCCTCCCTCCGGAGGGGTCGTACCCACGGTCCACACCGCCTCGGCGGAGTGGCGGTACGGCCGGGGCGTCAGGAACAACCGAAGGCGGGGAGCCCTATCCCCGCCACCACTAGGAGGACCTGTCATGGCCACAGTCGTGACGACCCGCCAGCTCCTGGAGAGCGGCGTCCACTTCGGGCACCAGACCCGTCGCTGGAACCCGAAGATGAAGCGCTTCATCCTCACGGAGCGCAACGGCATCTACATCATCGACCTCCAGAAGTCGCTGGCGCACATCGACCGCGCCTACGAGTTCGTCAAGCAGACGGTCGCCCACGGCGGCACCGTCCTGTTCGTCGGCACCAAGAAGCAGGCGCAGGAGGCCATCGACGAGCAGGCCCGCCGCGTCGGCATGCCGTTCGTCAACCAGCGCTGGCTGGGCGGCATGCTCACCAACTTCTCCACCGTCCACAAGCGGCTGCAGCGCCTGAAGGAGCTGGAGGAGATCGACTTCGACGACGTCGCCGGCTCCTCGCTCACCAAGAAGGAGCTCCTCAACCTCCGCCGCGAGAAGGAGAAGCTCGAGCGCACCCTCGGCGGTATCCGCGACATGTCCCGCGTGCCCAGCGCCGTGTGGATCGTGGACACCAAGAAGGAGCACATCGCGATCAGCGAGGCCCGGAAGCTCAACATCCCGGTCGTCGCGATCCTCGACACCAACTGCGACCCGGACGAGGTCGACTACCCGATCCCGGGTAACGACGACGCCATCCGCAGTGTCAGCCTGCTGACCCGCGTGATCGCCGACGCCGTGGCCGACGGTCTGCTGACCCGCTCCGGCGCCGGTGAGCAGAAGGCCGCCGAGGAGCCCCTGGCCGAGTGGGAGCGCGAGATCCTCGAGGGCAAGGGCGAGACCGCCGACTCCGTCGGGGCCGGCCAGGACACCTCCGAGATCCCGGTCCAGACCCCCGAGCCCGCCGCCGAGGCCGTCGCCGAGTCCGAGGGCGCCACCGTCGACGAGGCTCCGGCCGAGGAGACCCCGGCCCAGGACACCCCGGCCGCCGAGTAGCAGTCGGTCCCCCGGGACCCACGACACCCCGGTGCCGCTCCGCCTTCGAGCGGGGCGGCACGCGGGGTGTACGGACCGCTCACCTTCCGTACAGACTTCACTTCCAAGGGAATCCAACAGTCATGGCGAACTTCACCGCCGCGGACGTCAAGAAGCTGCGCGACATGACCGGCGCGGGCATGATGGACTGCAAGAAGGCCCTGACCGAGGCCGACGGCGACTTCGACAAGGCCGTCGAGGCCCTGCGCATCAAGGGCGCCAAGTCCGTCGACAAGCGCGCGGGCCGCACCGCCGCCCAGGGCACGGTCGTCCTCCGCCAGCAGGGCGAGGGCAAGGCCACCCTCATCGAGCTCAACTGCGAGACCGACTTCGTCGCCAAGAACGCCCAGTTCATCGAGCTGGCCGACCAGGTCGCCGACTTCGTCGCCGCCCAGGACAGCGACGACCTCGCCACCGTCGCCGCCGCCGAGATCGAGCCCGGGAAGACCCTCCAGGGCTACATCGAGGAGAAGAGCGCGATCATCGGCGAGAAGCTGGAGTTCCGCCGCTTCGCCAAGTTCGACGGCGCCTACGTCTCCGCCTACCTGCACAAGTCCGACCCGGACCTGCCCCCGACCATGGGCGTCCTGGTCGAGCTGGACAAGGCGGACGAGGAGGTCGGCAAGGACCTCGCGCAGCAGATCGCTGCGATGGCCCCGCAGTACGTCTCCAAGGACGAGGTGCCCGCCGAGGTCGTCGAGAACGAGCGCCGCATCGCCGAGCAGACCACCCGCGAGGAGGGCAAGCCCGAGCAGGCGATCCCCAAGATCGTCGAGGGCCGCCTCAACGGCTTCTTCAAGGACGTGACGCTGCTCGGCCAGCCGTTCGTCAAGGAGAACAAGAAGTCGGTCCAGCAGGTCGTCGACGCCGCCGGCGTCACGGTCAAGCGCTTCGCCCGCTTCAAGGTCGGCCAGGCCTAGGTTTTGACATGATGGAGGTGCCGGGGAGAACGATCTCCCCGGCACCTTCGGTGGATATGGGCGGTTTCGGGGGGCATGAAGACCCGCACCGCCCGCAGCAGGAGCACTCGGGGGACCCTGTGCCGCTCGGGGACGACAAGGGAGGCCACAGGCCGTGAACGCAGCGACGAACACCGAACCCGCCATGCACGACGCAGGCTGGAAGCGCGTGATGCTCAAGCTCTCCGGCGAGGCCTTCGCCGGCGGGGGCGGCCTGGGCATCGACCCGGAGGTCGTCCAGTACGTCGCCGAGTCCATCGCCGAGGCCGTGTCCGAGGGCATCCAGGTCGCGGTCGTGGTGGGCGGCGGCAACATGTTCCGCGGAGCCCAGCTCACCGAGGGCGGCATCGAGCGCGGCCGCGCCGACTACATGGGCATGCTCGGCACCGTCATCAACTGCCTCGCCCTCCAGGACTTCCTGGAGCGCCTGGGCGTGGACACCCGCGTCCAGACCGCCATCCACATGAGCCAGGTCGCCGAGGCGTACATCCCCCGCCGCGCCGTGCGCCACCTGGAGAAGGGCCGTGTGGTCATCTTCGGCGCCGGCCTGGGCGCCCCGTTCTTCTCCACCGACACGACCGCGGCCCAGCGCGCCCTGGAGATCGGCGCCCAGGCCGTCCTCAAGGGCACCCAGGTCGACGGGGTCTACGACTCCGACCCCCGGAGCAACCCGGACGCGGTCAAGTTCGACAAGCTCAACTACAACGAGGTCCTCACCCGCGGCCTCAAGGTCATGGACGCCACCGCCGTCAGCCTGTGCATGGACAATGGGCTGCCCATCGTCGTCTTCGACCTGATGAGCCAGGGCAACATCCTGCGCGCCGTCCGCGGTGAGAAGATCGGCACCATCGTCGGGCCGACCCCCGCCTGAGGCGGCCGCGGCGACACCCTCAAGCCACGCACACCACAGCCGAGAACCGGGAGCGCCCCATGATCGAAGAGACCCTCCTCGAAGCCGAGGAGAAGATGGAGAAGGCCGTCATCGTCGCCAAGGAGGACTTCGCGGCGATCCGCACCGGGCGTCCCACGCCGGCGACGTTCAACAAGATCACCGTGGACTACTACGGCGCGCCGACGCCGATCAACCAGCTCGCGTCCTTCTCGGTCCCCGAGCCGCGCATGGTGGTCATCTCACCGTTCGACGTCAACTCCCGGACCTCGATCATCAACGCCATCCGCAACAGCGACCTCGGCGTCAACCCGTCCGACGACGGCCAGGTCATCCGGGTCGTCTTCCCGGACCTGTCCGAGGAGCGCCGCAAGGAGTACGTGAAGGTCGCGCGCACCAAGGGCGAGGACGCCAAGATCTCGATCCGCAACGTCCGCCGCCGCGCCAAGGACGCCTTCGAGAAGGCCGTCAAGGCGGGCGAGGTCGGCGAGGACGAGGCCCACCGTGCGCAGGCGGAGCTGGACGAGCTGTCCCACAAGTACGTCGCCTCCGTCGACGAGCTCCTCAAGCACAAGGAATCGGAACTCCTTGAGGTCTAGCCGGTGACGACTCCTTCCAGCGGCTCCGGAGGCGATGACCACTCGCCGGAGCACAGACCCGACGACGATCAGCAGGTCGGCCCCGGCGACGCCGGGGCCGACAGGGCCGCCGGTCAGCGCTTCGTGCTGCACAAGCCGGGAGGTGAGCCGGTCAAGACGGGCCGCAACCTCCCGGTGGCCATCGCCAGCGGCTGCCTCCTGGGCGCACTGGTCTTCTTCTCGATCTTCCCCTGGCCCGCGCTGTTCACGATCATCACCTCCGCGGGGGTGCTGATCGGCATGCGCGAGCTCAACCGGGCGTTCGCCAGCAAGGGGATGGACGTCGCGGTGGTCCCCCTGGCCGCCGGCGGCGTCGCCATGCAGGTGGCCGCCTACTTCGGCGGCCCCGAGTGGCTGCTGGGCGCCACCGCCCTGACCGCGATCGCCGCCCTGGTGTGGCGGTTGCGGGGCGGGGCGGACGGGTTCGTCGCCGACACGTCGGCGAGCATGTTCACCCTGGTCTACCTCCCCTTCCTGCTGGGGACGTGGCTGCTGCTGATCGCCCACCCCGAGGACGGCCAGCAGCGCCTGGTGACGTTCATCGTGGTGACGATCTCCAGCGACATCGGCGGTTACTTCGCCGGGATCCTGCTGGGCCGGCACAAGATGGCGCCGGTGATCAGCCCGAACAAGACCTGGGAGGGCTTCGGCGGCTCCGTGCTCGGCTGCGCCCTGGCCGGGGCCCTGTGCGTGGTGCTGATGCTCGACGGCCCCTGGTGGGTCGGCGTGGTCCTGGGGCTGGCCGTCGTCCTGGCCGCGACGGTCGGCGACCTCATCGAGTCGCTGTTCAAACGCGACCTGGGGATCAAGGACATGGGCCGGTTCATGCCGGGCCACGGCGGCCTGATGGACCGGCTGGACTCCCTGCTCATCGCGGGGCCGGTGGTGTGGATCGTGCTCAGCCTGCTCCTGTGAGGGACCGAGGCGCACGCGTGGGGCGGGACCCGAGGGGTCCCGCCCCACGCGTGCGCCCGGATGGGCGCGGCCGCGGTCCGGGGGATACGCTCGGGACGTGGACAATCCGCTGATCGAACGAATGCGCGTGTACGGCGAGACGATCTTCGCCGAGATGACGCGACTGGCCACGGAGACCGGGTCGGTCAACCTGGGCCAGGGATTCCCCGACACCGACGGGCCCCGCCCCCTGCTGGAGGCCGCCTCCCGCAACATCCTGGAGGGCGTCAACCAGTACCCGCCGGGCCCGGGGCGGCCGGAGCTGCGTCGGGCGGTCAGCCGCTACCGGTCGCGCCACTACGGGATCGACCTGGACCCGGACACCGAGGTGTACATCACGGTGGGGGCGACGGCGGGCATCGCCGCGGCCCTGCTGGCCCTGGTCGAGCAGGGCGACGAGGTCATTGTGTTCGAGCCGATGTACGACTCCTACGCCGCGATGGTCACGCTGGCCGGCGGCGTCCGCCGCCCGGTCACCCTGCGCCCGGACCCGGCGACCGGCCGGTTCGTCTTCGACCCGGACGAGCTGCGCGCCGCGGTGGGTCCCCGGACGCGGATGGTGCTGGTCAACAGCCCGCACAACCCGACGGGGACGGTGTTCACCGCGCAGGAGCTGGAGGAGATCGCGGCGGTGTGCCGTGAGCACGACCTCATCGCGTTCACCGACGAGGTGTACGAGTTCCTGACCTTCGACGGCAGACCGCACGTGCCGCTGGCGACGCTGCCGGGGATGCGCGAGCGCACCGTGTCGGTGTCCTCTGTGGGCAAGATGTTCGCGGTCACCGGATGGAAGACCGGCTGGGTCATGGGCCCCGAGCCGCTGGTGACGGCGGTGCGCACGGTCAACCAGTTCCTGACGTTCAGCGCCAACGGGGCGCTCCAGCTCGCGATCGCCGACGCCATCGACAACGAGGGCGAGTGGGTCGCCGCCCAGCGCGCCGCGCTCCAGGGCAAGCGGGACCGGCTGGCGGCGGGGCTGGCGGAGACCGGGTTCGAGGTGGGCGTGTCCGAGGGCACCTACTTCGTGATGGCCGACATCCGCCCGCTGGGGTACACGAGCGGGGTGGACATCGCCCGCGCCCTGCCCCGGGAGGCCGGGGTGGCGGCGGTCCCCGCGCAGGTGTTCTACGACCGCGAGAAGGAGGGCGAGCACCTGCTGCGCTTCGCCTTCTGCAAGCGCGACGAGGTCCTGGACGAGGCGGTCGCCCGCCTCACCGCCTGGCACCACCGCGCGTCCTGAAGGCGGGGCCCGCCGCGCGGCGCGCCGCCGAACGCGGCCCCGGCGGGGGCCCACCGCCTCCTCCTCGCGCCCGGGCGTCCGCCGCCGGGCCTTCCGGCGGGGACCGCACCGCCCGGGCGGGCCGGTGGCCCCGCGGGGCCGCCGGCCCCGTTCAGCGGCGGGCGTCCATGAGGGCGATGAGGCGCCGCTCGGCGTCCGGCCCCGGGGGGACGCGGGGGAGCCGCCACAGCAGCAGCGCCCCGGCGGCCCACCAGGCCAGCACCATCGGCCACTCCTGGGGCCAGCCCAGGGCGGCGGGCATGCCCGGCAGGTACAGCGAGAACAGGCCGAGCGACAGCACCAGGGCGGTCCACCCCACCACCGGGCCGGCCGGGGTGCGGAACGGCCGTTCCATGGCGGGTTCGCGGCGGCGCAGCACCAGGAAGCTCACCACCACCGCCAGGTACGCGAGCACGATGTTGATCCCGCCCGCGTTGGTCAGCCACACCAGCATGGGGCGGCCGAAGAACGGCGCCGCGGCCGACAGCGCGCCGATGAACAGGACGGCGTTGGCCGGGGTGCGGTACCGCGGGTGCAGGCGGCCGAACCACGCCGGGAGCATCCGCGACGCCGCCATCGCGTAGACCAGGCGGCTGCCGCCGATGAGGAAGGCGTTCCAGCTGGTCAGCAGACCGGCGATGCCGCCCAGGACCAGCACGTCGCCCATCACCGGGCTGTTCCACAGGGCGGCCACCGCGTCCGCCGAGGCCAGCTCCGAGGCCGCCAGGTCCGCCGCGGGCAGGCCCGCCCCCGCGGTGAGCATGACCATCACGTACCAGGCGGTCGCGCACAGGACCGAGACCACCAGCAGCGCCCCCACCAGCCGGTGGGGGATCCTGACCTCGGACGCCGACTGCGGGATCACGTCGAACCCGACGAACAGGAACGGCACCGCCACCAGGACCACGAAGACCCCTGGCACGCCGCCGGTGAACAGGGGCTCCATGTTCGCCGCCGAGCCGCCCGCGAACGAGCCGGTGAGCATGACGGCGCCGACGCACACCAGGAACAGCACGGCGACGGTCTGGAACACGGCGGCGGGCTTGATCCCGACGTAGTTGACGAAGGTCATCACCGCCGCGGCCACCACGCCGGCCGCGACCAGGCTCGCGTACACGTCGTACCCGGCGACGGTCCACAGGTGCCCGGCCGCCATGTCGGGGAAGAGGTAGACGAGCGTCTGGGGGACGGCGACCGCCTCGAACGCGACCACCGACACGTAGCCGAGCACCATCGCCCAGGAGGCGACGAACGCCCCGTGGGGGCCGACGGCCCGCATGGCGTAGTGGTGCTCACCCCCGGCGTGCGGCATCGCCGAGACGAGTTCGGCGTAGGTGAGGCCGACGAAGGCCATGATCACCCCGCCGATGACGAAGGCGGCGGCGGCACCGCCGGGGCCGGCCGCGCCGATGAAGTCGCCGACCAGCACGATCCAGCCGAAGCCGATCATGGCGCCGAAGCCGAGGGCGAGGACGTCGCCCCGCCCGAGGACTTTCGCGAAACTCTGGGAGGTGTCGGACATAGGGGGTGTCCCATCGTTCGTGACTGTGATGGGGGACACCCCAGCACGCGGACCCGCGGAGGTAAAGGGCCGTTCCGGACGAATTCCGGACGGGTTTCATCCCCCGTGGCGCCCCCGATCCTCACGGAGGGCCATGAAGTTCGTGTGACCTGCGGTGTCATCGGCGTGACACCGGATGACGCCGCGATGACGTTTCCACGGGAACGGCCCCGGTCCGACCGGACCGGGGCCGCTCCCGCGCTCGTCGGGCTCAGGGCCGGTGCTCGAACCAGACCGCGCCCAGCGGCGGCAGGGTCACCGGCGCCGAGTACGGCTGGCCGTGCCACTCCTGGACCTGGGCCTCCACGTGTGCGGGGGCCGGGTACTCCGAGCCCCCGAACCGGGCCTCGTCGGTGTTGAGCACCGCGTCCCAGCGGCCCTCCCAGGGCAGGCCGATCCGCCAGTCGGGGCGCGGCACCGGCGAGAAGTTCACCGCGCACACCAGGGCCGAGCCGTCCTCGCCCCGCCGCAGGTACGACAGCGTGTTGCCGTCGCGGTCGCCGCCGTCCAGCCACTGGAACCCGGCCGGGTCGGTGTCCAGCGACCACAGCGCCGGACGCGGCCGGTACAGGTCGTTGAGCGCCTTGACCAGCCGCTGCGCCCCCGCGTGGTGGTCGTACTGCAGCAGCCACCAGGGCACCCCGTCCAGGTGCGACCACTCGTCGCCCTGGGCGATCTCCCCGCCCATGAACAGCAGCTGCTTGCCCGGGTGCGACCACATGAACGCCAGCAGCGCCCGCAGGTTCGCCGCCCGCTGCCACTCGTCGCCCGGCGGCCTGTTGAACAGCGACCCCTTGCCGTGCACCACCTCGTCGTGCGACAGCGGAAGCACGTAGTTCTCGCTGTAGGCGTACACCATCGCGAAGGTGACCTCGTCGTGGTGGTACTTGCGGTGGACCGGCTCCTTGGAGAGGTACTGGAGGGTGTCGTGCATCCACCCCATGTTCCACTTGAGCCCGAACCCGAGCCCCCCGTGGTCCACCGGCAGGGTCACCCCCGGGTAGGCGGTGGACTCCTCGGCGATCATCACCGCGTGCGGGTTGCGCCGGTAGACGACCGTGTTGAGCTCCTTGAGGAAGTCGATCGCCTCCAGGTTCTCCCGGCCGCCGAAGGCGTTGGGCTCCCACCCGCCGTCCTCGCGCGAGTAGTCCAGGTACAGCATGGACGCCACCGCGTCCACCCGCAGCCCGTCGATGTGGAACTCCTCCAGCCAGTACAGGGCGTTGGCCACGAGGAAGTTGCGCACCTCGGTGCGCCCGTAGTTGAAGATGAGCGTCCCCCAGTCGGGGTGCTCGCCCCGGCGCGGGTCGGGGTGCTCGTACAGCGCGGTGCCGTCGAACCGGGCCAGCGCCCACTCGTCCCTGGGGAAGTGCGCGGGCACCCAGTCCAGCAGGACGCCGATCCCGGCCCGGTGCAGCGAGTCCACCAGGTGCCGGAACTCGTCGGGCGTGCCGAACCGGGGCGTGGGCGCGTAGTACGACGTGACCTGGTAGCCCCAGGATCCGTCATAGGGGTGCCCGGCCACCGGCAGGAGCTCCACATGGGTGAAGCCCATCTCGGTGACGTACCCGACGAGCTGGTCGGCCAGCTCGGTGTACGACAGGCCGGGCCGCCACGACCCCAGGTGCACCTCGTACACGCTCATCGGCGCCCGGTGCGGCTCAACGCCCTTGCGCTCGGCCATCCACTCCTGGTCGGTCCACACGTGGCCCGACGTCGTCACCACCGACGCGGTCTGCGGCGGCATCTGGGTGGCCCGCGCCATCGGGTCGGCCTTGTCCCGCCAGTGCCCGTCGGCGCCCAGCACCTGGAACTTGTACAGCGCCCCGTCGCCCACGCCGGGCACGAACAGCTCCCACACGCCGGTGCCGCCCAGGCTGCGCATGGGGTGGCCGACGCCGTTCCACAGGTTGAAGTCGCCGATCAGGCGCACCCCGCGGGCGTTGGGCGCCCACACGGTGAAGGAGGTGCCGGACACCTCGCCCGCGTCGGTCTCCAGGGTGCGGGTGTGCGCCCCCAGCGCCCGCCACAGCTCCTCGTGCCTGCCCTCGCCGATGAGGTGCAGGTCCAGGTCGCCCAGGACGGGAGTGAACCGGTAGGGGTCGGCGGCCGTGTGCTCGGCGCCGTCCTCGTAGCGGGCGGTGACCCGGTAGTCGGCGGGGTCGCCGAGCCTCGTGCCGGACACCTTGGCGGTGAACACGCCCCGGTGCAGGTGCTCGGCCCGCACCCGCTCGCCGTCGCGCAGCTCCAGGTGGACCTCGGTGGCGTGGGGCCGCAGCACCCGTACCACGGTGGACCGCCCCTGGGGGTGTACGCCCAGGACGGAGTGCGGGTCGTGGTGGTGGCCGTCGACCAGGCGGTCGACGGCGGCGAGCAGCTCCTGCTCGGGCCCGGAGGCCGCGCGGGCCGGGGCGGTGCGCGCGGGCGCCCTCCCCGCCGGGGCGGCCTTGGCGCGGCCCTTGGTGGCGGGCGCCGTCCTCTTCGCGGAGGCGGCCCTGGTCGCGGGCTCCTTCGCGGCGGTGGCCCGGCCCGCGGGCTTCTTCGCCGCGGCCTTCTTGCCCGCGGCCGTCCCGGCGGCGGCCGCCTTGCCAGCCGTCGCCTTGCCCGCGGCCGTTCGCGCGGCGGCGGGCTTCTTCGCCGCCGCCGACCCGGCGGCGGTCCTGCCCGCGGCGGCCTTGGCTGCGGTGCTCTTGGCGGCGGCCGTCTTGCCCGCCGCGGTCTTGCCCGCGGTGGTTTTCGCGGTGGCGGCCTCGGCCGCCGCCGGCTTGCCCGCGGTCTTCTTCTTCGCGCCGGCGGCCTTGCTCCCGGTCTTCTTCGCGGTCTCCTCATCGGTGGTCGCGCGCTGACGCTGTTCGCTGCGTGGCGAGGACAATGCTGCTCCGTGGTGCTCGTGGACAGGAACGGTGGACAGGAAACGGGGAGGGGCGGGGGAGCGGAGACGGCCCGCCCGGGGGCGGGCCGCCGTTCAGCGGGGCACCGGCGGGGCCGCCGCGGCGGCGATGGACTCCAGCGGTACCCGCAGCCAGTGCGGCCGGTTGCGGGCCTCGTACAGCACCTCGTACACGGCCTTGTCGAACTCGAAGGCCCGCAGCACGACCAGGTGCTTCTCCGGGTCGGCGCCGCCGCCGTCGGCGTAGCCGCGGCAGAACGCCTCGCGGTTGGCCCGCGCCCAGGACCGCGCCGACCACTCCAGCCCCTCGTCGCCGGGGTGGTCGACCAGCAGGTACCCGGCGGCGTAGTCGAAGGAGCGCAGCATCCCGGCCACGTCCCGCAGCGGGCTGGCGAGCTGCCGGCGCTCGGCGACGGAGACGGTGGGCTCGCCCTCGAAGTCGAGCAGCACCCACCCCCCGGACCCGGTGCGGATGACCTGGCCCAGGTGGTAGTCGCCGTGGATGCGCTGGATCGGCAGCGGCTCGTCCACCTGGGCGAACTCGGCGTAGGCCTCCATCACCAGGGGTGCGTGCTCGGCCAGTTCCGGCACCTCGGCGCTGGCCATGGCCAGCCGCTCCACCATGGCGTCGGCCAGCTCCGCCACGGCCGTCACCGACAGCACGTCCGTGGGCAGGGTGCGGGCCAGGGCGCGGTGCACCTCCGCCGTGGTGCGCCCGAGCAGGGCGGCGTCCCCGGTGAACGAGGTCCGCGCCGCGCGGTCGGCGCCCCGGGTCAGCGCCTCGGCGTCGGCGGTGGCCAGCACCCAGCCGTCCGAGGCCCCGGGGATGTAGTCCTGGAGCATCGCCAGGGTGGTGGGCTCGGCGTACCCGGGCAGGTCCGCCTCGATCCACCCGCACGGCCGGGCCACGTACGGCGAGCCGTACAGCGCCCGGTTGAGCTCCAGGTCCGGGTTGGGCCCGGGCCACACCCGCCGGAACGTCTTGAGGACGTAGTCCTCGCCGAACACCAGCGACGTGTTGGACTGCTCCCCGGTGAGCACCCGCCCCGAGGAACCGGTGCGGATGCGCTCGCCGGGCAGGGTGCGGAACCGGACGTGCCCGGCGGCCGAGGGGGCCGCGAAGCGTTCCAGCAGCATGGCGGTCAGCTGGGCGTCGTTGGCCGCGTCGTAGACGACCCGCGACCTCCCGCCCGGGGCCTGGTGGACGCCGATGGCGGCGCCCGCCAGCTCCGCGGGCAGGGAGCGCGACGACCGGGAGCCGAGCAGCACCTGGTAGCGGGAGCTGCGGCCGCGCTGCCCGGCGCGGACGACGAGCAGGTTGAGGTCGGGGCCCTCGGGGCCGGCGGACACCAGGGTGTGCCGGCTTTCGACCCGGATGTTGCGGATGGGGATCCCCTTGCCGGAGAACCAGCGCTGACGGGGCATCCAGACGGCCAGGAGCTCTTCGAGTTGGGACATGATCAGTCGGGCCTGTTCCCCTTCTCGTCGGAGGACGGCGTGGTGACCGTGGTGCGGTGGCCGCCGCGGGTGCGGGGGGAGCGCCCGCCCAGCGCGGCCCGGGCACTGACCCCGGCCGCGGGCAGGCCGTAGGTCGGTGCGGTGTCCTCCTCGCCGACGACGGGGCCGGGGCCGGTGTCCGCGGCGGGGGGCAGCTGGAACCAGTAGAAGCCGTGTCCGGGCAGGGTGAGCAGGTACGGCAGCTCGCCGATCCGCGGGAAGCGCGTCCCGCCCACGCACTCCACCGGGTTCACCCCGAGGTAGCCGGACAGGTCCAGCTCCACCGGCTGCGGGTGCTTGGACAGGTTGTTGACGCACAGCATGCGGTCGTCGCCGTGCTCGCGGATGAACGCGAACACGCTGGGGTTGCTGGCGTCGAGCTCGGTGAACGCCCCGGTGCCGAACACGGGGTGCCGCTTGCGGATCTGGATCATCTGCCGCGTCCAGTTGAGCAGCGAGCCGGGGTTGGCGCGCTGGGACTCGACGTTGACCGCCTGGTAGCCGTACACCGGGTCGAGGATGAGCGGCAGGTACAGGCGCCCGGGGTCCCCGGTGGAGAACCCGGCGTTGCGGTCGGAGCTCCACTGCATGGGGGTGCGCACGGCGTCGCGGTCGCCCAGCCAGATGTTGTCGCCCATGCCGATCTCGTCGCCGTAGTACAGCACCGGGGAGCCGGGCAGGGACAGCAGCAGGGCGGTGAACAGCTCGATCTGGTTGCGGTCGTTGTCCAACAGGGGGGCGAGCCGCCGCCGGATCCCCACGTTGGCGCGCATGCGGGGTTCCTTGGCGTACTCGGCGTACATGTAGTCGCGCTCCTCGTCGGTGACCATCTCCAGGGTCAGCTCGTCGTGGTTGCGCAGGAAGATCGCCCACTGGCAGTTGGCCGGGATCTCCGGGGTCTGGGCGAGGATCTCCGAGATCGGGTACCTCTGCTCCCGCCGCACCGCCATGAACATGCGCGGCATCAGCGGGAAGTGGAAGTTCATGTGGCACTCGTCGCCGCCGGCGGCGTGGTCGCCGAAGTAGTCCACGACCTCGGAGGGCCACTGGTTGGCCTCGCTCAGCAGGACCCGGCCGGGGTAGAGCCGGTCCACCTCCGCGCGCACGCGCTTGAGGAACTCGTGCGTCTCCTTGAGGTTCTCGCAGTTGGTGCCCTCGCGCTCGTACAGGTAGGGCACGGCGTCCAGCCGGAAGCCGTCGATGCCCAGGTCCAGCCAGTAGCGCAGGACCTCCAGGATGGCCTCCTGGACGGCCGGGTTCTCGAAGTTGAGGTCGGGCTGGTGGGAGAAGAAGCGGTGCCAGTAGTACTGGCCGCGGACCTCGTCGTAGGTCCAGTTGGACGTCTCGGTGTCGACGAAGATGATCCGGGCGTCCTCGTAGCGGTCCTTGGTGTCGGACCACACGTAGAAGTCGCCGTAGGGGCCCTCGGGGTCCTCCCGGGAGGCCTTGAACCAGGGGTGCTGGTCGCTGGTGTGGTTCATGACCAGGTCGGTGATGACGCGGATGCCGCGCCGGTGCGCCTCGTCGAGCAGCTCCACGAAGTCGGCGGTGGTGCCGAACTCGGGGAGGATCTTGAAGTAGTCCGAGATGTCGTAGCCGCCGTCGCGCAGGGGGGACTCGTACATCGGCAGCAGCCAGATGCAGTCGATGCCGAGCCACTGGAGGTAGTCCAGTTTCCGCACCAGGCCGGCGAGGTCGCCGGTGCCGTCGCCGTTGGAGTCGTGGAAACCCCGGGCGAGTACTTCGTAGAAGACGGCGTGCTTGTACCAGTAGGGGTCACCGGTACCGCCGGAGGACATGAGCGGGCCGGTGGCGGCCCCGGTGGCCGGCGCGAGCGGACCGTGCGCGGGGTGTTCGGGGCGGCCCGGTCCGGACTCGTCGTTGCTCATCTACTGCTCCCCACCAATGAATGTTCGACATCGGATCAACGGCTGCTCGGGCATGGGAGGGGTGCCGGCGGACACCGTCCGCCGCGCCCCTCCGGATGCTCCGCGGGCCGCTATCTGCCGTTGACGGTGAACACGTGCGCGGTACCCCGCTCGGGGTCGAGCCGGACGTAGTTCGCCGCCCCCCACGTGTAGGCGGCGCCGGTCAACTCGTCGGTCACCTTGAGTTCCTCCTCCCACGCGCGGCCGATGGACGGCAGATCCAGGTGCACCGTCGCCTCGCGGACGTGGTGCGGGTCGAGGTTGACGACGGCGACGACCAGGTCGTCGGGGTCGCCGGGGCGCTCGCCGGGGCGGCGCTTGGAGAAGCAGATGATCTCCGGCCGGTCCACCGGGTGGAACCGCAGATTGCGCAGCTCGCGCAGGGCGGGGTGGGCGCGGCGCAGCCGGTTGAGCCGGGTGATGAGGCCGGAGATGCTCCGCCCCTCGGCCTCGGCCCCGGCCCAGTCGCGCGGCCGGTACTGGTACTTCTCCGAGTCCAGGTACTCCTCGCTGCCGGGCCGCACGGGGGTGTTCTCGCACAGCTCGTAGCCGGAGTAGACGCCCCAGGTGGGTGAGAGCAGCGAGGCCAGGACCGCGCGGATCTCGAAGGCGGGGCGGCCGCCCTCCTGGAGGTAGGCGTTGAGGATGTCCGGGGTGTTGGCGAAGAAGTTGGGCCGCAGGTAGTGGGCGGTCTCCCGGCTCAGCTCGGTGAGGTAGTCGGTGAGCTCGTCCTTGCCGTTGCGCCAGGTGAAGTAGGTGTACGACTGGTGGAACCCGACCTTGGCCAGGGTCCGCATCATGGCGGGGCGGGTGAACGCCTCGGCCAGGAACAGGACGTCCGGGTGCTTCTTCGCCACGTCGGCCAGCAGCTTCTCCCAGAACGCCACCGGCTTGGTGTGCGGGTTGTCGACCCGGAAGATGCGCACCCCGTGGTCGATCCAGTGCTGGACGACGCGGCGGATCTCCCGGTACAGCCCCGGGAAGTCGTTGTCGAAGTTCAGGGGGTAGATGTCCTGGTACTTCTTGGGCGGGTTCTCGGCGTAGGCGATGGACCCATCGGCCCGGGTGGTGAACCACTCGGGGTGCTCGGCGACCCACGGGTGGTCGGGGGAGCACTGCAGGGCCAGGTCCAGGGCGATCTCCAGGCCGTGTCCGCGCGCCTCGGCGACGAAGGCGTCGAAGTCGGCGAGGGTGCCCAGGTCGGGGTGGACGGCGTCGTGCCCGCCGTCGGCCGAGCCGATGGCCCACACCGACCCGGGCTCGCCCGGACCGGCGGTCAGGGCGTTGTTGGCGCCCTTGCGGTGGGCGTGCCCCACGGGGTGGATCGGCGGCAGGTACACCACGTCGAAGCCCATGTCGGCGATGGCCGGCAGCCGCTTGGCCGCGGTGGCGAAGGTGCCGGAGACCTCCTGGCCGGGGGCGGTGTCCACCTGGGCGCCCTCGGACCGGGGGAAGAACTCGTACCAGGAGCCGAAGAGGGCGCGCTCGCGGTGCACGACCACGCTGGTGCGCTGCGAGCGGGTGACGAGCTCGCGCAGCGAGTGGTCGTGCATGAGGGCGAGCACCTCGGGGGTGACCGCGGCGTAGCGTTCGGCCGGGGTCAGCGAGGTGTCGCGCAGGGTGGCGGCGGCCCGGGCGAGCAGGGGCCTGCGGGGAACGCGGCGGGCGGCCCGGGACAGCAGCCGGGCCCCCTCCTCCAGCACCAGGTCGGTGTCCTGGTCCAGGGGGAGCTTGACCTCGGCGGCGTGGTGCCAGGTGGCGAAGGGGTCGCTCCAGGCCTCGATGGCGAAGGACCACTTCCCCTCGGCGGGGAGGGAGATCTCCGCCTCGTGGCGGTCGGTCCCGGGGGCGCGCTCGCTCATGCGCACGAGGCGTTCCCGGCGGCCCTTGGGCGAATAGACGACCACACCCGCGGAGAGGGAGTCGTGCCCTTCGCGGATGACCGTCGCGCCGACGGTGAAGCGTTCACCGGGAACCGCTTTCACCGGGCCGAGATCGTTGTCCGGAGAGATGTCGAGGATGGGCAGGCGTCCGATCACTGGCTACACCGTAATTGTCGTGGTTCGGGCGTTTCGGGGAGGCGCTTCGGGCGACGTCGGGCAGAAATAACCCAGAGTTAATCCGAGGCAAGACGGAGTTAATGAAGGGCCCGGATCGGATTCTGTCCGGATTGCGGCTTCGGTGCCCTCCGCTCTCTATCGTGTGCCCTCTCGTGTGGTTTGGCGGAGTGCCAGGGCCGGATAATTTATGTGATCCTCGTCACACTGGCCGTAGGGGCTTTCTGCTGGTATTTGACTGGTTTCACCTGCGTAAACTACGCAAATCGGTCAGAAAGAGACACGTGTTTCGGGGGCCTCTCTGGTTGTTCTGCCATTCTCTGTGGTGAAAAGTCGGAAAACTCATCGGTCATGTTGCAGGGGTGTGGCGGATGGGTAGGGATGACCAAATGCCCGGAGGAGGGGTCCGACCTTATTGCGGACATGCCCGTGTGTCGGAATGATCCACGGAAGTCGGCTAGTCCAGGATCCGGTGCATCGGTGCGGCGGGCCGTGCCGTGCGGCTTCGTTTCGTCTCGATGTCGAGAAATTGAAATGCCCGTTTCGTTGAGTAGTGCACCTGGCGTGAGCGATGTCCGATCTGTTGGCTTTGCCATGGATTGATGAAGAGTTTCAGTGACACGCCCGATCCCGCGCCGTCCGTGGCGGCCCGTCCCTGCGAGGGTGGTCGACGCAGCAGTGCCCCGCCCGTGCCGAGCGCGGGCGGGGGCCACACGGCGTTGGGGGGACGACGTGACGGAGCCGAACCGGAAGGGCCGGCCGGAGGAGAGACGCAGGACGATCCTGGGGCTGGCGGGCACGGGCGCGCTGGCGGGGCTGCTGACCGCGGCGCTGATCCTGCCCTGGGCGGGCGGCCTGGGGCTGGCCGCCCGCGACGCCGCGGCCGGGTTCATGGCGCTGCCCGCCGACCTGGAGATCCACCGCCTGACCGAGCGGGTCCTCATCACCGACGTCGACCACGAGCCCATCGCCGAGGTGGCCCGGCGCGAACGCGAGGTCGTCGGCCTGGCGGACATCAGCCCCTGGGTCCCGGCCGCGCTGATGGCGATCGAGGACGAGCGGTTCTACGAACACGCCGGGCTCGACCTGCGCGGCCTGCTGCGCGCCGCCACGCGCACCGCGCAGGGCGACACCCAGGGCGGCTCGACCATCACCCAGCAGTACGTCAAGAACCTGCTCATCGAGCAGGCCACCGACGAGGAGGGGGTGCGGCGCGCCAGCGAGCGGACCCTGGTCCGCAAGCTCGTCGAGCTGCGCTACGCCATCGACGTCGAGGACCGCCTGAGCAAGGACGAGATCATGGAGGGCTACCTCAACCTCGCCTACTTCGGCTCCGGCGCCCACGGCATCGAGATCGCGGCCCGCCGCTACTTCTCGACCACCGCGGACCGGCTGGACCCCGGCCAGGCGGCGACCCTCGTGGGCCTGGTGCGCGCCCCCTCCTACTACGACCCGCTGGCCAACCCCGAGGCCGCCGCCGAACGGCGCGACCTGGTGCTCGACCGCATGGTCGCCACCGGCCACCTGTCCGAGGGGGAGGCCGACCGGTACCGCGGGGCCGACCTGCGGCTGGACCCCACGCCGCGCGGCGGCAGCTGCTACCACAGCGATCAGCCGTTCTTCTGCGACTACGTGATGCGCTGGCTCCAGGACTCCGAGGAGCTGGCCGAGGACCCCGCGGAGCGCGAGTTCCTGCTCGGGCGCGGCGGCATCACCGTGCGCACCACCCTGGACTCGGGGATGCAGGCGGCCGCGCAGGAGGCCATCGACTCCCGGGTGCCCCCGGGGGACACCACCAAGTTCGCCGCGCAGGTACTGGTGGAGCCCGGGACCGGCAAGGTCCGGGCGATGGCCCAGAACATGCGGTACGGGTTCGACGAGGAGGAGGTCGGGACGACCTCCATCAACCTGGCCGTCGACCATGAGGACGGCGGCTCGCACGGGTACCAGGCGGGGTCCACGTTCAAGGCGTTCACCCTGGCCGCGGCGCTCGACAAGGGGCTGAAGTACGGGACCAGCTTCGACTCGCCCAAGAGCGTCTCCGTGAGCGGGATGGCCAACTGCGAGGGCGGGACGATGTCCACGTGGAAGGTGAACAACGCGGGCGAGAGCGACGCGGGCTCGCACAACATGATCAGCGGGACCAAGGGGTCGGTGAACACCTACTTCGCCCAGCTCCAGCGGCGGGTGGGGCTGTGCGAGACCGCCGAGATGGCCGAGCGGACCGGCATCCACCGCGCCGACGGCGAGCCGCTGGGCGTGTGGAGCTCCTTCACCCTGGGCGACCAGGAGGTCTCCCCGCTCACCGTCGCCAACGCCTACGCCACCTTCGCCGCGCGGGGCGAGTACTGCGAGCCGCGCCCGGTGTCCTCCGTGACCGTCGGCCGCGAGGGCGACGAGGACTTCCGCGAGATCCGGATGCGCTCGCACTGCGAGGAGGGGGCGGTGCCGACCCACGTGGCCGACGGCGTCAACCACCTGCTCCAGCAGACCTTCAAGGGCGGCACCGCGAACGGCCTGGGCATCGGCCGCCCGGCCGCGGGCAAGACCGGCACCACCGACAGCGCGGCCTACGCCTGGTTCGCCGGGTACACGCCCAACCTGGCCTCGGCCGTGGTGGTCGGCGACATCCGGGGCGGTGAGCAGAACCCGCTCCAGGGGGTGTGGATCGGCGGCCGGTACTACGGGATCGTCTACGGCGGCACGCTGCCGGGGCCGATCTGGCAGGCCACGATGAACCGCGCCGCGGCCGACCTGCCCGCGGAGTCCTTCGCCCCGTCGCCGCCCCGCTTCGGCGACCCGTCGGCGGCCCCGCCCAAGAAGAAGGAGGAGGGCGACGAGGACGCCTGACCGCAAGGCGCGGAGGGGCCCGGGAGGGCCCTCCGGAGCAGTCCCCGGGGAGGGGACGGGGGCCGGTCCCGGTTCGGGGCCGGCCCCCGCGGCGTCCCGGGAGGTGAGACGGGACGGCGCAGGACTGGCCTTCTCCGGCATATGGCGCATAATGGTGGCGAACCGACAGGGGAGCGCGTGAGCGCTGAGAGTGCGGAGAGTCCGCAGACCCTTACACACCTGATCCGGGTAATGCCGGCGAAGGAAGTCGTGGGAACCGCCACCGGTGGCGCGTCTCGCGCGCCGGAGGTCCGCTTCCGGCGCCGCAGTGCCCCGGTGCCGCTCTTGGCCGTATCCGCCCCTCGTCACACCGACGAAGGGACACATCGAATGGGCACCGACACCACCCCCGGTGGCACCTGGGCCGACATCAGGTCGCGGGCACGCGGCTGGCGCACCGTCGACATCGTCGTCGCCGCCGTGCTGGGCGTCGCCGTCGGCGTCGTGTTCTGGCTCTGGAACATCGTCTGGTCCATCACCACCCCGCTGTTCGCGGCGTTCCCGCCCGGGCAGGCGGCCGTCTACGGCATGTGGCTGATCTCCGGCGTCCTGGGCGGGCTCATCATCCGCAGGCCCGGCGCCGCCCTGCTGACCTCGATCGCCGCCGCCTCGGTGTCGGCGGTCCTGGGAACCCAGTGGGGGGTCATGGTCCTCCTCGACGGCACCCTCCAGGGCATCCTGCCCGAGCTGGTCTTCCTGGCCTTCGGCTACCGCCGCTGGGGCATGGGCGTCGCCGTCCTGGCCGCCGCCGTCGCCGGGATCTCCCCGGCGATCCGCGACAACATCGCCTACAACGTCACCTGGCCGCTGCACTACCAGGTGATCTACGGGGTCATCGTGGTGATCAGCGCCGCGGTCATCGCCGGGGTCGGCGCGCGCCTGCTCACCACCGCCCTGGCCCGCTCCGGCGCGCTGGCCCCCTTCGCCTCGGCCAAGGGCTGACCGTGGCCGACCGAGGACGCCCGGGCGCCCGCGTCGAGCTCTCCGGCTGGGGATGGCGGCACGCGGGCCGCGACGCGTACACCCTGCGGGGCGTCGACCTGGCCGTCGGGCCCGGTGAACGGGTGCTGCTGCTCGGCGCCTCCGGCACCGGCAAGTCCACCCTGCTGCACGCCCTGGCCGGGCTCACCGGCGACGACGGCGCCATCGGCGGAGAGGAGGAGGGCCTGCTCCTGGTGGACGGGGAGCGGGCCCGCCGCGGCCGGGCCGAGGTCGGGCTGGTCGCCCAGGACCCCGAGTCGCAGATCGTCATGGCCCGGGCCGGGGACGACGTCGCCTTCGGCCCGGAGAACCTGGGCGTGCCGCCGGAGGAGATCCGCGAGCGGGTGGGCGAGGCGCTGGAGGCCGTCGGTTTCCCCTACGGTCCGCGCCACCCCACCGGTGCGCTGTCGGGCGGCGAGAAGCAGCGCCTGGTCATCGCCGGGGCGATGGCGATGCGCCCGCGCCTGCTGCTGCTCGACGAGCCCACCGCCAACCTCGACCCGGACGGGGCCGCCCTCGTGCGCGGGGTGCTCGCCCGCCTGCTGGAGCGGACCTCCGCGACGATGGTGCTGGTGGAGCACCGGGTCGCCGAGGTCGTGGACCTGGTGGACCGGGTGGTCGTGCTGGAGGCCGGGGGCGGCGTGGCCGCCGACGGCCCGCCGCGCGAGGTGTTCGCCGCCCACGGCGCCGCGCTGGCCGCGCAGGGCGTGTGGGTGCCCGGGCACGAGCCCGACCCCTCCCTGGCAGCCGCCCCCGGCGGCCCGGTGCTGCTGCGGGCCGCCGGGGTGGACGCCCGCACCCCGCCCGGGCTGGGCGTGCGCGTCCCGCCCCGGCGCACGGTCCTGGAGGACGTGGACGTCGCGGTGCGGGCCGGGACCGCCACCGCGCTGACCGGGCCCAACGGCGCCGGCAAGTCCACGCTGCTCACCCTGCTGGCCGGGCTGTCCCGGCCCCACCGCGGCGCCGTCCTCCCGCACGGCCCGCTGGCCGACGCCGACCGGCGGCCGCTGGCGCGCTGGCCGGCACGCAGGCTGGCCCGGCACGTGGGCACCGTGTTCCAGCACGCCGAGGACCAGTTCGTCACCGGCACCGTCCGGGACGAGCTGAGGTTCGCCCCGCTGCGCGCCGGGAGGGGCGAGGCGGAGACCGAGGCGTGGGTCGGCGAGCTGCTGGAGCGCCTGCGGCTGACCGCGCTGGCCGACGTGCACCCGTACACGCTGTCCGGGGGAGAGAAACGGCGGCTTTCGGTCGCCACCGCGCTGAGTTCCGGCCCTTCGCACGCCCCCGACGTGCTGGTCCTGGACGAGCCCACCTTCGGCCAGGACACCCGGACCTGGACCGAGCTGGTGGAACTGCTCGGCGGACTGCGGGCCGAGGGCCGCGCCGTCGTCATGGCCACCCACGACGAGCTGCTGCTGCGCCGCCTGGCCGACGTGCGGATCCGGGTCGCCGGCGGCCGGGCCGAGGAGACGGGCCGCGCCGACGCGGCGGAGGGGGGCACCCGTGGCCGACCGTGAGACCGCCGCGCCGGTCGCGGACGCGCTGACCTTCGACGCGCCCGGGGACGGCGGCGCCCGCACCTGGCTGACCCGGTTCAACCCCGCGGCCAAGCTGCTGGCCGCGCTGGTCCTGGGCCTGGGCCTGGTCCCGGCGGTGGACGCCGTCACCGGCGGCGTGGTGCTGCTGGGCGTGCTGGCCCTGGTGCCGTTCAGCGGCCTGGACCGGCGCACCCTGCTGGTCCTGGGCGGGCCGTTCGTCCTCATGGGCCTGTCCAGCGGCCTGGTCAACTACCTGTACGGCGAGGAGGGCCTGGAGGGGGCGGTGGGGGCGGCGGTGCGCCTGCTGGCCATCGCCCTGCCCGGGCTGCTCGCCGCCGCCGGGAGCGACCCCACCGACATGGCCGACGGCCTGGTGCAGAGGCTGAGGGTGCCCGAGCGCCCGGCCATGGGCGTGCTGGCCGCGCTGCGGCTGGTCCCGCTGCTGGCCGACCAGTGGCGCACCATCACCCTGGCCCGGCGGGCCCGCGGGCTGGAGGCGGGCCGCAACCCGGCGCGGATGGTCGCGCTGTTCTTCGGGCGGATGTTCGCGTTGCTGGTGCGGGCCATCCGCACCGGGACGCTCATGGCCACCGCCATGGACGCCCGCGCGTTCGGCACCGGACGGCGCAGCCACGCCCGGCACAGCCGCTGGCGCACCGCCGACACGCTGCTGCCGGTCGGGGCGTTGCTGCTGCTGGCGGCGGCCTACACGCTGTCCGCCCGGCTGGGCACCCTGGTACTGCTGTTCTCGTGACCCGGGTGATAGGAATCCCTGGGACCCAGACACTGACGTCGACAAGCGAAGAGGTGGAGCACGTGGCCGAGTTCGTGCGCGTGGAGACCGACCCCGAGCACCCGGCGGTCGCCGTGATCCGGCTGGACCGCCCCAAGGTGAACGCGCTCAACGCGGTACTGACCGCCGAGATCGCCGAGGCCGCCGCGCAGGTCGCCGCCGACCCGGCGGCCCGCGCGGTCGTGGTCTACGGCGGCGAGCGGTTCTTCGTGGCGGGGGCCGACATCAAGGAGATGGCCGAGCGCACCCACGCGCAGATGCTGGAGTACGCCCGCGACCTCCAGAAGGCGCTGACCGCCGTGGCGCGCATCCCCAAGCCCGTGGTCGCGGCCGTCACCGGCTACGCCCTGGGCGGCGGCCTGGAGCTGGCGCTGGCCGCCGACTTCCGGGTGGTGGGGAGCAAGGCCAAGCTGGGCGTCCCCGAGATCCAGCTCGGCGTGATCCCCGGCGCAGGCGGCACCCAGCGGCTGCCCCGGCTCATCGGCCCGGCCCGCGCCAAGGAGATGATCTTCAGCGGCCGCCACGTGGACGCCGCCGAGGCGAAGGAGATCGGCCTGGCGGACGCCGTCGTCGCCGACGAGGACGTCTACGCCGAGGCGGTGGCCTTCGTCGCCCGCTTCGCCGAGGGCCCCGCGGTGGCGCTGGCCGCCGCCAAGGAGGCCGTGGACCGCGGCATGGAGACCGACCTGGACACCGGGCTGGAGATCGAGCGCCTGCACTTCGCCGGGCTGTTCGCCACCGAGGACCAGAAGACCGGCATGCGCAGCTTCATCGAGCAGGGGCCCGGCAAGGCGGTCTTCAACGGCCGCTGACCCGCCGGGGCCGCCCCGCGGCCGGTGCCGCGGCACCGGCCGCGGGGCGCGGGGTGAGAAGGGGCACGGCGGGACCCGGCACGGGCCGCCGGTCCGCGGGGCCGGTACGGAGGACGGGGCGGGTGGGACGGGCACACACGGACCGAAACACCCTTCCCGGAGACCGAAACCGGCCAGTTCGGACAGGTGGAGGGGAACCGCACGCCCGGATTTTCCGTCATACTCGGTGGTGGTCGTCCGACGAGGGACCGACCGCCGGAGCCCCCAGACTTCCCGGCGGAGCCGAACAGACCACAACGGCCCCATCGGGGCCCGTACAAGCCAATGGTGACCCATTCCCCCGGCCGATAAGCTGGACGTGGCGGTTATGCGGTCTTTTGAGGGGATGAGTACTCGATGGCAATGTCGGCAGGTTTCCCCATGGGTGAGGAGCTGCCGGAGCGCATCGGCCACTACGTGATCCGCCGCCGCATCGGATCGGGCGGCATGGGCGTGGTGTACCAGGCCGAAGATCCCCGGACCCAGCAGTTCGTCGCGGTGAAGGTCCTCAAGCCCGAGGTCGCCGGAGACCGCATCGCCCGCGCCCGGCTCGCCCGCGAGGTCGAGACGATGCGCCGGGTGCAGAGCCCCAACGTCGCCGAGGTCATCGACGCCAACATCGACGCCGAGCTGCCCTGGGTGGTCACCGAGTACATCCCCGGTCCCACCCTGGACGCCACCGTCACCGACCACGGGCCGCTGCGCGGGCGCGCGCTCACCCGCTTCATCACCGGCCTGGCCCGGGCGATCAAGGACATCCACGCGGTCGACGTCATCCACCGCGACCTCAAGCCCGGCAACGTCATCATCTCCAACGGCGAGCCGATCGTCATCGACTTCGGCATCGCGCACGCCGTCGACGGCGCCAAGCTCACCCAGACCGGCACCTTCGTCGGCACGCCCAGCTACCTCTCCCCGGAGGTCATCGAGGGCACCGCGCTGGGGCCGGCCACCGACATCCACGCCTGGGGCGGCACCGTCGCCTTCGCCTCCACCGGCCGCCCGCCCTACGGCGCGGGCGCCTTCGAGGTGATCTTCTTCCGCATCCTCAACGGCGAGATCGACATGGACGGGATGCACGAGGCGCTGCGGCCGCTGGTCACGCGCGCCGTCTCCCGCGACATGCGGCGCCGTCCCACCGCCGCCGAGCTGGTGGAGGAGGCCGGGCGGCTCAACCTCGACCTGCCCTGGACCGAGGACCCCGGGGCCAAGTCCGCGGGGCTGACGGGCGGGCACACCGTCTACCACTCGCCGGTGCCCGGGAGCGACACCGGCGGCACGGCCGCCGCGGACCCGGGCGGCTCCGGGTCGGGCGCGGGCGGCGCCGCGGGCGCGGCCCTGGGCGGTGCGGCGCTGGGCGGCGCGGCCGGGTACCTGGCCAGCCGGATGACGCAGGGCGGGGGCGAGGGCTGGACCAGCGGTCCCAACCCCGCGGCCAGCGCCTGGTCCGCTCCGGGCGACCAGCGCCGGGAGGCGCGCTCGGAGTCGGGCGGACTGCCCGGCGACGAGGCCACCGACGACCTCTCGGGCGGCCGCGGCCGCGGCTGGGAGGACGAGGCCACGGACGACCTGTCCGGCGGCTGGGGCGCCGGTGAGGAGGCCACCGACGACCTGGGCGGGGCCGGCACCGAGCGCATCGGCCCCGGCCGCTTCGACGACCCGGGCGACCGGGGCACGGAGCGGATCGCCCCCGCGGGGGCGGACGACCTGGACGACCCGCAGGGCACCATGCGGATCGACCCGCTCGCCGACGACGCGGGAACGCAGCGCTTCACCCCGGTGTCCGCCGGCGACGACCAGGGCACCGTGCGGATCGACCCGGCGGAGGGCGGCTCCAACGACCCGCAGGGCACGATGATGCTCGACCCGGTGAACGGCGGCTCCGACGACCCGCAGGGCACCATGATGCTCGACCCGCGCGAGACGGCGCGGGGCAAGCGCTCCTCACTCGACTACGAGGAGCCGTACGAGCAGCAGTACGAGTCGCCGCAGACCCAGTTCTTCAACACGCCGCTGCACAAGGGCGACTTCTCGGACATCCTCACCCCCGTCGACGAGGACGGCGGGCGCAGCCGGCACACGCAGGAGTTCGACGAGGACGACGAGGAGCAGGGCGGCTGGCTGAACCGCTTCCGTCGCGGCGGCAACGACCGGATGGGCGGCTACTTCCGGGGCGACAACAACACCGGCGAGTACGACGAGTACGACTCCCTCTACGAGGACGGGGACGGCGAGGAGTACGAGGAGCGGGTGTACCAGATGCACCCGCTGATCCTCATCCCGGTGGTGCTGGCGCTGGCCGGCCTGGGCCTGGTGTTCCCGTGGATCGGCATCCTGCTGGGCATCCTGGTCATCGCCGGGCTGAGCGCGCTGGACGTGGTCAAGGCCGAGCACGCCAAGCGGCTCCAGACGCGCGGCCCGCGCAACTCCGACAGCGTGGTGGTGGCGCTCAGCTTCCCCTGGGCGTTCGGGCGGATGCTGCTGCGCACCGTCGGGTTCGGCCTGGTGTACCTGGTGGCGGGCATCCTCGTGGGCCTGGTCTACGCCCAGATCGTGGAGACCGGCGACTCCGGGGCCAACTACATCGGCGGGTTCGCGGTGTTCGTGACGATGCTGCTCAGCTACCTGATGCCCAGCGGCCGCCAGGCCCGGCACCAGGCGGTGTGGCTGGTGGAGCGGGTCCGGTTCCGCAACCTGTACCTGTACATCGGCGTGATCGTCGCGGTGGTGCTGCTGACGATGCTCATCCTGTCGTTCGGCTTCGGCTCCGCGCCGGACTGGCGCCTGGGGCCGCTCCGGGGCCCCTCGGACTGGTTCGGCGGCTGACGCCCGCCGCGCGTCCCGGACGCCCCCGCTCCTCCTCGGAGAGCGGGGGCGCCCCCGTTTCCGGGGGAGTGCGGGGGCCGTGGGGGCGGCGGGGCCGCCGGGCCGGGGGAGCCGTGGGGGCCGCCGATCGCCCCGGTGCGGGGGCGGTGCGGCTGCGGGGCCGCGGCACGCGGTGGTTAAGGTGTGAGAAGGGCCTCCGACCCCGCGCGCGCACGGCCCGCAGAACCGGTGGAACGCCTGATGGCGCCGCTCGTTCGGTTCGCGCTATCCGTAGGGGTTAGGGTTTCCTAAGTAAAAGCGGGGGCCGCGGGTTGGCCTTCATGCTACTAGCCAGTAACATCTGGACTATGAGCACACCGCGGGGCCGATCGACCGGAAAGACCGGACCCGCCGTCGGATGACCGAACGTCGTTCGACATTGTTGGGCAGTACGGGGCGCGCCAGCGTCCGGCCGCCGCACGGCGGATCATGGAGTGCAGGGAGGTCGGCCACCGGCCATGAATATTGTCGTTTTGGTCAAGCAGGTCCCGGACACGGCGACCGAACGGAAGCTCAACGCCGCCGACAACACGCTGGACCGCGCAGCGTCCGACGGCGTCGTCAACGAGCTCGACGAGTACGCGATCGAGGAAGCCCTCCTGCTCAAGGAGAAGCACGGCGGCGAGGTCACCATCCTGACGATGGGGCCGGACCAGGCCACGGACTCGATCCGCAAGGCGCTGTCCATGGGCGCCGACAAGGCCGTCTTCGTCAACGACGACGCCCTCCACGGCTCGGACTCCCTCCAGACCGCCTACGCGCTCGCGCAGGCCCTGGGCACCCTGGAGTTCGACCTCGTCGTCCTGGGCTCGGAGTCCACCGACGCCCGCACCGGCGTCGTCGGCGCCGCGCTCGCCGAGTACCTCGGCCTGCCCCAGCTCACGCTGGCCGGCAAGGTCGACGTGGACGGCGGCGCCATCAGGATCCAGCGGCAGACCGACTACGGCTACGACGTCGTCGAGGCGCAGCTGCCCGCCGTCGTCTCCGTCGTGGAGAAGATCAACGAGCCGCGCTACCCGTCCTTCAAGCTGATCATGCAGGCGAAGAAGAAGCCGGTGGACAAGAAGTCCGCGGCCGACGCCGGCATCGACACCGCCAAGGTCGGACTGGCCAACGCCACCACCGAGACCGTCGACTTCGCCGCCGCGCCGCCGCGCGCCGCGGGCACGATCGTCAAGGACGAGGGCGACGGCGGCGTGAAGATCGCCGACTTCCTCGCCGAGAAGAAGTTCGTGTAGGTCAGGCGAGAGACTCAGGAAGGTTCAAGGATTATGGCTGAGGTCCTCGTCCTCGTCGACCACGTCGACGGACAGGTCAAGAAGGTCACCACCGAGCTGCTGACCGCCGCGCGCCGCATCGGCGAGCCCGCCGCGGTCTGGGTCGGCGAAGGTGCGGAGTCGGGCAAGGCCGCGCTGGCCGAGTTCGGCGCCGAGAAGGTCTACGTCGCTCCGGCCGAGCTCAACGACTACGTCGTCGCGCCCAAGGCCGAGCTGCTCGCCAAGCTCGCCCAGGACAAGGGCGCCGCCGCCGTCCTCGTCTCGGCCACCGCCGAGAACAAGGAGATCGCCGGCCGCACCGCCGTCAAGCTGGGCTCGGGCGTGCTCACCGACGTGGTCGACGTCAACGCCGACCTGGTCACCGAGCACAGCATCTTCGGCGGCGCCACCGTCACCCACGGCCGCGTCCGGACCGGCGTCCCGGTCATCGCGGTCCGCCCGAACTCCATCCCGGCCGAGGCCGCCGCCGGCGCCGCCGCCGAGGAGGCCGTCACCGTCGAGCTGTCGGACGCCGCCAAGACCGCCAAGGTCGTCGAGCGCGTCGTCCAGGAGCAGGGCGAGCGCCCCGAGCTGACCGAGGCCGCCGTCGTGGTCTCCGGCGGCCGCGGCGTGGGCTCCGACGACTTCACCGTCGTCGAGAACCTCGCCGACTCGCTCGGTGCCGCCGTCGGCGCGTCCCGCGCCGCCGTCGACTCCGGCTGGTACCCGAACCAGTTCCAGGTCGGCCAGACGGGCAAGACGGTCAGCCCGAACCTGTACATCGCCCTGGGCATCTCCGGCGCGATCCAGCACCGGGCCGGCATGCAGACCTCGAAGAACATCGTCGCGGTCAACAAGGACCCCGAGGCGCCGATCTTCGAGCTGGTGGACTTCGGTGTCGTGGGCGACCTGCACACCGTCGCCCCGCAGCTGACCGAGGAGATCAAGAAGCGCAAGTAGCCGCACCCACCCGTGACCGGCCGCCGCCGGTCGCGGGCGGCGCGGGCGCCGCGCTCGCGACCCCCGAACGCCCGGCCAGGACCCTGGCCGGGCGTTCGCGCGTCCCGGGCCGGGGGAGCGGGGACGGGGTGACCCACCTCTCCCGGGAACGGCGATCCCCTGCCCGCAGCCGGTTCCGGAGCGGGTTGCGGGGTTCGTGGGCCGGAGGCGCGCGGGGATAAGTAGGCTTAGCGGAATACCCGGTCCGCAGCGCGATGGGAAGGGGTCCATATGGGTGCTCCCGATGTGGATGTGACGGCCTCCACCGAGTGGTGGCGCGGGCTCAACCAGGCCAAGGCCACCACCCGCCCCGCTTCCGAGGCCGAACCGCTCATCGCCGAGCACCTGCGCTGGTACCCCAAGGCCGACACCGCCCTGCTGGCGCGCGCCTACGCCGTCGCCGACCACCTGCACCGGGAGCAGAAGCGCAAGAGCGGCGAGCCCTTCATCATCCACCCCCTGGCCGTCGCCACGATCCTCGCCGAGCTCGGCCTCGACACCGCCACCCTCGTCGCCGCGCTCCTGCACGACACCGTGGAGGACACCCCGTTCAGCCTCGCCCACCTCGCCGCGGAGTTCGGCACCGAGGTGGGCGTCATGGTCGACGGGGTCACCAAGGTCGACCGGTCCATGTACGGCAGCGCCGCCGCCGGCGAGACCTTCCGCAAGATGGTCGTGGCCGCCCGCGACGACCTGCGGGTCCTGCTGATCAAGCTCGCCGACCGGGTGCACAACCTGCGCACCCTCCAGTTCCAGCCGCCGCACAAGCGGGTGAAGATCGCCAGGGGCACCCGGGAGCTGCTCATCCCGCTGGCCGAGCGGCTGGGCGTGTACAAGCTCAAACGGGAACTCGAGGACCTGTGTTTCGAGTACCTGGAGACCGAGGAGTTCGAGCGCACCCGCGAGTGCGCCGCCCTGGTCCGGGGGCGCGCGCGGCCGGAGACCGAGGCCCTGACGGTGGCCCTGCGCGACAGCCTGGCGGCGTTCCGGGTCAAGGCGGACGTGGAGGTGCGCCCGCGCCACCTGGCGTCGGTCTTCCACTCCGGCGCCCCGCTGGCCGCCCTGGACCCGCAGGCGACCGTGCGGTACCTGGTGGTGGTCCGCGGCGAGGAGCGCAACGCCTACCTGGCGCTCGGGGCGGTCCACGGCCGGTGGCAGCCGGTCCCCGCGAAGTTCCGCGACTTCATCGCCTCGCCCAAGTACAACCTGTACCGGGCGCTGCACACGACCGTGCTCACCGACACCGGGCACCGGGTGCAGATCATCATCTGCGACAACCGCGCCCAGCAGGTGTCGGAGTACGGGATCATCGCCGAGATCCACGAGCGCACCGGCCGCGACGGGCGGCTGGCCGCCGGGGGCACCACCGACCCGGAGTGGCTGACCCGGCTGCTGCGCTGGCAGGAGGGCGCCTCGGCGGAGGAGCTGCTGGAGGGGGTGCGTACCGACCTGGCGGACAGCATCACGGTGCTCACCGCGGACGGTGTGGTCCTCATGCTGCCCGAGGGGTCGACCCCGGTGGACGTGGCCTACGCCCTGGACAACGAGATCGGCGACCGGTTCTCGGCGGCGACGGTCAACGGGCGGCTGGCGCTGCCCAGCGCCCAGGTGCGGGAGGGCGACACCGTCCAGATCATCACCAAGGCCGAACCGGGCCCGGACCGGGCGTGGCTGGAGTCGGTGCGCACCGGCAAGGCGCGGGTGGCGATCGGGGCGTGGCACCGCACCCGGGACCGCGAGCGCGCCGAGGTCGCGGGACGGCGCAGGATGGCGGATTCCATGGGCGGCGACCGGAGCCTGATCGAGGCGGAGTCGTCGGGGGACATGATCAGCGTGGCCCGGCGGGCCGGGTACGCCACGCTGGAGGAGTACTACGTGGCCATGGGGTACGGCCAGATCGACCCCGCGGACGCGCCGGCCCGCCCGGCCCCCGCCCCGCCGCGCGAGGGCACCGACACCGAGCAGGCCTGACGCCGGCGCCCCGGTGGGTGGGGACCCGGCGGGAGGGGCGCCGGCGGGCGCAGCGGCCGGGCGCGGGGCTCAGGTGACGTGGCGGGCGCGGGCGCGGATGCGCGCGGCCGAGACCGGCTCGTACACCGAGATCGCGTCCGTGAGCAGCTTGGGCATGCGCGGACTCCGGCCCTCCTCGGGGATGAGGAGCAGCGGGAGCGAACCGGCCTCCTGTGGCGGAGGGGTGTTGTCGATCCCCGCGGAGAGGAGCTCCCGGTGGCCCTCGGGGGTCCGGGGCCAGGTGAGGACCGACTCCCCGGCCTCGATGGGGCGGGGGAGGGAGTCCACGACCTCCCACATCGGTTCGGTGTTCGTCTCCTCGACGAACACCACCCCCAGGGCGGTGGGCAGGTAGAGGGTGCCGCCGTCGCAGCCGACCAGGACCGAGGACCAGAACCTGTTCGGGCAGAAGACGTAGACGCGCTCGTTCCTCATGTCGTCGGCGAGGCGCTCGGCGGCGTCGGCGGCGGGGAGCGGTATCGGTTTCTGCATGGTCCGATCCTCACACCTGCGGGCGGGGCCGGTGGGGGTTTCCCGGTTTTCCGCGGCGACGGGAGGGGTCTTCGCGACCGGCCCGGGGCACGGGACCGGGCGGTTCGGACGCCGACGGGCCGCCGCTCGCCCGGGTCGACGGGAGCCCGCCGGCCGCCCAGGCGGCGAGTACGAGCCAGGGGAACGCCAGGTCGGGCACGGATGTGGCGGGAGGGGCCGCGTTCCCCCTGAGTACGGGTACTCACGACAGGGGAGCGGCCGCGCCCCACCATGGAGGGCATTCCACCTCTTCACCAAGGGAGACGATGAACGCTCATCCCCTCGTCCGGCTGACCTTCGCCAACCCGGCCTCGGCGATCTACCTCGGGCTCGTCGGAAGCTCCATCGTGATGGCCGCGGCCGTCACCGCGTTCAGCGCCGACCCCGGATTCGTCTGGGTGTGGCCCGCCCTGTTCACCTTCCCCGCCTTCGCGGCCGTGACGACCATCGCCGACGCGGTCTGGGGGCTGGACGCGCCCCTGTGGTTCCTCGGCGTCGGGCTCGTCGTCTGCGCCCTGGTCCAGTCCTTCATCCTGGGATCGCTCCTGGCCGGTGTGCGGCGCCTCTTCCGCGGGACCCTCGGCCCGGCCCGCGACTGACCCGCGCGGTTCCGGCCGGTCCCCGGGGCGGGCGCACGCGGGTGTGCGCCCGCCATCCGAAAGCGCGGCTCCCCGGGGGCGGGGCACGCGCCGCATTCTCACGGTGGTGCGCGATCTGGAGATCCCGGGCTGCCGGGGCGCTCTCCGGCAGGAGGCCGTCCTCCGCTCCGGCCGGGCACGAGCCGGTCGGCCCGGCAGGTGTTCACCGCCCGAGCGGCGGCCTCGGCCGGTGCGAGGCGGCCAGGGCGGCCAGATGTTCGTCCAGGAGTTCGATATGCCGCCGGGGTGGGAACGCCGCCGGATCGAACAGGGCCTGGACCACCAGGCCGAGGACGAAGGCCTGGGCCCGGGCCGCGATGTCGGCGGGCTCGCCGGAGGGGAGTTCGCCCGATTCCTGGGCTGCGATGACGCGCTCGGTCAGCCGCTGCCGGCTCTGCGCGTACTTGCGGGCGTAGGCGCCGCTCAGAGCGGGCTCGGAGAGCGCGGTGTCCCAGGAGGAGACCCAGATGCGGTTGGTGTCGGCGGCCTCGGGGGTCAGCGGCAGGATGTCCAGAAGCGCGTCCCTGAGAGCGGCCAGGCCTTCGCCCGTTCGGCGGCGGGGACGGTCGACGGTGCGCTGCTCCAGCAGGTCGAGCGCGTACTCCACCAGGGCGCGCTTGGTGGGGAAGTAGTGCGTGAGCAGGCCGGTGGTCGCGCCGAGCTCGGCGGCGACGGCGCGCAGGGTCAGGCCGGCGAAGCCGCGGGTGGCCATCACCTGCCAGACGGCCGCGGAGACATCGCGTCGGCGGGCCTCATGGTCTCCCTTGGTTCGTGGCATACGACTACGGTACTTTTCCATAACGCTTGTTATGTGAATGGGGAGGTTCCATGTTCTCACTGTCGCTGCGCGACGGTGCCCGCCTCGCTCCGCTCGAGATCTGGCACGCCGAGGAATTCGCCGACCACCTGGACCGGGCCCGCGAACACATCCGCCCCTGGGTCGGACCCACCTTCGTCACGGACGACGTGGAGGGGGCGAGGGCCACGCTCAGACGGTATGCCGAACACCAGGCCCAGGACGGTGCCCGCCTGTACGGCATCCGGATGGACGGGGTGCTCGTCGGCGGCGTGATGTTCACGGCCTTCGACCCCGTCGGCGGCACGTGCGAGATCGGCTGCTGGCTCGAGCCGTCCGCCGAGGGGCACGGGCTGGTCACGCAGGCGTGCGGGGTGCTGCTGGACTGGGCGCTGACGTTCCGGGGGCTGCACCGGGCCGAATGGCACTGCCGTGCCGACAACGACCGCAGTTCGGCGGTGGCCGAGCGGCTCGGCATGACGTTGGAGGGCGTACGCCGCGAGGCATGGCAGTACCGGGGTGTGCGCTACGACAAGCAGATCTGGGCGATCCTCGCCCCCGAATGGCGGGGTTCGGGACGGTGAGCGGATCCGGGGGAGGGGAGCCGAAGCGGAACGGTCCCCGTGGTCTTGCGGGCAGGTGGAGACCCGGGCGATACTGCCCGCATGTGCACCCGCCCCACCCACCTCGGACGCCATCACGTGTGCCTGGAATGCCGGATCGGGTTCAAGCACCGTGTCGATGAACCGCGCGCCCGGGTGTGCCCGAACTGTGCGGGCGAGCTGATCGACGCCGGGAGCGATCTGGAGGTGCCCCGGCGCGGAGATGACGCCGGATGGCGGGTGCTGGGGACGCTGCTCCGTGCCGGGGTCACCTTCCACTCCACCTGCTGCGACGGCCCGGGATGGCGGCCACGCACCATGGCGCAGGTCAGGGAACGACTGGCCGCCGCCGAGCGCACGGGTGTTCCCGTGGCCGAAGCGCTGACCACTGTCGACGTGGACGAGATCGGTCGCGGGTCCGGTCCCAGGGCGGCGCTGAGCGGGGGGTGAACGGGGGCTTCGCCGCGGGGGTTCCCACTCGACTGGGAGCCTCAGCCTCAGCCACAGCCGGAAGGTGAACCGCCGTAGGGGGTGTCCACCTGGCAGGGCCCTTGGCCACAGCCAGGGGGCATCGCTGGACCCCCGGCCCAGGGGGCCGCAGGTGGCTTCCCGTCCCGGCCCGAGAGGCACCCCCATGCTCTTCCAACGCTGTGGTGGGTGGCGGGTCGGTCTGTTGGGGGCCGAGCCACTACCGGAGGGCGGATCATCTCCTTCGACCCCAGGGGCGGGGGTGGGCGTTCCCGCTGCCCCGCGCACATGGGGGTGGGGCCGCGCGTATCTGCGGGATCTGGCCGCAGGGGGTTTCCCGCCTGACCGGAACCTCAGCCACCGCCGGGAGGTAGACCGCTACCTCCGCCCCAGGGGGTTTCCCACCCGACCGGGTTCCTCAGCCACAGCCGGAAGGTGAACCGCTTCCTGCGCCGCAGGGGGTTTCCCACCCGACCGGGGCCTCCGCCACAGCCGGAAGGTGAACCGCTTCCTGTGCCGCAGGGGGTTTCTCACCCGATTGGAAACCTCCGCCCCAGCCGTGCCAGGCCAGTGGGGTGCCCGGCCCCAGGGGGTCTTCGCCGAGGTAGTTGTAGGTTTCCAAGAGCTCGGCCGCTTGGGGTGGGCGGTCCGCGCCGGGTGGGCCCGGCCCCGGCCGCAGTCGGTGTGCGGCAGACCGCCGGGGGGAATCGTTGGGCGCGCGTGGCGGGTGGTGGGGGTGTGTATGCCGGAGCCGGGTGCACGCGGAGCGCGCACACCCGCACCGGCTGGAAAGGTTGGGGGCGCCGGCGGCGGTGCGGGGGCTCCACGCTGTTGCCTACTCCCGCACGTGACCGCGGTACGGACGGGAGCGGGGGTGAAAGCCGCACGTACCCGCGACCCCGGCCCCAGACCGGGCACAGGACCGCGCACCTCAGCCTCAGGGGGTGCAGGCCGCGCGCACGCGCGGTACCAACCCGAGGGGGTGAGGGAGGGGGGACCGCGCCCCTCGCCCGAGGGGGTTTCGCCGCACGTTCCCGCGACCCCGGCCCCAGACCGGGCACAGGACCTCGCACCTCAGCCTCAGGGGGTGAAAGCCGCGCGTGCCCACAGCCCCGAGCCACAGGGGGTGAACGTGCACGTGCTCGCGAGCCCCGCCCAGGCCCGGAGGAGAGACCGCGTACCTTCACCCCGCCGTGGCCGGGGTCGCGGTCCTGTATCCGGGCTGTGGCCGAGGCTGTGGGTATGCACCGCTTTCATTCCCTGGGGCAGGGGTCGCGGGCCTTCCTTCTCACACCCCCTGGGGTGGAGGTCGCGGTCCGGTGTCCGGGCTGTGGCCGAGGTCGCGGGAACGTGCGGCAACACCCTCTGGGGCGGGGGTTGCGGTTCCTCCTCCCCAACCCCCCTCTGGCTGATGCCGCGGGTGCGTGCGGCCTTCACCCCCGCTCCCGTCCGTACCGCGGTCATCCGCGGGAGTAGGCGACAGCGTGGAGCGCCCTCACCGCCGCCGGCGCCCACAACCTTTCCAACCGGTGCGGGTGTGCGCACCTCGCGCGGACCCGTCCCCGGAAAGCGCACCCCCACCACCCACCACGTGCGCCCAACGAAACCGCCCGGCGCTCTGCCGGAGGCTGACTGCGCGGGGACGGATCCACGCTCCGCGGCTGTACCTTCACAAGCGATCGGGCTTTTGGAAACCAGTCACCTGTGGCTGCGACCACAGACCGCCGTTCCCACATGGCGGACGTCTTGGAAACCTCACAGTCCGTTTCACCCCCTGGGGCCGAGGCCCCGGTCGGGTGCACCAACCCCCCTGGGGCCGGGGCGGGAAGCCGCCTGCGGCCCTCACCCCCTGGGGCGGGGGCCCAGCGATGCCCTCCGGCTGTGGCTCGGGGCCCCGGTCGGGTGGGAAACCCCCTGGGGCGGGGGCCCAGCGACGCCCTCCGGCTGTGGCTGAGGGCCCCGGTCGGGTGAGAAACCCCCTGGGGCCGGGGCCGGCAGGTACGTGCGGCCCTCACCCCCGTGTGTCCGGGGCGGTGGGAACGCCCATCCCCACCCCCTGGGGTCGAAGGAGATGATCCGCCCTCCGGTCGCGGCTCGGCCCCCGACAGACACACCCGCCACCCATCACAGCGTTGAAAGAGCATGGGACACCCCTCGGGCCGCAGCGGGAAGCCACCCGCGGCCTTCACCCCCTGTGGCGGGGGCGCTGCGATGCCCTCCGGCAGTGGCTCAGGTTCCCGGTCGGGTGGGAAACCCCTCTGGGCGGGGGAGCAGCGATGCCTCCGGCTGTGGTTGAGGGCCCCGGTCGGGTGGGCCGACCCCCTCTGGGGCCGGGCCGGGAGTGGTGTGCTCGCACGTCACGGCCCTGCCGGGCTCCGGGTGAACGGTTTTCCTCCGTGTGGGTAGGGGACCTCCGGGAGGTGGTCGCCGTGGGGGACGGTGTGAGGATCCGGGCGGGGCGCCGGGTGGTCGAGGTGAAGCGCCCGGACAAGGAGCTCTTCGGGGCGGGCGGCCCCACCAAGGAGGACCTGGCCCGCTACCACCTGCGGATCGCGCCGCTGATGCTGCCGCACCTCAAGGGCCGCCCGGTGGCGCTGGAGCGCTATCCCGGCGGCGTCGGCAAAACCGGGTTCTTCGTCAAGCACCCCTCGGTGCCCGACTGGGTGCGCACCCTGGAGATCGAGGGCGAGCCGATGATGGAGGCCCGCGACGCCGCCACCCTGGTGTGGTGCGCCGACCAGGCCGCGATCACCCTGCACGCCTGGCAGTCCCGCGAACCCCGCCTGGGCCGGCCCGACCTCCTGATCCTCGACCTGGACCCGCCCGACACCGACCCCGGCGCGTTCGCCGCCTGCAAGGCGGCCGCCCGGGACGCTCGCGAGGTCCTGGAGGAGGCGGGCCTGGCCGCCTACGTCATGACCACCGGCTCCAAGGGCCTGCACGTCCGTTCGCCGCTGCGCCCCGAGCTGGACGACCAGGAGGTCCGGGACCTGGCGAAGCTCCTCGCGGAACGGGTGGCCGAGCGCGCACCCGGGGAGCGCACCACGGAGGTGCGCAAGAACAAGCGTGAGGGCCGCCTGTTCGTCGACTACCTCCGCAACGGCCGCGAGCAGCTGGCGGTCGCCCCCTACTCGGTCCGGGTCCGCGAGGGCGCCCCGGTGGCCGCGCCGCTGTTCTGGGAGGAGCTGGACGGCCTGGAGTCGCCCCGCGCCTTCGGCCTGGACCTGGAGCGGGAGGAGTGTCCCTTCCGGGGCATGCACCGCCGCGCCCGCTCCCCGAAGAGGGCGCGCGACCGGCTCGGCCGACCGCGCGCCGCCTGACCGCGCGCCGCCCGGTCCCGGGCGGCGCGCGGACGGGCCGGGGGCTAGTACCCGTAGATCATCCTGTACGCGACCTCCGGCAGGAAGTCCCCGGCCCGGGACCCCTGTCCGACACCGCAGTCACCGTCGGACTCGCCCGGGGTCTTGATCCACAGGAGCATCTCAGCCCCGCCGCCCAGCCGCGTGGGCGTTCCCAGCCTGCGCCCCGCCGGGTTGCACCACTCCCCGTTGGACCCGTTGCCGTTGCGGCTGGTGTCCACCACGAACGGCTTCGTGTACCCGTACCGGGAGGAGAGCACCTGGTTGATCCTCTGGGCGTAGGCGGTGTTCTCCCCGGTGGTGAAGTAGTTCGACACGTTCAGCGAGAACCCCCGGGCCCCGCTGAGCCCGGCCTGGTGCAGGCGCTCGGCCACGGTCGCGGCGTCGAGCCACCCCGGGTTGCCCGCGTCCATGTACACCCACGTGTTGGGGGCCTGGTTCCGGAACTGCGTGAGGGCGTTGGACAGCATGCCCCGGCGCTCGGCGATCTCGTCCGGGCTCATGCAGTCGTAGTCGCCGAGGGAGTCCGGTTCCAGGATGACGACGGCCGGGCGGTGGCCGACGCCCCCGGCGAAGGCGCCGATCCACGTCGCGTACTCGGCGGGCGAGGCCGCGCCGCCCGAGGAGTGCCCGCCGCAGGCGTCGCGCCCGTACATGTTGTAGGCGACGAGGACGGGCAGCTTGTCCTGCTGGTCCGCCCGGCCGACGTAGGAGCCGGTGGCCGGGCCGATGCTGCCGCTCCAGGACCCGAACCAGCGGGCCATGGGAACGGAGGCGATCGAGGAGGTGATCGCCGCGGCCCGCCCGTCGTGCGGGTTGGCGGCGGCCCAGGCGCCCGGTGTGGAGGCGGGGTCGACGTAGAAGCCGCTGGTCATGGAGACCGGGTCTCCGGCGCGGGCGGCGTTGGCGGGTGGGGCGACGGCGAGGGCCAATGGCAGGGCGAGGATCGCGGCCGCGATCGAGCGGGTGAGGCGACGCATGGGTGGTACCCCTGTCTCTGCGCTGTTCGTGGCACGCCGCGCGGTGTGCGCGGCGCTGCCCCGGGCTTTCGTGGAAGCGCTCCCATTGGAAGCGCTTCCAGTCCGATCCCGGGTAGTGGTGAGGCGCCTCACATCATGAGTTTCCCTGGAACCACCGTCAAGGGGGTGAAGGGAAATCTCCTCCGGAGCCGTTCGGGGCTGACTCCGGAGTTAAACTGGAACCGCTTCCAGTCGAGCCCACGACCGCCCTGCCGGGAAGAACGGACCGCGATGACCGAGCAGCGCCCTCCCGCCCCCACCCTCGACGCCGTGGCCGCCCGCGCCGGGGTGTCCCGCTCCGTCGCCTCCCGGGCGCTCAACGGCGCCCCGCACGTCAGCCGGGACAAGCGCGAGGCGGTCCGGCGCGCGGTCCGGGAGCTGGGCTACGTGCCCGACACCAGGGCCCGCGCCCTGGCCACCCGGCGCAGCGGCACGGCCGCCCTGGTCGTCTCCGGCGAGGACCCGTCGATCTTCGCCGACCCCTTCTTCGCCCAGGTCATCGTCGGCCTGTCCGCCGCCCTGGAGGAGGGCGACCTGCACCTCATGCTGTGCCTGGCCGCCTCCGAGCGCGGCCGCCGCCGGGTGGAGGAGCTGCTGCGCTCCCGGGGCACCGACGGCGTGATGCCGATGGCGATGCGCGAGGGCGACCCCCTGCTGCCGGTGTTCGCCGCCTCCGAGGTGCCGGTGGTCTTCGGGGGACTGCCCCCCGGCCCCGCCCCCCGCTGGTACGTCGACGTCGACAACGCCGGCGGCGCACGGCTGGCCACCGAGCACCTGATCGCCCGCGGCTGCCGCCGGGTGGCCATGATCTCCGGCCCCGCCGACACCGAGGTCTCCCGTGCCCGCGAGCGCGGCCACCGGGAGGCCCTCGCCCTGGCCGGACGGGAATTCCTCGCACCCGAGCGCGGGGACTTCACCGAGGCCGGCGGCGCCGCCGCCATGTCCCGCCTGCTGGAACGCCTTCCGGACGTGGACGGGGTGTTCGCCGCCAACGACAACATGGCCGCGGGCGCCCTGCGCGTCCTGCGCGCGGCGGGCCGGGACGTCCCCGGCGACGTCTCCCTGGTGGGGTTCGACGACTTGGACACCGCACGCACCCGCGAGCCCGCGCTGACCACCGTGCACCAGCCCGTCCGGGCCCTGGGCCGCGAGACGGCCCGGATGCTCCTCACCGTCCTGGGCGGAGGCGAGGCCACCCCGCTGATCCTGCCCACCGAGCTGGTCGTCCGCTCCACGTCCTGAGCGGCGCCGCCCCCTGTCCGGGCGGGGCCCGGCCGGGACGTGTGTGGAGGGCGGGGAATCGGGGAAGACCCCCATCCCAGCACAGCACAGCGCAACCGACCCACGGGAGCACCACATGGAGGGCTACGGGGCCCAGATCGGCCTCGTGCTGGTCTTGGTCGTGGTGAACGCCCTGTTCGCCGGCAGCGAGATCGCGCTGGTCACCCTGCGCGAGGGCCAGATCCGCCGCCTGGAGGCGGGCGGCCGGGCGGGCCGGGCCGTCGCCAGGCTCGCCCGGGACCCCAACCGCTTCCTGGCCACCATCCAGATCTTCATCACGCTCGCCGGCTTCCTCGCCTCCGCGACCGCCGCCGTCACGCTGGCCGGGCCGCTGGTCGAGCCGCTGGGCTTCCTCGGCCCCTACGCCGCCCCGACGTCCGTCGTCCTGGTCACCCTGCTGCTGACCTTCCTCACCCTGGTCCTGGGCGAGCTCGCGCCCAAGCGCATCGCCATGCAGCGCGCCGAGGCGTGGTCGCTGCTGGCGGCCCGCCCCCTCGACCTGCTCGCCGCCCTTTCGCGCCCGGTGGTGTGGCTGCTCGGGGTCTCCACCGACCTGGTGGTGCGGGTCTTCGGCGGCGACCCGGGGGCGGAGCGGGAGGACGTCACCGAGGAGGAGCTGCGGGACATGATCGTCTCGCGCGGCGACATCACCCCCGAGCAGCGGCACATCCTGGCCGGGGCGTTCGACATCCGCGAGCGCAAGGTCCGCCAGGTGCTGGTCCCGCGCCCCGAGGTCGACGTGGTCCCCGCGGGGACCACGGCCCGGGAGGCGCTGCGCATGCTCGCCGACCACGGCCACTCGCGGGCCCCCGTGGTGGCGGCCGGGGACGTGGACGACGTGCTCGGGGTGGTCCACTGGTCGGACCTGATCGGCCGGGACGACAGCGACGTCGCCGTCCTGATCCGCGAACCCCTCCTGCTCCCCGACTCGCTGTCGGTGTCGGAGGCCCTGCGGCGGATGACCGCCGACCGCCGCCAGCTGGCCGTGGTCATCGGCGAGGCCGGGGACGTCAGCGGGATCGTCTCGCTGGAGGACCTGCTGGAGGAGATCGTCGGCGACATCGCCGACGAGACCGACGAGCGGGACCCCGGGGTCGCCCGGCTGGACGGGGGCGCGCTGCGCGTCCCGGGCGCCTACCCGGTGCACGACCTGCCCCTGCTGGGGGTGGAGGTCGCCGACCCGCCCGAGGGCTCCTACGTCACGGTCGCCGGGATGGTGCTGGTCCTGCTCGGCCACATCCCCGGCGGGCCGGGGGAGCGGGTCGAGCTGGGCGGATGGAGCGCGACGGTGGACGCGGCCGACGGCCGGGTGATCAGCAGCCTGGTGCTGGCGCCCTCAACGCTTGCGCAGCACCAGCAGTAGGTTCCAGGTGACGACCTCGCGCAGCCCCGGCACGCGCACGACCGGCTTGACCCAGGTCGGCAGGTAGCGGGGCCGCAGGTCCACGGGCTCGACGTCGGCGCGGCGGCGCGCCCACCGCAGCATCTCGCCCGCGTGGGCCGCGTACATGGTGCGGCCGAAGTCGTTCTTGGGCCTGCGCCCGTTGCGGCGGGCGAACCGCTCGGCGGCGTACCGGCCGCCCAGGTAGTGCCAGGGCGAGGTCTCGTGCCCGCCCCAGGGCGAGAACCACAGCGTGTACGACAGGTACACCAGCCCGCCGGGCCGGGTCACCCGCACCATCTCGTCGGCCATGCGCACCCGGTCCGGGACGTGCTCCAGCACGTTGGAGGAGAAGCACACGTCCACCGACCCGGTGCGCAGCGGCAGGTCCAGCGCGCTGCCCTGGAGGGCGAACGCGTCCGCGGAGCGCCCGTGCAGGGTCATCTCGTGGGCGTCGGAGTCGATGCACAGGCAGCGGGCGCCCGCCTCGCGCAGGGCGTCGGCGAAGTACCCGGGCCCGCCGCCCACGTCCACCACCAGCCGGCCGTCCAGCGGCGTGTACGAGCGCAGCTGGGCGACGGTGTCGCGGGCGAGGGTGCCGTAGAAGAACGCGGGGTCGGTCTGCTCCCTGCGGAACGCCGAGAACAGCGCGACCGACCGGCCCAGGGTGGCGCGGAACGGCACCGTGCCGTCGGGGCGGGCGACGGTGGTCATCCCCCCACCGCCACGTAGTGGCGCAAGTGCCGCCAGTGGTCGCCGCCCCAGTACTCGTCGGAGGCGGCGATGCGCGCCTGGGGGAGCAGCTCGGCCAGGCGCTCGGTGCGCAGGGTGTGCATGCGCATTGGGGCGGGGTAGCGCAGCAGCGTCCGCTGGGCCCAGGCCACCAGGGGCCAGGGCGCGTACCGGAACACCAGCCCCTTGAAGGTGCGGCGCTCGCCCTCGGGGACGCCCAGCACCATGGCCCCGCCCGGGCGCACGACCCGGGCGAACTCGCGCACGTACCCCTCGGCCAGCTCCGGGGGCAGGTGCTGGAGCACCAGGTCGGTGTAGACGAGGTCGAAGGAGCCGTCCTCGAACATCGACAGGTCGGGCCGCTCGTTGAGGACGAACTCGATGCGCCCGCCGGAGCGGTCCAGCCGCCGCGCCTCCTCCAGCATGGGCGCCGAGATGTCGACGCCCACGACCCGGTCGAAGTGCGCGGCCAGCGCGTTGGACAGCCGTCCCGCGCCGCAGCCGAAGTCGAGCACCCGGCCGCCCTCGGGGCGCAGCCCCAGCTCGTCCAGGCGGGCCACCGCGGGGTCGACGGCGGCGCGGCCGGAGGCGAGGAACTCGTCGTCGTCCCAGCCGCCGTCGCGCTTGGCGGGGTCGACGCACACCGCCCACAGGGGTTCGGTGGCCCCCAGCCGGGTCCAGTCGCGGCGGACCTGTTCGAGTCCCACCACATCACCTCCAGGGGCGTTCTGAATCAAGTTCCCGTTCGGAGCATCCCGAGTGGAAAGACCAGTGTCAACAGCGATGCCGAAACTGGAACCTGTTGTATTCTGGCATCCGTTTTCCGGCTTGGCCAACCAGCGGCGGGGAGAGTACCGATGCCGTCCACCACCCCCACGACCGGTCCGGATCGGGAACCGGAGGTCGAGGTCAGGGTACGCCGCCCGGCCGAGGAGCCCGAGGACGAGGGCCCCGGCATCGGCGCGATGGCGGCCGAGTCCCTGCGCGCGCTGCGGGAGGCCTCCCGGGACAACGTGTTCCGCGCGGCGATGGCCGTCCTGGTGGTGGCGCTGGCCGCCAAGGTCTTCGTCCTGAACGCGTCCTACTTCGTCGAGGACGACTTTTTGTTCTTCGGCGCCGCCTACGCCACCGACCTCACCCCGGACTACCTGTTCTCCCTGCACAAGGGCCACTTCATGCCCGGGGCGATGTTCCTGGTCTACCTCCAGACGGCCTTCTGGCCGTACAACTGGTGGGTGAGCGCCGGGGTGATGCTGGGGCTCCAGGCCCTGGCGCTGCTGGTGTTCCTGCGGCTGCTGTGGGAGCTGTTCGGCCGCCGCTGGGCGCTGCTGATCCCGTTCACGGTCTACGCGCTGGCCCCGCTGACCATCCCGGTGCTGGGCTGGTGGGCGGCGGCGCTGAACGCGGTGCCGTTCCAGCTGGCCATCCTGCTGGCCCTGCTGTGGACGGTCCGCTACGTGCGCACCGGCGACCCCCGGTACGGCTGGTGGACGACGGCCGCGGTGGTCTTCGGCATGTTCTTCTCGGTGAAGGCGCTGTTCCTGCCCTCGCTGCTGTTCGTGTTCGCCGTCGCGTTCCTGTACCCCGGGAGCCTCTTCGCGGGGGCGGTGCGGGCGTTCCGCGCGCACCGCGCGTTCTGGGCCGCGATGGTCGCCATGACCCTGGGCTACCTGGTCCTGTACCTGGTCAGCCAGAACACCGGCAGCGGCACCGAGGGCGCCGGGGTGCCCGAGGCCGAGGCGGCCGCCGAGCTGCTGCGGCGCATGCTGGGGCAGGTGTTCCCGGTGGGCGCGCTGGGCGGCCCCTTCGAGTGGGCGATCATCACCCCGGCGGGCGGCCTGATCGAACCGCGCGGGTTCGTGGTGCTGGGCGCGGGCGTCATGTGGCTCGTCGTCGTCCTGAGCAGCCTGTGGCTGCGCGGACGCGCCTGGCGGGCGTGGGCGCTGCTGCTGGGCTACCTGGTCTTCGTGGACGCGATCCCGACCGTGATCGCGCGCGGCCGCGGGCACGGCCTGGCCGGGGCCGACCCCCGGTACGTGGCCGACGCGGCGCTGGTCTTCGCCCTGTGCCTGGCGCTGGCCTTCCTCGTGGTGCGCGAGCAGCGCGCCCGGGAGTCGGTCTCCACGGCCGGGGTCCCGCTCACCACGCGCGCGGCACCGGGCCGCCGGGCCCGGCGCAACCGGGCGGTCGCGGCCGCGGTGCTGACGGCCGGCTACGCCGCGGGCGCCCTGTACTCCACCTACACCTACGCCGGGACGCTCAACGGCGACCGGCTGCGCGAGTACATGGACAACGTGCGCGCCTCCATGGCGGACCTGCCGGAGGAGGGCGCGTTCTACCCGCGGCCGGTCCCGGAGGACGTGGTCCTGGACTGGAACGGCGACCGGCGGCTCACCTCCTACGTGCTGCCGCCGATGGCCCCGGAGCGGGACGGGGACCGGTTCGCGCACCCGGAGCAGGGCGCCGCCGCGTACGTGTTCGACGACGAGGGGACCCTGGTCCCGGGCGAGCACACCCTGTTCAGCAGCACGTTCCTGCCCGGGCCCGAGGACGAGTGCCTGGGGACGCTGGAGGGCGCGGTGTCCTGGCCCGCGCTGGCGCAGGGAGGCCCCCAACAGGTGGCGACGGTCGCCTACACCGCGGACGCGGACACGCAGCTGGTGGTGTCGGTGGGCGGCGGCTGGATCGAGGCGGTCCTGCCGGCGGCCCCCGACGGCGGCTTCTGGCACCTGCCGGTGCCCCAGCAGGGGGACCGCCTCTCCCTGCTCACCGAGGGCGACGAGCTGTGCATGACGGCGGTGGCCATCGGCGGGCTGGCCCCGGACGCGGAGGGCGGCCACCCGATCCCGCTCTCCCAGGAGGAGCCCGCCGAGCCCGGGGAGGGGACCGGGGACGGCGCCGAGGACGGGGACGCCGGGGAGGCCGCGGAGGGGGAGTGAGCCCTCAGGCCCGGCGCCGCTCCCGGAAGAACCGGCGCGACCAGCGCCGGGACGGCTCCTCCACCCAGCGGTAGGTGGCGGCGGCCAGCAGCACCGTCGCGAGCGTCACCGGCACCATGTCCAGCCAGAACGCGCCGGTGAAGATCTCCTGCCCGGTGAAGTCGCGCCACAGGTACAGCGCCAGGAACTGCCACAGGAACACCCCGTAGGACACCTTGGCCAGGTACTGGCAGACCCGGTGCCGCAGCAGCGCCTCCATCCACCGGCCCCCGCGCCAGGCCTCGGCCGAGCGCAGCGGGGCCGGCGGGCCCGCCGGCCGGGGCGCGAGCGCGGCGGGGGCGATGATCAGGAACGCGAAGCCGATGTCGGCCGCGGAGGAGAACGCCGAGCTCCACAGGTCGCCCGCGCCGATGAACCGGCCGCCGGTGGCGTCGGTGGCGGCCAGGGCGAAGAACCCGCCCGCCGCCGCCCAGCAGACCCCCGGGGCGGAGGCGACGGTGCGGCAGAAGCGCCGCACCGGGCCGTCGGGGCCGGACTCGCGCCAGGCCCACTCCGACAGCACGGCCAGCGCCATGCCGGCGGCGAACATGCCCAGCGTGCGCGGCAGCCAGGCGTGCATGTAGTGGCGCGGCTCGGGCAGGAACTGCGGCAGCAGCGCCGCGAACCCCAGCACCGCCATGACCCCCAGGCCCCACAGCAGGCGGCGGCCCCGGGCGTCGGGGGTCCGGCCGCGCCGGGCCCACAGCGACAGCAGCAGGGCGAACACCGGCAGCAGCAGGTAGAAGCTCACCTCGACGGACAGGCTCCACATCTGCCCCAGGCCGTAGGGGCCGGTACCCACCCACGAGGGGTCGGTGTTGAAGGGGAAGGTGAGGGTCATGGCCTCCAGCCAGTACCGCGGCGAGTCCAGGTGCTCGCGCGAGTACAGCAGCAGCGCGGCCAGGGCCACCACCCAGTAGGCGGGGAACACGCGCACGACCCGCCGCCACAGGTAGGTGCGGGAGGAGGGGGAGGGCGTCCCGTCCAGGACGGCCCGCGCCCAGGGCCGGTACAGCAGCACCCCGGACAGCGTGAAGAACAGCGGCACCGCGAGGTCGAACGCCGACAGCACACCGCCCAGGACGCCGGGGGCCAGCGAGTCGCCGGTCTCGGTGGCGACGTGGAAGACCAGGACCATGAGGGCGGCCACGGCGCGGATGCCGTCGAGAGTCTCGTGGCGGCCGTCGACCTGCGGCAGGAGCCGGGCGGGGTCGGGGACCGCGGAGGAGGTGCGCGCGCCGCCGGAGGGGGTGCCGGTGGGGTCCTCGGGCGCGGAGGGAATGGGCGCCATGGGGCCTTCCAGGACGGGGAGGAGTCGGAACACGGTCCACTAGAACGTGTTATAAAAATTCAGACACGCCCTGGTGACGTCGTTCACTACTGGGCAGTACTCTACCCGGAACTGAAGCTAGTTCCACTGAAGCCCGTTACAGATCCAGACTCACATCGCCCAGGAGGGCAAATGCGCCGTGCCATAGCGGTCGTTCTCATCGGGTTTGGAGTCTTCTTCCTCGCCGTTGCACCCCTCATGCGCACGTGGGTGTCCAGCTCCCTGATGAAGACCCCCCTGACCTACTACGTCGAGTACACCAACGTCGCCGAGGGGGCGACCTACTTCAACATCGAGGAGGTCGAGCTCGTCGAGAACGCCACGCTGGAGGCCAGCGTCACCATCCGGGCCGACGTGGCCTCCAGCACCGACGAGATCGTGGTCTGGGACCAGTTCACCTGGCTGCGGGACGCCGACACCGACTTCGGCATCACCTCCACCAGCCGCCGCGCCGGCCACGACCGGGTCACCGGCGAGGCCGTCGACTGCTGCGACGCGATGGTCAACGAGGAGACCACCGTCCAGAGCGGCCAGGCGTGGAAGTTCCCCTTCTTCACCGAGCAGCGCGACTACGACTTCTTCGAGACCACCGTCAAGGAGCCGGTCCCGATGGAGTTCCAGGCCGTCGAGGAGATCGAGGGCGTCGAGGTCTACCGCTTCGAGCAGGTCGTCGACGGCGAGGTCATCGGCGAGCGCACCCTGCCGCGCTCGGTCGCCGGGCTGGAGGGCGAGGGCGACGTGACCGGCGACGAGGTCTTCTCCATCACCCGCACCTACTGGATCGACCCGGTCACCGGCTCCCCGATCAAGGTCAGCGAGCACCAGAACCGCGTCGTCGTCGTGGACGGCGAGGAGGTCCTGACCCTGCTCGACGCCGAGCTGGTCTTCGACGACGCCTCCGTCCGCACCGCCCTGGAGAACTCCGAGCAGGGCCGCACCATGCTGCCGCTGATCCACACCACGATCCCGCTCGCCGCCCTCATCGTCGGCGTCGGCTTCATCGGGATCGGAGTCGTCCTGCACCTCACCGGCCGATCCCGTGCCCACCACAACTGAAGGACCCGTCGGACCCCGTCCCCGCCGCGACCGGCGGGGCGGGTCCGTCCGAGCGGCCGGGAGGGTGAGCGGATGACGTCGGTGGTGCCGGGGACCGGGACCGGGGGGACCCCGTCCGGTGACCGCCGTCTGCGCGACACCCTGCCCTTCGCCCTGCTGCGGGCCTGCCGCCCGCGCCAGTGGCTGAAGAACCTGCTGGTCCTGGCCGCCCCGGCGGCGGCCGGGGCGCTCTCCGAACCGCGCGCCCTGCTGCTGTGCGCGGCGGTCTTCGCGCTGTTCTCCGCGGCGGCGAGCGGCACCTACCTGCTCAACGACGTCCGCGACGTCGAGCGCGACCGCGCCCACGCGCGCAAGCGCCACCGCCCCATCGCCGCCGGGCTGGTCCCGGTGCCTCTGGCGGTGGCCGCGGGGATCGCCCTGTGCGCCCTGGCCCCGGCGGCCTCCCTCGCCCTGGGCGAGCCGCTGCTCACCGGCGTCCTCGCCGGGTACGTCCTGCTCACCCTCGCCTACACGCGCTACCTCAAGGACATCGCGATCTGCGACCTGGTCGCGGTCGCCGCCTGCCACGTGCTGCGCGCCGTCGCCGGGGGCGTCGCCGTCGGCGTCCCGCTGACCTCCTGGTTCGTCATCGTGGTGTCGCTGGCGGCACTGCTGGTCGTGGTCGGCAAGCGCGAGGCCGAGCTGCGCGCCCTGCACAAGGGGGACGCGGGCGGACCGGTCCGGGCCACCCTGCGCGCCTACACCCCCACGTACCTGTCCCAGACCCGCACCATGGCGTCGGCGGCGATGATCGTCACCTACTGCCTGTGGGCGCTGGAGCAGGACGGCGGCGCGCAGAACCTGTTCCACGTGGGCAGTATCGTTCCCTTCATCATGTTCGTCCTGCGCTACAACCTGCTGGTGGACCGGGGCGTGGGCGAGGAGCCGGAGGAGATCGCCCTGCGCGACCGCCCCCTCCAGGTCGTCCTCGTCTCCCTCGCCCTCCTGGTGGGGCTGGGCATCTACCTCTAAGGGGGACCCTCCGTGGCCTCGCAGCCGGAACGCCCCGTGCTCCTCACCGGGTGGGGCCGCACCGCGCCGACCGCCGCCCGCGTCGTGCGCCCCCGCTCCGCCGCGCAGGTCGCGCGGGCCCTGGCCGAGGCGGGGCCGCGCGGAGTGCTCGCCCGCGGCCTGGGGCGCTCCTACGGCGACGCCGCCCAGGCGGCCGGCGGCACCGTCCTGGACTGCACCGAACTGACCGGCCCCATCCGGCTGGACGCCGACCGCGGCGAGGTCACCGTCCCGGCCGGGGTGTCCTTCGAACGGCTCATCGCCCACCTGCTCGAACGCGGGTACTTCGTGCCGGTCACCCCCGGGACGCGGCAGGTCACCGTGGGCGGGGCGATCGCCGCCGACGTGCACGGCAAGAACCACCACGCCGACTCCTCCCTGGGCGCGCACGTGCGCTCCCTGACCCTGGCCGCGCCCACCGGGGAGACGCTGACCCTCACCCCCGACGGCGGGGACGCCGAGCTGTTCCGGGCGACGCTGGGCGGGATGGGGCTGACCGGGGTCGTCACCGAGGCGACCCTGGCCGTGCTGCCGGTGGAGACCTCCTACATGCGGGTGGACACCGACCGCACCGACTCCCTGGACGCCACCCTGGACCTGATGTCGCGCACCGACGCCGACTACCGGTACACGGTGTGCTGGGTGGACCTGCTCGCCAAGGGGAGCGCGATGGGGCGCGGGGTGCTGACCCGCGCCGACCACGCCGGCCCGCGCGACCTGCCGCCCGCCCTGCGCCGCGACCCGCTGCGCCACCGCGCGGGCAGCCCGCTGGCCGCCCCGCCGTGGGCGCCGCCGGGGCTGCTCAACTCCTGGACGGTGGGCGCGTTCAACGCCGTGTACCGGGGCGCTGCGCCCCGGCGCAGGCGCGGGGAGGCCCAGCCGATCGCCGGGTTCTTCCACCCGCTGGACGCCGTCCGCGGCTGGAACCGGCTGTACGGGCCGCACGGGCTGGTGCAGTACCAGTTCGTGGTGCCGTTCGGGGCCGAGGACACCCTGGTCCGGATCATGGAGGGGCTGTCCCGGGCGGGGGCGCCGTCGTTCCTCACCGTGCTCAAGAGGCTGGGCGAGGGCACCGGCGGCCACCTGTCGTTCCCCCGGCCCGGGTGGACGCTGGCCGTGGACCTGCCCGCCGGGCTGCCGGGCCTGGGCCGCATGCTGCGCCGCTTCGACGAGCTCCTGCTGGCCGCGGACGGCCGCCTCTACCTGGCCAAGGACGGCCGGGCCGACGCGGAGACGGTCCACGCCATGTACCCCGACCTGCCCGCCTGGCGCAAGGTCCGGGAGCGGGTCGACCCCGACGGGGTGCTCGTCTCCGACCTGGCCCGCCGCCTGCGGCTGCTCTGAAACATCCGCGTTCGTCACCCGGAAGGACATCCAAGGCACATGCGCGACTCGGTGGGAACGGTGCGGACCGTACTGCTGCTCGGCGGCCGCAGCGAGATCGGCCTGGCCATCGTCGAACGTCTGGTGCGCGAGGGCGCCCGCGAGGTGGTGCTGGCCGCCCGCGGCGGCGTCGCCGAGCCCCCGGCCGCCCTGGCCGCCCTGGGCGCGAAGGTCCACTCGCTGGAGTTCGACGCGACCGCCCCCGACACCCACACCGCCACGGTCGACGGGGCGGTGGCCCTGGTGGGCGACCTCGACGTGGTCGTGGACGCGTTCGGCGTGCTCGGCACCCAGGCCGACTACGAGGCCGACCCGGCGGCCGCGGCGCGCGCGGCGGCGGTCAACTACACCGGGCACGTCTCCGCCGGGCTGGCGGTCGCCGCCCGCCTGCGCGAGCAGGGCCACGGGGCGCTGGTGGTGCTGTCGTCGGTGGCCGGGGTGCGGGTGCGCAGGTTCAACTTCGTGTACGGGTCGGCCAAGGCGGGCCTGGACGGGTTCGCCCAGGGGCTGGCCGACTCCCTGCACGGCAGCGGGGCGCGGGTGCTGGTGGTGCGCCCCGGCTACGTGCCCACCCGGATGTCGGCGCACGTGGACCCGGCGCCGTTCCCGGCCACCCCCGCCCAGGTCGCCGAGGCCGTGTCGGCGGGGCTGCGCTCGGGGGCGACCACGGTGTGGGCGCCGCGCGTGCTCGCCCCGGTCTTCGCGGGCATGCGGCTGATGCCGCGCCCGATCTGGCGCCGCCTGGGCCGCTAGGACCGGCCGGGGCCGTAGATGCGCAGGAACGCGGTGACGCCGGAGCGGACCAGGGCCCGGCGCTCGGCCTCCTCCAGGGGGGCCGCGTTGAAGAACGACCGGTTGGTCGCCGGGGTCTGCACCAGCGCCACGTAGTGCTCGGCGGCCGTCTCCTCCCCTCCGCCGGGGATGTCGAGCAGGCCCCGGTCGGCCATCGTGCGCAGCCGCGCGGCCAGGCCCCGGCGGACCGGCCCGGGGCCGGTGTCCAGCCACACCCGGACGGCGTCGGGGAAGTGCAGCGCCTCGGCGATGAGCAGCCGCACCAGCGCCCCGTGGTCGGGGCGGTGCAGCCCGGGGGAGGCCCACGCGTCGCCGAAGGCGACCAGGGCCTCCTCGGCGTCCGCGGGGTCGGCCAGGTGGCGGGCGGCCGTCGCGGCGAAGTCCTCGGCGACCGCGGCGCTGCTCTGCTCGACGATCGCGGAGAACAGGCCCTCCTTGTCGCCGAAGTGGTTGTAGACGGTGCGCTTGGAGACTGCGGCGCCGGCCGCGATCGCGTCCATGCTCGCGCGGGTGTAGCCCTCGCGCAGGAACACCCGCCGGGCCGCGTCGAGGATGGCCGCGTGCTTGGCGGGACGGCCGCAGGTCGGCGGGGGAGCGGGGCGCTGGGCGGTCATCGGGTGGGTCCGTTCGGGTCGGGTCGCGGCGGGCTCTCCAGCAGCGTATTCCCCGATCCGGCGGTCGGATACGGCACGGCGACAAATCTACACTGCACGGTGTAGTTTACTTTTCATGTCCGAGAAAGCCCCCCGCACGCGGGGCCGGGAACGCCTCGACGCACCCCTGGTCCGGCTCACCGCCGTCCTCCTGGCCGGAGCCTTCGCCGCCCTGGCCGACAGCACCGTCGTCACCGTCGCGGTCGACGACCTCTCCGACGCCTTCGACGCACCCGTGTCCCGGGTGCAGTGGGTCGTCACCGCCAACCTCCTGGCCATGACCGCCGCGATCCCCGTCGTCGGCTGGGCCCTGGACCGGTTCGGCCCCCGCACGGCCTGGATCGGCGCGCTCACCCTGTTCGGGGCCGGTGCCGCCCTGTCCTGCGCGGCCTGGTCCCTGGAGTCCCTCATCGTGACGCGGGCCCTCACCGGGTTCGGCGGCGGCATGGTCCTGCCGCTCACCATGGCGATCCTCGCCCGGGCCGCCGGACCCGGGCGCGTGGGCCGGGCCATGGCCCTGATCAGCGTGCCCGGCCAGCTCGCCCCCGTGCTCGGCCCGGTCGCCGGGGGAGCGGTCCTGGAGTCCCTGGGCCACCGCTGGGTGTTCGCCCTGGTCCTGCCCCTGGTCGCGGTCGCCGTCCTGTTCGCCGTGCGCGGGATCCCCCGGGGTGGATCCGACCGCTCCGAACGCCTCGACCCCCCGGGCCTGGCCCTGCTCTCCCTCGGCCTGGTCGCCCTGCTGCACGGGCTGTCCTCCCTGACGTCCTGGGCCGGCCCCCTGTGGGCCGGGCTCGGCGCCCTGCTGCTCTCCGGCTTCGCGCTGCGCGCCCTGCGGCCCCGCGAGGGAGCGCCGCCGCCCGCCCTGGACCTGCGGCTGTTCGCCCACGCGCCGTTCCGGAACGGGGCCGCGCTCATGTTCGTCTTCGGGCTGTGCATCTGGGGCGGCATGTTCCTGCTGCCGCTCTTCCACCAGCGCGTCTCCGGGGCCGACCCCCTGGACGCCGGACTGCTGCTGGCCCCCATGGGCGCCGGGGTGGCCCTGGCCGTCCTCTGCGTCGGCGGCCCCGCCGACCGGCTCGCCCCCCGCCACCTCGTGGTCGCGGGGCTGGCCGTGGCGGCCCTGGCCACGGTCCCCTTCGCGCTCGCCACCGCCGACACCCCGCAGTGGTGGCTCGGCGCCGCCCTCTTCGTCCGCGGCGCAGGCCTGGGCACCGCCTCGGTGCCCCTGCTCGCCGCCGCCTACCGGGGGCTGGAAGCCGACCGGATCCCGCACGCCACCGTCGCCCTCAACGTGCTGCAACGGGTCGGCGCGGCGGCCGGGACCGCCGGGCTCGCCCTGGTCCTGACGGGCGGCGCGGCCTCCGCCGACCCGGTCCCCGCCTTCCAGGCGGCCTTCTGGTGGATGGCCGCCCTGACCGCCGCCGCCCTGCTCCCCGCACTCCTGCTGCCCGCCACCCGTCCCGACCGGGACGCCTGAACCCACGGAGGCACCGTGCACGCCGTCGCCATCACCCGCTTCGGGGACCCCGAGGTCCTGACCCCCGTCGACCTGCCCCTGCCCGAGCCCGGCCCCGGACAGGTCCGCGTCCGCGTGGCCGCCGTCGGCACGCTGCCCCTCGACGCGCGGATCCGCCGGGGCGAGCTCCCCTGGCGCGACCGGATCGACCTGCCGCTGGTCCCCGGGAACCAGTTCGCCGGAACCGTGGACGCCCTCGGCGAGGGGACCGCGGGACCAGCAGCCGGGACCCCGGTCCTGGGCTTCTCCACCTTCGGCGCCTACGCCGAACACATCGTCGTCGGCGCCGACCAGGTCGTCCCCCGGCCGGACGCCCTGCCGGAGGCCGAGGCGGCGGCCCTGCCCGCCCGGGGGCAGGGGGCGGTCATGGTCCTGGAAGCGCTCGGGGTGGGCCCCGGCGACACCCTGTTCGTCAACTCCGCCGCCGGCGGCCTGGGCTCGGCGATCGTGCGGCTGGCCCTGCTCCGGGGCGCGGACCGGGTGATCGGCGCGGCCTCCGAGCGCCACCACGGCCACCTGCGCGCACTGGGCGCGGTCCCGGTCACCTACGGGGACACCATGGTCGAGCAGGTCCGGGCCGTCGCGCCGGACGGGGTCGACGCCGGGTACGACGCCCGCGACGACGCCTCGCTGCGGCAGGTCCTGGAGATCGTCGGCGCGCCGGAGAGGGTGCTGAGCATGGTCTCCCCGGACGCCCCGGCCCGGTTCGGCACGGCGGCCGTCGACGGGGTCCGCTCGGCCGAGCGGCTGGCCTCGGTGGTCGGCCTGTACGAGCGCGGCGAGTACGCGGTGGAGCTGCGCGAGGTCCTGCCTCTGGCCGAGGCCGCCCGCGCGCACCGGATCCTCGACTCCGGTCACGGGCGCGGGGCGGTCGTCCTCACGCCCTGAGGGGGACACGGGCGGGGCCCGCGCTCCGGCGGGCCCCGCGGATCATTCCGGCGCTCCGGCGGCCGGGGCGGTGTCGGCCTCGGTGAGGCGGTAGAACGCCAGCGGCACCAGGCACAGCAGCATCACCGCGGCCGGGACCAGGGTGCTGCCGATCAGCATGCCCCGCAGCGCCTCGTCGCTCTGCCGGACGACCTCGCCCGCGCCCGACTCCACGTAGCCGCTCAGGGCCAGCGACAGCGACAGCAGGCCGGTGCCCACCGACTGGGCCAGCGCCTCGCCCGCCGTCCACACGCCCGACAGCACGCCGCCCTGGCGGCGGCCGTCGTCGGTGGCGGCCAGGCAGTCGGCCAGCATCGACCACGGCAGCAGCATCGTCCCCGACAGGCCGATGCCCACCAGCACCGAGGAGGCGACCGCGACCGGCACGCCCCCCAGCGGGATGCACAGCAGCCCCAGAGCGCCCGCGGAGAACACCGCGGCCGCGTAGGCGGCGGCCCGGCGCTTGTCCACCCGCACGGAGACCCGCCGCCACAGCGGAGCGGCGGCCATCAGCGGGACCAGCACGCACACCATGAGGATGCTCGTGTAGGCGGGCTCGCCCATGACGTTCGCGGTCACGTACGGCACGCCCGCCACCATCGTGCCGCTGGCCACGGACATCAGCAGCTGGGCGGGGAACAGCACCCGGAAGTGCCGGTGCGTCAGCGCCGTCCGCAGCTGGGCGGCCATGCCCTCGGTGCGGTGCGGGAACACGGTGCGCGGCGCCCGGCGGGTGCCGACCACCGTGCCCAGCATGGACACCAGCAGCACGACGCCCATCAGCGCGCCCATGAGCCGGTACCCGGCCACCTCGTCGGCGGGCGCGTTCTGGACGACGGGGGCCAGCGCCCCGCCGAGCATCAGGGCCAGGCCCACGAACACGGTCCGCCACGCGGTGAACGTCGACCGCTCGTGGTAGTCCGAGGTGATCTCCCCGGGCATCGCCGCGTGCGGCACCTGGAAGGCCGACGACGCCAGCGCCGCGGCGACGAACACCGCCGCCACGTACACCGCCGCTCCGTTCCCCTGGAGCGGCGGGCCGGCGAACATCGCGGCGAACAGCAGCGGCAGGGTCAGCGCGCCGGCCAGCATCCACGGCCGCCGCGGTCCCCAGGAGGAGCGGGTCCGGTCCGACCAGACCCCGATGTAGGGGCTGACCGCCAGGTCCACCAGCTTGGGCAGCAGCACCACCAGGCCGGCCACCGCCGGGCTCACCGCGAGCGTGTCGGTGAGGTAGATGAGCAGCAGCAGGCCGGGCACCGTGTTGAAGACGCCGGTGGCCACCGCGCCGCTGCCGTACCAGGCGTGCACCGAGCGGGGCAGGGGGCCCGCCGCCGGGGGCGCGGCGGTCCCGGCGGCCGTGGGCTCGGAGGTGGCGGTCACGCGCGCCCGTCCGCTGCGGCCTCGGCGGTCACGGGGGCCTCGGCGGCCTCGGCGGAGGCGCCGTCCTTCTTCCCGTACAGCTCCTCGTGCGCGACCGGGTCCACGTCGTGGGCGACCGGGCAGCCCGCCGGGAACGTGCCGATCCTGTTGACGTCGTAGCCGCCGGGGTAGCTGCGGATGTTCGGGTTCTGGTCGGCCCAGAACGGCTCCTCGCGCGGCTTCATCCGGCGCACGACCTTGGCGCGGATCTTCAGCGCGATGTCCGCCGACCTGCGCCAGGCCTTGGACGGCGGCTCGTAGCGGAACGTCTCGATCAGCGACTCGTCCAGGATCGCCATGGAGAACCGGCGGGCCAGCCCGGCCACCCGCGGCGGGTAGAAGGTCACCATGAGGTCGAGGGTGGCGTCGGAGACCCTGCGACCGCCCTCGGTGTAGGCGAAGTGCTCCTTCTCGTAGGCGTCGAGCAGGTCCCGGAACCCCTCGTAGGTCTCCGGGATCTCCTTGATGCCCATGTACCTGCCGAGCCTGCGGTAGTAGTGGACGATCGCCGAGACCTCGTGGTCGGACAGCCGGCGCCAGCCGTACCCGTACTCGTTGAGCCAGCGCACCGGCATGACGACGAACGTGCTGAGCACGTAGCGGTAGTCGTCGTTGGAGATGTCGTAGGACCGGTGCATCTGGTTCATCCGCCGCAGGGCGTCGCGGCCCTGGCCGGGCTCGAACCCGTACCGCATCATGCTGTTGAGGATGAGCGCGGTGTCGTCGTAGCGCTTCTGGGTCTTGCCGGTGAACTCGTCCGTCCCGCCCAGCAGCTCCCCGATGCTCGGCACCGCGTAGGTCCGGTACAGGGCGATGCCCAGGGCCCGGCCCATGTCCCACGGGAACTCGTGGGCGTTGAGGATCTGCATGATCCGCACGCAGTCGGCCTCGGCGTCCAGGCGGTGGATCTCGTCGCGGAAATCGAAACGCTTCATCAGCGGCTCCTTCGGGGTTAGGGGAGAGGCGGGGGGCGCGTGCGGGATCGGCGGGATCAGTCGGTACCGGTGGCCTCGGGGGTCTCGGCGGGCGTCGCCCCCTCGGGGGCCAGGGCCTGGCCGTCCGCGGGGACCCGTGCGCCGGTGGCGGGCACCTCCACGGTGGCCATGCCGTGGGGCACGGGGCAGCCCTGGGGGAAGGTGCCGATGCGCGAGGGGTCGTAGCCGCCGGGGTAGCCGCGGACGTTCGGGCTCTGCCGGGCCCAGCGCGGCTCGGTGCGCGGCGGCATGAACCGGACCGCCCTCGCTCGCAGGCGCAGCGCGCCCGCGGCCAGGGAGCGCCAGGCGGCGGACGGCTCGGGGTAGCGGAACGCGGTGATGAGGCGGTCGTCCAGCAGCGCCTTGGTGAAGGGGCGCACCAGCGGGCGCTGCCAGGCCGGGTAGAAGTCCACCATCAGCCCGAGGGTGGCGTCGGAGACGGCCCGGCCGCCCTCGGTGTAGGCGAAGTGCTCCTTCTCGTAGGAGTCGAACAGCTCGTGGAACTCCGCGTAGGTCCCGGGGATGTCCTTGATCCCCATGTGCCTGCCGAGCCTGCGGTAGTAGTTGGTGCTCGCGGCGATCTCGTGGTCGGACAGCCGGCGCCAGCCGTACCCGTAGTCGTTGAGCCAGCGCACCGGCATGACGACGAAGGTGCTCAGGACGTAGCGGTAGTCGTCGTTGGAGATGTCGTAGGACCGGTGCATCTGGTTCATCCGCCGCAGGGCGTCGCGTCCCCGCCCCGGGCCGAACCCGTGCTCCATGATGTCGTTGAGGATGAGCGCGGTGTCGTCGTAGCGGTGCTGGGTGCGCTCGGTGAACTCCTGTGTGTGCGCCAGCAGCTCCCCGACGCTCGGCACCGCGTAGGTCCGGTACAGGGCCAGGCCGAGCGCCTGCTCGATGTCCCACGGGAACTCGTGCGTCGCCAGGATGCGCACGATCTCCTCGCAGTCTGCCTCGGCGTCCAGGGCGTGGATCCGGTCGCGCCACTCGAACCGCTTCATGGGGGAGTCAACTCCAGTCACCTCTGCGGGCCCGCCCGTGACGGGTCCATGGTCGGCGGGGCGGGGCACATCCGTGACGTGCCACGGAGCGCACTTTACCCGGAATGTCCTTTTGTACAAGGACTCCGGGCCCAGTGGCCACTCCGCCGAACCCTAACCGTGTCCGGTTCGTAACCCCCCGTACGGGCCCGCGCAACACGCGGGGCGGGCGGGTCCGCGACCCGCCCGCCCCGAGAAGAGCGGTGCGCCCCGGCTCAGGCGGCCATGCGCTCGGCGACCCGGGTGACCAGGGTGAGCAGGACCTGCTTGGCCGAGGAGCGCACGCGCGCGTCGCACAGGACCACCGGGATCGCCGGGTCCAGGGTCAGCGCCGCCCGCACCTCCTCCGCCTCGTACTGGTGCGCGCCGTCGAAGCAGTTCACCGCGACGACGAACGGCACCCCCCGCCGCTCGAAGAAGTCCACCGCGGCGAAGCAGGTCTCCAGGCGGCGCGTGTCGGCGATGACGATGGCGCCCAGGGCGCCCTCCGACAGCTCCTCCCACATGAACCAGAAGCGCTCCTGGCCGGGCGTGCCGAACAGGTACAGCACCAGGCTGGGGCTGATGGTGATGCGGCCGAAGTCCAGCGCCACCGTCGTGGTCGTCTTGGACTCCACGCCCGACAGGTCGTCCACGCCGTAGCTGGCCTCGGTCATCACCTCCTCGGTGCTGAGCGGGGCGATCTCGCTCACCGAGCCCACCAGGGTGGTCTTGCCGGCCCCGAAGCCGCCCGCGACCAGGATCTTCAGTGCGGACGGAACGATGTCCCGGGAGAGGTCAGAGTCGCTGGATGCCATCGAGAACCGCCTGGAGTACGTCCCGGCTGACCGGGCTCTTCGCTGTGTAGGGGGCGCGGGCCAGGGCGAGCCCGCGGTTGAGGAGGTCGCTGAGCAGGACCTTCACGACGGCCACCGGGATGTCCAGGTGGGCCGACAGCTCGGCGACCGACAGGGGGCGGCGGCACAGCTCCAGGATCCGGATCTGCTCGGGCTCCAGGGCCATCTCGTCGACCTCGGCCCGCTTGGCCGCGATGACCACGCTGATCATGTCCAGCTTGACCGTGTCGGCGTGGTCGCGCCCCTGGGCGATCACGTACGGACGGACCAGCGGCCCGGCCTCCGGGCCGTCCGGTCCGCCCGGCTCCGCGTCCCCGTACCCGCCGACCGCGTCGCGGTGCGGCGGGCCGTGGGGATCCGTGCCCGGATCGAATGCGTCGTGCGCTTGCATGGCCGCCCCCTATCGCGTGGCTTCTCCGGTCGCTCCCTCATGGCGGGGTGCCGCGTCGAGGTAGCGGCCCACCTGCTCGACCAGGACGTTCATCTCGTAGGCGATGAGGCCCACGTCGGCGCTCTCCTCGGCCAGGACCGCCAGGCAGGCGCCCCGGCCCGCGCCGGTGACGAAGAGGTAGGCGCGCTCCATCTCGACCACGGTCTGGAGCACATCGCCGCCGTCGAAGTGCCGGCCCGTGCCCCGGGCCAGGCTCTGGAAGGCGGAGGCGACCGCCGACAGGTGCTCGGCGTCCTCCTTGGCCAGCTCGCGCGAGCGGCCGATCAGCAGGCCGTCCGCGGAGAGGACGATGGCGTGCCGGGAGCCCACCGCGCGCTCGAGCAACTCGTCCAGCAGCCAGTCGATGTCCTTCTTGCCCGAGCCTTCGCGCTCGATGCGTTCGGGAGTACTCGTCACTGTCAGTCGTCCTTGTCGGTCTCGTGGGTCTGCTGCTTGCCTTCGCGCCGACCGCGATCGGTCCCCTTCTGGAACGCGGTCATGTTCCGGCGCAGGCGCGCCAGCCGCTCGGCGCCGTCGACGCCGCCCGCGCCGGGGGCCGGGGCCCCCGCCGCGTCACCGTTCCGAGCAGAGGGCTCGGGGTCGGCGGCCAGTTGCGGGGCCAGGTTCTCCTGGGGACGGCGTTTGGGGAGGGAGGGCCGTCCGCCGCCCGCCTCGACCCGCTCCGGCGCGGCTGGCCCGGGACCGGGGACCGCGCTGATGGCGGGCCGGCGGGTGGGCAGGGGCGGCCGGGGGCCGGGGTCCCCGGCGAGGACGTCGACACCGTCGAGGACGTCGGTGCCGGCGGTGGCGGGGGGCGCCTCGGCGCCGGCGGTCGCGCCGTCCCCGGACTCCGCGCCGGCGGACGGGGCGTCACCGGCCCGCGAGTCCTCCGCCGCGTCGGCGGCCGGGGTCCCCGCGTCCGCGGGCACCGGGGCCAGGACCGGGGTGGGACCGGACTCCAGGGCGCGGCCGGGGGCGTGGTCGATGATCTCGCGCACCTCCCAGATGTCGCCGTCCTGCTCCTCGGAGGCGGGCAGCGAGGAGCGCTCGCCGGTGATGATCTCGTGCGGCAGCAGGACGATCGCCTGCACGCCGCCGTACGGCGACGGGCGCAGGTGCACCTTGATGCCGTGCCGGTGCGCCAGGCGGGACACCACGAACAGGCCCAGGCGCATCTTCTCGTTGAGGCGCATGACGTCGAACTCGGGCGGGTCGGCCAGCAGCCGGTTGGCGGAGGCCAGCTCCTCCTCGGTCATGCCCAGGCCGCGGTCCTCGATCTCGATCGTCACACCGTTGGGCACGTCGTCGCTGCTCAGGCGCACCTGGGTGTGCGGGGGCGAGAACATGGCGGCGTTGTCGACCAGCTCGGCGACCAGGTGGATGACGTCGGCGACGGCCGGGCCGTTGAGGTGCACGCGGGCGATCCGCTCGCGCTTGACCCGGGTGTAGTCACCGGACTCGGAGATGGCGCCGCGCAGCACATCGATGAGCGGCATCGGCCGGTGCCAGGTCCGCCCGGGGGCCTCGCCGCCGAGGATCAGCAGGTTCTCGGCGTTGCGGCGGGAGCGGGTGGCCAGGTGGTCGAGCTTGAACAGCTGGGCGAGCTGCTCGGGGTCCTCCTGCTCGCGCTCCATCTTGTCCAGGAGGCGCAGCTGGCGGTGGACCAGGGTCTGGCTGCGGTGGGCGATGTTGAGGAACACCCGGTTGATGCCCTGGCGCAGCTCCGTCTGCTGGACGGCCTCGTCGACCGCGGCCCGCTGGGCGGTGTTGAACGCGCGGGCCACGTCGCCGATCTCGTCGTCGCTGGTCGCCATGAGCGGCAGCATCGCGTCGGTGTCCACCCGCTCGCCTCGGTGCAGCCGGTCCATGAGCTCGGGCAGGCGCTGCTCGGCCAGGTCGTTGGCGTCGTTGCGCAGGCGCAGCAGGCGGCCGGTGAGCGACCGGGAGGAGCGGCGGGCCAGCAGGAAGGCGACGCTGAAGACGGCGGCGACGCCCAGGCTGCCGCCGACGGCGACGAACACGGCCCGGTGGGCCTGCTCCCGGGTGACGTCGGCGGCGTAGAACGCCTCGTCCGCGCCGATCTCGGTGAGCTCGCCCAGCACGTACGCGTGGTCGGCGGCCCACTCGTCGCGGTTCACCGGCATGGACAGGTCCTCGACGTCGGTGACGGCGAGGGTGACCGGGTCGGTGACGGACTCGGTCTCGATCCGCCGCTCGATGATCCGCGCCTCCATCTCGGTGAGCCGCGCGAACTCGGGGCTGTCCAGCACCGCTTCGAGCCGCTCGGCCTGTCCGGGGCCCGAGATGTAGGGGCCGTTGGCATCCAGCAGGTGGCGGTAGGAGCTGACGAGCTCGGCGAAGGCGAGCTGGTCCTCCCAGGTGAGCTCGTCGTCGGCGAAGCCCTGCGCGAGCTGGGCGTCGGCGCGGGCGAACAGGTCGACGGTGCGGAACATGTAGACCGCGCTGAAACCGGGGTTGACGGACTCCAGCTCGTTGCCGGTGCGGCCCTGGCTGTCGAACGTGTCGGCACCGTGCAGGACCAACTCGTTGTAGTACTCCAGGACCTCGTCGCGGGAGAGGGAGCCGTCGTCCACGCCCGCCCGGATCTCGTCGATCCGCCCGTACTCCTCGTGGAGCATGGTGATGTGGTGTCCGGCCTCGCCGGGGGCCAGGTCGACGAACCCGATGAGGTCGCCGATGACCACACCGAGCGAGGCGTCCGTGCTCTCCCGGGCCTCGGCCAGCTCGGCGGCCAGCTCCGGGTCGTCGGAGTGCTCGATGTAGGCGATGCTGCGCGCGCGCTCGCGCATGGCGTCGACCAGGCCCACGGCGGCCGGGGTGACCATGTCGTCGGTCGCCGAGGCCCGGATCAGCTTCAGCCCGGCGTCGAAGGCCAACACCAGGGTGAGGATCAGCCACAGGGCGAGCAGGGCCGCCGTGGGGATCGTGACCATTGCGCGGATGCGGGACGCGATCGTCCGCCCGCGTCTCGGGGGTACTGCCTGCACGGTTCTCCTGTCGATCCGCGTCGAAAGTCTTCTCGGGGTGCGGTATCAGGGGCGCCGTCCCGACCGGTGCCCGGTCCTCGACACCGCGGGCCCTTGAGGGGGTCGCCCGCCCTGCGGGCCGCGTGCGCTCGGGGGTGTCGCGACACGGGACCTACCGCAGGGTAACCACAAACGCGGCATTTCGGCGTCGGGGATCGTATCTCGGCAGAGAAACGACGAAATATCCGGGTGGTGGAGGCAGTCTGCCATGACGAGGCGGAACGTCCGCCTGGAGGGTCGGGACTATTGGGGTGGGCGGCCCCTGGGGGCCTATAGGGCGAATGTCACATATTGCGGAGCGAAGTGCAAGAAGTGCTCCGTGTGACGACGTTCGAAAGCGACCATATCGGTTCAAAGCGGCGTTCGACACCCGGAGAGTCGCCCGGCGTACTACCGTTGCGCCCTGGACAGGGAGCAGGGAGGGCAGTGCGCGTGATCCGACCGTTCGGCACCGGGCAGGGGGCCGTGGACGTGGCCGTCGTCGCCGTTCCCCTGCTCGTCCTCCTCGCCGCCGCCCTCTACCTGCGCGGACAGCACCGGCGCTACGGCCGGCTGTACGGCCGCCCCGGCCGCGCCAGCCTCGCCGCGCTGGCGGCCGGCCTGGCCCTGGCCGCCTACGCCGTCTGGCCGCTGCCCGCCGCCGTCGACGGGCTGTGCTCGCCCGGGGCGGGACAGGGGGCCGCCGAGCGGTACGGACCGGTCCTGGCCTTCGCGCTCTTCCTGCCCGTCGGCTGGCTGGCCCGCGACCGCTTCCGCCGCGGCCCGGTCGTCACCCTGCTGCTGGGGACGGGCCTGGCCCTGGCCGCCGACGCCGTCCGCGGCACCGGCCTGCTGGGCGTGTACCCCTGCGCCTACGCCGAGGCGTCCCCGCTGTTCGTCGCGCTCGGCGCCGCGGGGACCGCCGCCGGCTGGCTGCTCGCCCGGTTCCTGCTGCCGCTGTGGCCCTGGGGCGACACCCGCGGCTGGCCGGGCGCGGTGCCCGACCGGGTCGCGCCCGACCTCACCCGCCGCACCCTGGGCACCCTGCTCGACCTGGGCCTGTGGTGGTACGGGGCGGGCACCCTGACCGCCGCCATGACCGCCGTGGGCGTGATCGGCTCCGACCCCGACGGGCACGTCCGCACCGCCGTGCTGCTGGGCACCGCCGCCGTCTTCGGGGTGTTCGTGCCGCAGGTGCGCCGGGACCGCTGCACCCCCGGCCGCGCCGCCGTCCGGCTGGCGCTCACCGAGCCCGCCCGCCCGGCCCCCGCCTCCCGCCCGCGGGTGCTGGCGCGCACCGCGCTGCTCACCGCCCCGGTGGCGCTGCTCACCGCGTTCGGCCACCCGTGGATCGCGCTCGCCGTCGTGGTGGTGCACGCCAGTTCGGCGCTGGTCCGCCCGGACCGGGTCGGCCTGGCCGACCTGCTGTGCGGCACCCGCGTGCGCACCCGGGCGATCACCGACGGCTCGCTGCCGTCCCGCCTGGTCCGCTACTCCGAGCCCCGCGAACCCGCCGCGGCCCGGGCCGTGTCCTTGTGAACCTCCGCTGCGCTTCGGCCCGCCCGTCGCCCGCCACCACCCTCAACGGACGGCCTGCGGCCGCAGCCCGGCCACCTTGTTCGGCGCCCCCTGAGGGCGGGAACCTTCGGCCCCTCCGTCGCGGTCCTCGTTCCTCGGACCGCTCCTCCGGGGCCTCCAGAACCCCGCCGGGCGCCTCACGAACCCCCCGGTAGCACAGGAGAACACCCGAAGAACAGGCCCTAGCTTCCCGGGTCCCAGTCGAGGTCCCAGGCGAGGTAGCCCAGCAGCACCCCGGCGGCGACCAGGATCGCGCCCAGGGCGGCGAACATGCCGCGCACCCAGTGCGACAGCCAGGGCGCCGACACGATGCGGGCCAGCTCCGGGGTCTCGGGGTCGTAGGAGACGGTGACGATCTCACCCGCCCGCGAGGCCGTCCACCCCGTGTTCTCGTGCTCGGCGTGCACCTCCCGGCCGTCCTCGGTGCGGAACTGCACGACCATCCGCGAGGCCGTCGAGGTCTCGCGGTAGCCGATGACCCGCCCCTTGGCGCGCACCCCGTGGCGGATCAGGCGCAGCTCCAGCCGGGTGTCGCGGGTGACCACCGCCAGGATGACCAGCCCGGACAGCAAGGGCAGCAGCGGGTACAGCGAGGCCATGTCAGGCGTCCTCTCAGGGGTCTGCGGGGGAGTCGGACGTCCCCAGGAGGCCGTGGACCATCCGGGTCAGGGTGGCGTGGACCTCCTCCGCCGGCCGGTCCGGCTGGAGGGTCCGCCAGTCGAGGGCCACCGTCACCACCATGCCGAACAGTGCGGATCCCGCAAGCCCGGTGTCCAGGTCCGGCCGGAGCCGTCCGATGGCGGCCAGCGCGTCCAGGCGCGCGGTGACGACGCCGATCGCCTCCGTGCGGATCTGGCGGACCGTGGTGTACCAGGTCCGGTTGGTCCGCCAGGCCTCGGCCATGAGCAGCCGGGCCAGGGCCTCGTGCGCTCCGATGAACTCCACCCCGGCCCGCAGGACCGCCGTCAGCGCCTCGGCCGGGTCGGCGTCCGGGTCGGGCGCCGCCTCCTTGAGGGTGTCGGCCAGCCGGGTGATGCCCCATTCCATCAGCGCCGTGTAGAGCTCGCTCTTGCCGCCGAAGTTGTAGTAGACGGTGCCCTTGGCCACGCCCGCGCGCTCGGCGATCTCGTCGACGGTGGTGGCGCCGTACCCCTGCTCGGAGATCAGGGTCACGGCGGCCTCGAACAGCCGCCTGCGGGTGGCTTCGCGGCGGTTGCTCACGGGTCGGTCGGGGGTGCTCACACTCATCCGGTCCATTCTGCCCCCGAACGGCACCGGAACTCCTCCGGCGCCGCCGCGGGCATCGCTCCCACGGCCCTGTTCAGAGCTTCAGGGAGGGGTACAGGGCGCTCATCGTCCACACCCTCTTGCGGTCCACGGTCATCCAGGTCAGCAGCAGGGGCACGACGAGCCACAGGGCCATGACCCCGAACGCGGGCCAGACCAGGTCCAGGTCGCCGCCGCCCGTCAGGTTGCGCAGGGCGGTCACCCCCCAGTGCAGCGGCAGGTAGGGGCCGATCGCCTGGAAGAACGACGGGCTGGTCTCGATCGGGTAGGTGCCGCCGGCCGAGGTCAGCTGGAGCACCAGCAGCGCCAGCGCCACCACCCGCCCGGCCGCGCCGAACCGCACGTTCAGGTACTGGACCGTGGCGGCGAACGCCGCGGCGGTCAGCAGCAGGAACGCGATGAGCACCGGCCAGTTCCAGGACTGCAGCCCCAGCAGCAGGTGCAGCGCCGCCATCATGACGGCCACCTGCCCGAACCCCAGCAGCATCGGGGCGATCCGCCCGGCCAGCGCCACCCGCCAGGAGGGGGCGGAGGAGGCCAGGGCGCGCGTGGACAGCGCCGGCAGCACCATGAACACCACCATCGCGCCCACCCACAGGGACAGCGGGACGAAGAACGGCGCGAACCCGGTGCCGTAGTCGGGGGCCTCGTTGTCGATCTCGCTGCTCAGCCGGACCGGGGCGCTCATCATGTCGCCCGCGTTCTCCCGGCCCGCGTCGCTGTAGGTGGGGATCTCCCCGACCCCGTCCTCCAGCCCGCCGGCCAGCTCGTCGGAGCCTTCGGACAGCTCGCCCAGCCCCTCGTGGAGTTCGCCGGAGCCCTCGCTGAGCAGCCCCAGGCCCTCGTCGAGCTCGCCGGAGGCGGTGGACGCCTCCTTCAGGCCGTCGCGCAGCTCCCCGGCGCCCTCGGCCAGCTCCTCCAGGCCCTCGTCCAGCTCGTCGAGCTTCTCGCGGGCGTCCTCGGCGTCCTCGATGTACCCGGGCAGGTCCTCGGCCAGCTCGGCGGCCTTCTCGCTCAGGTCGGCCGCCTCGTCGGCGGCGGAGACGATGTCCTCGCGGTTGTCCTCGACGAACGTCGCCGTGGACAGCGCGATGCCCATCCCCTCCTGGAGGTCGCACAGCAGCAGGTAGAGGTCGGGCTGCTCGGTCTCCAGCTCCGGGTGCTCCCGCAGGTAGGCGTCCAGCCGCCCGTCCAGCTCCTCCAGCCCCGCGGTGTCGATCTCCTCGGGGAGCTCGTGCAGGAGGTCGGCCAGGCCGCCGGAGAGGTCGGCGACCAGCTCGGCCCGCTCCTGGATGTCGGGGGCGTCCTCCTCCAACCGGGGCAGCCACTCGTCGGCGAGCTCGTCGATCTTCTCGACCTGCGCGGACACCTCGGTCGAGGCGGTCGAGGCGCCGGTGGCCAGGCTCCGCGAGCCCGCGTACAGCTCGCCCAGCCCGGTGTCCAGTTCGCCCATGCCCTCGTGGGCGGTGCCCAGGTTGGTCGACAGCTCGCCGGACCCCTCGTAGGCGTCGCCCGCGCCCTCCGACAGCATCCCGGCGCCCTCGGCGGCCTCCTCGGTCTTGCCGTGGATCTCGTTGAAGCCCAGGAAGATCTGGTCGAGGTAGCCCTTGATCGCGGTCTGCTCGGCGGCGTCGCGGACCTCCTTGAAGGCCGAGCCCGCCAGCTGGCGCACGACGAAGCTGTTGGCGTCGTTGTAGTGGGCGATCAGCATCGCCTGCACCGGTCGCTCGCGGTCGCGGGAGGGCGAGGTCAGGTCGGCGCTGAAGGTCTCGGGGATGGTCAGGGACACGTAGTAGTCGCCCTCGGTGACCCCGCGGGCGGCCTCCTGGGCGTCCACGAGGTGCCAGTCGAGGTCGCCGCGCTCGACGAGGGTGTCGGCCAGCTCCTCGCCCGCGTTCACCTCCTCGCCGTCCACCACGACGGGGCGATCCTCGTCGACGAGGGCGACGGGCAGGTGCTCCATCCGGCCGAAGGGGTCCCAGAAGGACCACAGGTACATGCCGGAGTAGAGCAGGGGGATGAGCAGCAGGGCGGCCAGCGCAGCGGTGGGCAGCGGGGAGCGGAGGAAGGACCGCACGGTGAGCAGTCCCAGGCGGGGGACCGCGAAGGGGCGGTACCGGGGGCGGGTGGTCTCATCGGTCACGGCGGTCGTCCCCGTCCTCTCCCTCGGCGCCGGCGGCGGTCCCGCGGTCGGCGAACAGCTCGGACAGGCGCATCTCCCCGCCCTCCCCGGAGTCCTCGGAGTCCCCGGCGTCCCCGTCCGGGGGGTCGCCCTGGTCGATGGGCAGCGGCCCCTGGGTGTCGGTGTCGGCGACCTCGGCCAGGGCGTCGGCGTCGGCGCAGGTGGCGATCACGGTCAGCCCGGCGTCGGTCAGCCGCTTGAGGCTGCGCCACATCAGCGCCTGGTGCTCGTCGGACAGCCCGCCGTCCACGTCGTCCACGGCCAGCAGCCGGGGCTCGGCCATCAGGGCCAACGCCACGCCCAGGCGGCGGCGCTGGAGCGCGTCCAGCTCCTTGACCAGGGTGCGCCGGTCCAGGTCCTCCAGGTCGGCGGCCTCCAGGGCGAAGTCGGCCAGCCCCCGCGCGGCGGGACGGAACCGCAGCAGCGCCGCCTCGGACAGGTGCTCGCCCACCCGCAGCCGCTCGTCCAGGGAGTTGACCTCGGTCATCAGACCCAGCGCACTGATCCGGCGCACCCGGCGCGCCCGCCGGGGCAGCTCGTGGCCGTCCACGTACACGGTCCCCGAGGTGGGCCGCATACGGCCGGTGAGGGTCAGCAGCAGGGCGCTGCGCCCGCCGCCGGAGTCGGCCTGGAACACGGTGAGGGTCCCCGGCCGCGCGGTGAAGTCCACACCCGTGTACACGGGACCCTCGCGGGTGACCAGCGCGACGTCCTCCGCCACGACCCGGGCCCCGGTGGCCAGACGCATTCTCCGCCTCCTTTTTGAACTGACTGGTCAGTGCAAAACCAGCGGGTTCACCGTACCGCCCCGGCCCGCCGCTCCGAGCATCCGACGCCGTGACTCCGCGCACAACGCGACGCACGCTGCGGCGGCGGGAACACATGAGGATTTGACGGACGGCCCGCCCTGTGCCGGATCCCGGCCCGGGTGCGGTTGTATGGGGGAGGGGCCCGCCTCCGGCGGGCCGCGTCGAAGCGAGGGGAGGCGTCGGGTGTCGGACATCGCCGAACGGGTCGGCCGGATCCTGGACGACCCGGAGAACTGGCCGAGCGATCCCAAGGAGGCCGTGGCGCTCCAGCGCCGCATGGCCGGCCGGGTGCGCGCGGAACCGCTGGACGCGTCGGCGGTCCGCACGGTCGCCGGGCTCGACGTCAGCTACGCCAAGGACGACTCGGCGCTCTCGGCGGCCGCCGTGGTCCTGGACGCCGCCACCCTGGAGGTCGTGGAGTCGGTCGCCATCGCCTCCGAGGTGTCCTTCCCCTACATCTCCGGGCTCTTCTCCTTCCGGGAGCTGCCGCCCGTGCTGGAGGCCCTCGGGCGGCTGGAGACCACACCCGACGTGTACCTGTGCGACGGGTTCGGCCTGGCCCACCCGCGCCGCTTCGGGGTCGCCTCCCACCTGGGGGTCCTGCTCGACCTGCCGGTCGTCGGCTCGGCCAAGTCGGTGCTCTACGGCAGGCACTCGGAGCCGGGGCGGGAGCGTGGGTCGTGGACGCCCATGGTCGCCGGGCGCTCGGAGGTCGTCCCCGACTCCGCCGCCCTGGCCGCCGGCGGAGCCGAGGTGATCGGCCGGGTCCTGCGCACCCGCGCCGGGGTCAAGCCCGTCTACGTCTCCGTCGGCCACCGGGTGGACCTGGACGGCGCCGCCGACCTGGTGCTGCGCCTGTCGCCCAAGTACCGGGTGCCCGAGCCGGTCCGCCACGCCGACCGGCTGTGCGGCGAGCACCGCAAGGAGGTCCTGGCCGCCCGCACCGCGTCGGAGGAGTAGGGCCGGCCCCGGGACGCGAAGGGGGAGGCGCCGCGGCGCCTCCCCGGGGTCCGTCGGTTCACCCGCGGCGGCGGGTCACCAGCTGGTGGGCACCGGGCGCCCCTCGGCGTAGCCCGCCGAGCTCTGCACGCCGACCACGGCGTGCTCGTGGAACTCCTCCAGCGAGCTCGCGCCCGCGTAGGTCATGGAGCTGCGCACACCCGCGATGATCTGGTCGATCAGGTCCTCCACACCCGGGCGCTCGGGGTCCAGGTACATGCGGCCGGTGGAGATGCCCTCCTCGAACAGCGCCTTGCGGGCCCGCTCGAACGGCGAGTCGTCGGCGGTGCGCAGCCGGACCGCGCGCGCCGACGCCATGCCGAAGCTCTCCTTGTACTGGCGGCCCTCGGCGTCGCGCATGACGTCGCCCGGCGACTCGTAGGTGCCCGCGAACCAGGAGCCGATCATCACGTTGGACGCACCGGCGGCCAGCGCCAGGGCCACGTCGCGCGGGTGGCGCACACCGCCGTCCGCCCACACGTGCCCGCCCAGCTCGCGCGCGGCCGCCGCGCACTCCAGCACCGCGGAGAACTGGGGGCGCCCCACCGCGGTCATCATGCGGGTGGTGCACATCGCGCCCGGGCCCACACCGACCTTGACGATGTCGGCCCCGGCCTCGATGAGGTCGCGGGTGCCCTGCGCGGTGACGATGTTGCCCGCCACGATCGGCACCGACGGCGACAGCGACCGCACCTTGGCGATCGCGGACAGCATCTTCTCCTGGTGGCCGTGCGCGGTGTCGATCACCAGGGTGTCCACCCCGGCGGCCAGCAGGTCGGCGGCCTTGCCCGCCACGTCGCCGTTGATGCCGACGGCCGCGGCCACCCGCAGGCGGCCCCGGTCGTCCACGGCCGGCTTGTACAGGGTGGAGCGCAGCGCCCCCGTGCGGGTCAGCACGCCCACCAGGGCGCCGTCGCCGTCCACCACCGGCGCCAGCCGGTGCCGGGAGTCGTGCAGGATCGCGAACGCCGCCTCGGGCTCGGTGTCGACCGGGATGGTCACCAGCTCCGTGGACATGACGTCGCGCAGCTGGGAGAAGCGGTCGACGCCCGCGCAGTCCGCGTCGGTGACCACGCCGACGGGGCGGCGGGCCTCGTCGACGACGATGACCGCGTTGTGCGCCCGCTTGGGCAGCAGGTTGAGGGCCTCGCCCACGGTGCTGCCCGGGTTCAGGGTGATCGCGGTGTCGTGGACCAGGTGCCGCTGCTTGGTCCAGGCGATGACGTCGGAGACCACCTCGATGGGGATGTCCTGCGGGATGACCGCGACACCGCCGCGCCGGGCGATGGTCTCGGCCATCCGGCGGCCCGCGACCGCCGTCATGTTCGCCACCACCAGCGGGATGGTGGTGCCGGTGCCGTCCGGCGAGGACAGGTCCACGCTGAGCCGGGAGCCCACGGCGCTCCGGTTCGGGACCATGAACACGTCGCTGTAGGTCAGGTCCTGCTGGGGCGCCTGGTCGTTGAGAAAACGCAATGCCTCTACCTCGGTCGAGACCGAAGGGGGTGGACCATCCGGTGCCAGCGCACACGGCCGCCTGTTGATCCCCCTCTTACCAGTCAAGTATGCCGTCACCGATTGGCTCGGACGACCCCCCATCTGGCATGATGACTCGATTCCCGCTGACACGGCCCCTCCCCCGGCCCCTGGCAGACCGCTGTCGCAGGGTGCGGGTGCGGGGCGTCGCTTCCCTGGAGACACACGCATGCCGCGTTTCACGTTCGCGCAGGTGAAGGAAGAGACCTACAAGGCGAAGGACGCCTGGTGGACGGTCTTCCTGGTCGACCCGCTCGCAGGTCGACTGGTGGTGTGGACCGCCAACCGCACCGACATCACCCCCAACCAGCTGACCCTGGGGGCGGGGGTCCTGGGCCTGCTGTCCGCGGTGAGCTTCGTCATGCCGGTGTCGGGGATCGGCGCCGACTGGGCCTGGATGGTGCTGGGCGCCCTGCTGTTCCACCTCAGCTTCGTGCTGGACTGCATGGACGGCAAGATCGCCCGCCTGAAGGGCACCGGCACGGTCTTCGGCAGCTGGGTCGACTTCGTGTTCGACCGCATCCGGTTCTTCGGCTGCGTCATGGCGCTGCTCATCGGCCAGTGGCTGGTGACGGACCAGGTCGCCTACCTGATCGCGGCCCCGGTCATCGTGTTCTTCGACCTGCTGCGCTACCTCAACGGCTCCCAGGTCGCCAAGACCCGCCGCGGGATGAACCAGACCCTGGCCGAGCTGGCCGGCGACACCGACACGCTGCGCGCCGACGCCGCCTCGGTCCTGGGCGGCGGGGGCCCCGAGGACGACGAGGGCGACTCCGTGCCCGGCGCGGCCGTCCCGGCGCAGGCCCCGGCGCCGAGCGGGCTCTACGGCCGGGTGCGCCACTTCCTGCTGAGCCACCGCGTGCGCCCGCACCTGTTCAGCGGCATCGAGTACGAGATGTTCCTGTGCGTGGTCGCCCCGGTCACGGTGCTGGTCTCCCTGTTCACCCCGCTGAACAGCCTCATCATCCCGATCGCCGTGTTCTCCGTGCTGGCGCTGGGCTTCTTCGAGGTCGTGCTGGTCGCCCGCCTGTGGAAGGACACCCGCCGCTTCGAGGTGCGCCGCCGCGAGCTGATCGCCGCCGGCGCGGTCCCGCAGCAGGACCGGGTCGGCGGCAGCTGACCCGATCCTGCCGGGTCCGGGGACGGGGAAGGGGCGGTGCGCCGGTGCGCACCGCCCCTTCCCCGTCGTGTCCGCCGTACCGGGGAGCGGGGGTCAGACCCCCGCGACCGGCTTCTCCCGGTGGCCGTCGCCCTGCCCGCCGCCGTCCGCGGCGGGGGCCGAGGAGGCCGCCGGGGCCGGTGCCGGGGCGGGCTCCTCGCGCTTGAGGAACCAGGACATCTGCGGCTCGACCGCCCAGCGCATGGCCGCGCGCACCCACGGGGTGCACAGCAGCAGCGCCAACGCCAGGCCCACGCCGACGGTGATCGCCGCGCCGGTGAGGTTGTCCATGACGTCGTACCAGGGCGACGCCTTGAGGAGGATGAGCACCACCGAGTGGCCCAGGAAGACGTACAGGGTGTAGGCGCCCAGGTCCGTGAACCAGGTCCGCCTCTTGGGGGTCAGCGCCAGGAACGCGACGGTCATCGCCAGGGCCAGGCCCATGAAGGCCAGCCGGATGCCCAGGCTCGGCATCAGCGGGTCGATGTCGCGGTCGGTCAGGCTGTCCCGCCAGAACAGCCAGTCGCTGCTGAGCCGGTCGGAGATGGGCACGGCCAGCACGGCGGTGGTGCCCAGCACGACGAGCGAGGCCAGGCGCAGCCACAGCCTGTCGAGCCACAGGAAGTGCTCGCGGCGCAGGCTCAGGCCCAGCACGAAGAACGGCAGGAAGCTCACCACGCGGCCCAGGGACAGGGTGTCGCTGAGGCTGGTGGTGGCGGCGAACAGCGAGATCGCGAACGCGATGAGGACCGGCGCCCGCAGCCGCTTCCACACCGGCACGCTCAGCCGCCACAGGAACAGGGCGACGAGGAACCACAGGGTCCAGGTCGGCTTGAGCAGCGACAGGGAGTCGCCCAGGCCGCCCCGCTCGACGGTGTAGATGGACTGGTGGATCGTCCAGAAGATCAGGTAGGGGACGGCGACGGTCAGGACCAGCTTCTCCACGCGGTTGGAGGAGCCGTCGAAGGACCTCGACAGGTACCCGCTGATCACGATGAACGCGGGCATGTGGAAGAAGTAGATCCAGTAGTACAGGGCGCTGACGGCCGGGATGTCGCGCAGCGGCTCGATCGCGTGGCCGACGACGACCAGCACGATCAGGAGGAACTTGGCGTTGTCCAGGCGGGCGTCGCGGTACGGGGCCGTGCCTGGCGCCCCGGCCGCCGAGCCTGCGCCGGCCGGGGCGGCGGCGCCGGGCCCGGGCTTCGTGCGGTCGGTTTCCGGTCTGGTCATGGATGAGGCCACGAGTGGACTCCGGGGTCGGTGGACTTCACAGGGGCGTGTGCGTCGACGGGTTCCGCTCCGGGACTCGGGCGGGGGTTCCACGCCGTTCGGGCGTTGCGGTGCCGCGTGGCGCGCGAGGGGGGCACCGGAACATCGGATGAATCGGATCGTGCTGCGTTACCCTACTGTGATGTAAGAAGGTGCGCCAGCGGTTCTCCGGATTTCGGCGGAATCTTCTCCCGGTCTCTGCCCGCTCCTTGGTGCGAACGGGGAGCGGAATGACCCGTGTGACACGTGAGCATGTTTCGGGTGCGAAGACGCCGTTCCGTGTGCAGACCTTAACCCATCCGAGTCGCCTGGCCGCACTTCGGGACCCCGGCGGTGGTGCGGACCGGGACGAACATGTCAGTGTGGGTGCGTGACGGTCGCGCCGATAAGCTGTGCCGTCAGGTGGCGCCCGCCGGGCGCGACAGGCCCGGTCGAGTATTGAAGAAGGCGGTGGAATACCGTGCCGCACGCGGTGGACCCCAACCGTGCAGCCCAGCACGGGGGAGTGGTCATGCGACTCCTCGACGAGCTCTTCCCCCTCGTGGAGGGGTTCTATGTCGATCTCCACAAGAACCCGGAACTCTCCCACGCGGAGCACCGCACCGCCAGCGGCGTCGCCGAATGGCTGACCCGCACCGGCTACGAGGTCCACAAGGGCGTCGGGGGCACCGGCGTCGTCGGCATCCTCCGCAACGGGCCCGGCCCCACGGTGATGCTCCGCGCCGACATGGACGCGCTCCCCGTCGAGGAGAAGACCGGGCTGCCCTACGCGAGCACCCTGCGCGCCGAGGACGAGACCGGGACCGAGGTCCCCGTCATGCACGCCTGCGGCCACGACGCCCACACCGCCTGCCTGGTCGGAGCCGCCGACCTCCTCTCGGAGACCCGCGAGGAATGGTCCGGCACCGTGATGATCGTCGCCCAGCCCGGTGAGGAGACCCTCGACGGCGCCCAGAGGATGCTGGCCGACGGCCTCTTCGAGCGCTTCGGCCGCCCCGACGTCGTCCTGGGCCAGCACCTGGGCCCCCAGCCCGCCGGGCTCATCTCCCACCGCGCGGGGGTCATCCTCGGCTCCTCGGCCTCCTACCGGATCCGGGTGCACGGCGAGGGCGGGCACGCCTCCCAGCCGCACACCGCCGTCGACCCGGTGCTGATCGCCGCCAACATCGTCACCCGCCTCCAGGGCGTGGTGTCCCGCGAGGTCAGCCCCAGCGAGATGGCCGTCCTCACCGTCGGCCGCATCCAGGCCGGGACCAAGGCCAACATCATCCCCGACGAGGCCTACCTGGAGATCAACACCCGGGCCCTCAACGACGCGGTCGCCGCCCGGCTGGAGGAGTCCATCGAGCGCATCGTGCGCGCCGAGGCCGCCGCCTCCGGCGCCGCTCGCGAGCCCGAGATCGAGCGCTTCCAGGGCGCCGGGGTCACCCGCAACGACCCCGAGACCGTGTCCGCGGTCGCCGCCGCCCACCGCGCCTACTTCGGCGACCAGTACGTCATCCACCTGCCCGACCCGTCCCCGGCCACCGAGGACTTCGGGTACTTCGGGCTGCCCGACGACCCGCAGCCCATCCCGTACGTGTTCTGGTTCGTCGGCGCCACCCCGCACGACGTGTGGGACGCCGCCCCCGGCGACACGCCCTACGAGAAGCTCGGCAACGTGCCCAGCAACCACTCGCCGTTCTTCGCCCCCGCGCGCGAGCCCGCCCTGCGGGCCGGGCTGGCCGCCCTCACCGTCGCCGCCCTGTCCTACCTGGGCAGCGACCGCGAGGGCGCCCCCGCCCCCGCGCCCGCCGGCTCGGTGTTCCCCGGCCCCGCGCCCGACGACGCCCCGGTGCCGGTGCCCGTGCCCGCCGCTGACATGCTCCCGCCGCCCGAGGAGCCCGCGATCGACCCGGCCGGGCCGCCCTCCGGGCCGCAGGAGGCCGGCGACTACGGCAACGACGCCTACGACAGCGCCTTCCTGGCCTCCTCCTGGGACGCGCCGCCCAAGGCGGTCGACTCCACCCACGACGCCGACATGGGCGCCGTGTTCCAGGCCCAGGACGAGGAGCTGCGCGAGGAGTGGCGCAACGAGAAGGTCGAGGAGTCGACCCTCTCCGCGGACATGGCCGCGTTCCTCGACGAGGACGAGGAGCCGCGCCGGCCCCCGGCGGGCCCGGCGTTCGGCGGACCGCCGCCCCAGGGCAGCGCCCACCACGCGCCGCCCCCCGGGCCGGACGAGGAGCGGCCCGGTCCCGACCACCGCTACTGACCCGGGGTGGGGGTCCTCCCCCGCAGCTGGGGAGACCCCGGGAGCGTCCGCCCCCTGCGGCACCCGCGGGAGATCCCGCTGCTGGTGATGTGCGTCGGAGTGACCCTGTTCACCGTGGCGGGGGCGGTCAGCCGCGCCTACTCCGGCGACCCCAACGAGCCGCTGCTGCTGCTCAGCATCCCCGCGCTGGTGTACTTCGTGCGCGGCCAGCTGTACGCGCGCCAGCGGGTCAACGGGGTGCGGATCACCGAGGAGCAGTTCCCCGAGGCACACCGGATGGTGGTCGAGGCCGCGCGGGCGTTCGGGATGCGGGAGGTGCCCGAGGCGTACGTGGTGCCCGGCAACGGGGTGCTGAACGCCTTCGCCTCCGGGCACGGGTCGCGGCGCTACGTCGCCGTCAACAGCGACCTGTTCGAGGTGGGCGTGCGGCTGGGCGACCCGGACGCGCTGCGGTTCTTCATCGGGCACGAGGTCGGGCACATCGCCGCCGGGCACACGTCGTTCTGGCGGCAGTTCGGGATCTCCGTCGCCAACGTCATCCCCGGGGTGGGCAGCAGCCTGGGCCGGGCGCAGGAGTACACGGCGGACAACCACGCCTACGCGTTCTGCCCCGAGGGCGTGCAGGGCTTCCGGGTGATGGCCGCGGGCAAGTACCTGTACCGCTCCGTCGACTTCCAGGACATCGCCGACCGTGCCCACACCGACGCCGGATTCTTCGTGCTCCTGGTCAACCTCCTGTCCGGCCACCCCGTGAACACGTTCAGGTTCGCCGCCCTGGCCGACCGCGGCCGACCCGGGCGGGTGTTCTGACGCTCAGGCGTCGTCGCGCCGCCGGGGCAGTTTGGCCGCCACCTGCGGCGGCAGCGGCTCGTGGCGCAGGTAGCGGCGGGTGAACACGCCCGTCCCGTGCGACAGCGAGCGCAGCTCCACCGCGTAGCGGGTGATCTCCAGCTCGGGGACCTCGGCCCGGATGACCGCCCGGCCGCCCGGGGCCGGCTCGGAGCCCACCACCCGGCCGCGGCGCGCCGACAGGTCGCTCATCACGGTCCCCAGCAGCTCGTCGTCGACCTCGACCTCCACCGAGTCCACCGGCTCCAGCATCGCCAGCTCCGCGGCGGCCGCCGCGTCCTTGAGCGCCAGCCGGGCCGCCTTCTGGAACGCCATGTCGGAGGAGTCCACCGAGTGGGCCTTGCCGTCGTAGAGGGTCACCCGGATGTCCACCAGCGGGTAGCCGGCGTCCACGCCGTCGGCCATCTGGGCCCGCACGCCCTTCTCCACGGACGGGATGTACTGGCGCGGGACCACGCCGCCCACGATCCTGTCGACGAACTCCAGGCCCGCCCCCGACTCCAGCGGCTCCACCTTGATCCGGCAGATGCCGAACTCGCCGTGGCCGCCGCTCTGCTTGACGTTGCGGCCCATGCCCTCGGCCGGGCAGGAGAACGTGGTGCGCAGCGGCACCCGCACCTCACCGGTCTCCACCCGCACCCCGTACCGGTGCTCCAGCCGGTCCAGCGCCGCGTCCAGGTGCGCCTCGCCCAGGGTCCACAGCACCATCTGGTGGGTCTCCGGGTTCACCTCCACCCGCAGCGACGGGTCCTCGGCCACCAGCCGCGCCACCGAGTGCGACAGCCTGTCCTCGTCGGCGGAGGACGCCGCGGAGATCGCCACCGGCAGCAGCGGCTCCGGGAAGCGCCACGGCGCCACCCGCAGCGGGCGCTCCGGCGAGGAGAGCGTGTCACCGGTGCGGGCGTCGGGCAGCTTGGCCACCAGGCACACGTCGCCCGCGCCCACCGCCCCCACCGGGTGGACGTCCCGGCCCACCGGCACCGACAGGCCGCCCGCCCGCTCGTCGCGGCCCGAGGTGTCCAGCTCGTCCGAGCCGGTCAGCCCCGACGGGACGCCGTGGCCGTGCAGGTGGACCACCGAGTCCGGGGACAGGGTCCCCGAGAACACCCGGACCAGGCTGGTCCGGCCCACGTACGGGTCGCTGGCGGTCGCCAGCACCTCCGCCACCAGCGGTCCGTCCGGGTCGCAGGACAGGCCGGGCACCGGCCGGGTCTGCGGGTCCACCACCTCAGGGAAGGGGCGGCGGGTCGGGTCCGGGCAGGAGACCGGCAGCTCGCGCAGGAGCTCGCGCACGCCCACGCCCGTGGTGGTGCCGATCGCCAGCACGGGGTGGAAGCCGCCCGCGGCCACGGCCTTCTGGAGGTCGGCGATGAGCAGGTCCGGGTCGAGCGCGCCGCCCTCCATGTAGCGCTCCATGAGGACCTCGTCCTCGCTCTCGGTGATGACCTCCTCCACGAGGGTCTCCCGCAGCGCCGCGGCCCGGTCGCTCAGGTTCTCCGGCGGGGTGCCGCCCCCGGCGGAGTCGTAGTCGTGGTAGCGCTCGGAGACCAGGCCCCACAGGCCGACCAGCCGCCGGTCCTCGCCGGAGCCCTCGAAGGCCGGGAGGTAGGCGGCGTGGACGCCGCCGCCGAAGGCCTCGCGGCACTGGGCGACCACGTCCTCGAAGTCGGCGCGGGGGTGGTCCACCTTGGTGACCGCGACCGCGCGCGGCATGCCCACCGCGGCGCACTCCTCCCACAGCACCCGGGTGCGGCCGTCGACGCCCTCCAGGGCGGAGACGACGAACAGGGCGGCGTCGGCGCCGCGCAGCCCGGCGCGCATGGCGCCGATGAAGTCGGCGTAGCCGGGGGTGTCCAGGAGGTTCACCTTGACGTCGCCGACCATGACCGGGTTGACGGTCAGGTGCACCGAGCGCTTCTGGCGGATCTCGACCTCGTCACGATCGCTGACGGTCGTGCCCTCCTCCACGCTGCCGGGCCGGTGGATCGTCCCGGCGGCGGAGAGGAGGGCCTCGACCAGGCTCGTCTTCCCAGCGCCGGCCGGTCCGACCAGAGCGATGTTGCGGATCTGTGCGGGCCCTGCGGCCCTCGGTACGTCTACGGCTCGATCGACCATCCCCACTGCCCTGCCCTTCGGGATCCGTCCGGGGCCGGCCGGTCACCGACCCCGATGTGACCTGTGACACTCTCCCTACGGTCGCCCCTGGCCGGGATAACCACAAGGGGACGATGACCGGGATGTGCTCTATGACTCGTTTCGGACCCCTACTATTGCCCCGTGCCATGGTCCGAGACACTTCCTCAGTTCAGCCTCGCGGGGACCCTGCTGACGGTCCTGCTGCTCTTCTTCGCGGCGTTCGGCGAGCCCTATCTCGGCAGGCGGGCCTTCGCCTGGCTGTCGCGCCGCCGTGACACGGACGCGAACGCGCTGGTCAGGGTGCACGCCGTGACCATGGGCGTGCACGCGCTGTGGGGCGTGCTGGTGGTGGCCGTGCTGTTCACCTCCCCGGGGCTGGCCGCGGCCGACCTCGGGTTCCGGCTGCCCCACGCGCTGGGGCCGGTGGTGGGCGGAGCCCTGGGCGGACTGCTCGCCCTGGGCGCCCTGTGGGTTCTGGTCAACGGCCTGCCGTCGTGGCTGCGCGGCCGGCTGCCCCAGGGCGGGGCGAAGGGGCGCAAGCGCGGCGGCCGCCGCGCGGCCGCGGACCGGCCGGCGTCCCTGCCCGAACCCGAGCGGGACCGGTGGCTGCTGATCCCCTACACGCGCAACGAGCGCCTGGCCGCGGTCGGCGCCGCGGTGACCGGCGGCCTGTGCGCGGAGCTGCTCTACCGGGGGCTGTTCATCGTCCTGCTGGCGAGCATGGGCGTGCCCCTGTGGTTCGGCGCGGTGCTGTCGGTGCTGCTCTTCGCGGTGGCCTACCTGTACCAGGGCTGGTGGGGGCTGGTCAGCGCGGGGGCGTCGGGGACCCTCTTCGTGGTGCTGTACCTGGGCACGGGCAGCCTCTGGGTGCCGGTCCTGGTCCACGTGGCGCTGAACCTGCGCTCCCTGGCCTTCCCCCCGGCCGCGCTCCGCGAGGAGTCGTACGCCTACGACGACTACGAGGACGAGGACGGGGGAGGGGAGGACGACTCCGCCCCCGCGACCCCTCCGCACGGGACCCCGGCCCTCGAAGCCCCCCTCGCCCCGCCGCCCCCGGGCACCGGCCCCCACCCGCCTGCCCCCGCCTGGGGTGCGCCCGTCGAGGCCTCGCCGTCGTCCGGCGGGACGGAGTTCCGGCCGAACGCCCCCGGAACCCCGGCGTTGGGCCCCGGCACCGGTGCGCACAGTGGCCCGCAGCCGGGTGCCCCCGCCTGGGATGCCCCCACCGGCGGCTCGCCGTCGTTCGGCGGTCCGGGCACCGGTCCCCGCCCTGCGGCTCCGGAGTGGGGTGCGCCTGCCGAGGCTTCGCCGTCGTTCGGTGGCCCGCAGCCGGGCGCTCCTGCCTGGGGCACGCCTGCCGAGGGTTCGCCCGCCCTTGGTGGGACGCAGTTCCAGTCGGGTGTTCCTGGGGTTCCTGTGCCGGGTTCGGGTGCCGGTGCGCCCAGTGGCCCGCAGCCGGGTGTCCCCGCATGGGACGCCCCCACGGGGGGCTCGCCGTCATTCGGTGGTCCGCAGTCCCAGCCGGGCGCTCCTGTCGCTGATGTCTCGACGCCGGACACCGGTCCCCGCCCGCCTGCTCCCACCTGGGGCACGCCCGCTGGGGGTTCGCCGTCTCTTGGTGGGA